>NZ_SMKQ01000022.1 GCF_004348995.1 Nonomuraea terrae
TATAAGAGACAGGGCCCACATCCACAGCGGCGCCAAGGGCAAGAACGGCCCGGTGGCGGTGGACCTGTTCGCCGACTCCAACGGCCTGCCCGCGGGCGTGAACGGCCTGGCCGGCACCGCCCCGATCAAGAAGGACACCGCCAAGGGCATCTCCAAGAACCCGAAGAACTGGTACGCCAACCTGCACACCGGCCAGTTCCCGGGCGGCGCCGTCCGCGGGCAGCTCTACTCCGCCAACGGCGCCTGGTAACCGCTCGAAGGGTCGCCGAGCGGGGGCCGGCGACCCTTCAGCGGTTCCGCGGTTCAGCCGACGGACACCACCGTGCCGGTGCCGTCGGGGTATTCGAGGTAGCCGGTGTGCCGCCCGGTGCCGGTCAGGCCGGACCAGGAGAGCGTGAGGTCCATCGGCGTCCCCGGCGTCACCTCGGGGTGCCGGGGCGAGAGCGTGAGGCTGCCGCCGCCGCCCTTGACGGGCACCGTGTTGACCTGCGTGGTGAACGACACATCCGCGGCTCCGAACGAGAAGACGGCGAGCGCGTACCGGCCGGGCTCCGGCTCCACCACGGTGATCGCGGGGTCGGCGGGGTCGTCCGCCGACGCGACGATGACGCCGCCGTCGAAGATGGAGGTCGCGTCCTCCGGCAGGCGGACGAGCAGCGGCAGCAGCGAGCCGGCCGGCGCGTCGGTCCGTACGACGGTCTGCAGCAGCTTGGTGTCCGGCTGCACCGTGAACGTCACGTCCTGCTCGCCGCCCGGCGCGACCGAACCGGCGACCGGCTCGGCGTGTTCCAGGCCGTAGACGTCGATCGGCAGCTTAGGCACGCCCGGGGTGATCTGGAACGTGATGCTCCCCGTGGCCCCGCTCCCGGTGAGCGTCTCCGGGGCGACGACGACCTGCGGCGTGACCACGATCGGGCTGCGCACGGCGGCGCCGGCGCCCGTCCAGGTGAGCGAGCCGCTGTGGGCCTGCCCCGGCGTGCCCTTGCCCAGGGCGAAGGTGACCGTGAACTCCTTGGTCTGCCCGGCCTCGTCGAACTTCAGCGTGGGCGGCTTCACCTTGGCCTCGATGCCCGGGAGGTCGATCTCCGCGTGGTAGACGCCGGGGGTCAGCGCGGTGACCTCGCGGCGGACGGACACCGTGCCCATGAGGTCGCCGACCGCGATGGACGGGTAGTTCAGCGCGTTCGGGGCGATGGCCGGCACGCCGGTGCCGGTGTCGACGCCGCGGCCCTCCAGGTAGCCGAGCCAGTCGTCCTCGCCGGAGTCGTACACCAGGCCGGGGGCGAGCATCTTCGACGGGTCGGCCTCGCCGGCGCCGTACGCGAAGACGTCGGTGCTGACCTCGCCGGTCGCGGTGCTGATCGGGCCCGCGGTGGTCATCAGCGCGGATTTGACCGCCATCGGCGACATGGTGGGGTGCTCGCCGAAGTAGAGAGCGGCGAGCCCGGCGACGTGCGGCGTGGCCATCGAGGTGCCGGAGAGGAAGTCGAAGTCGTGCCCCGCGTAGGCGGGCGGCGCCACCGCCGCGAGGATGGACACGCCGGGGGCGGCGATGTCCGGCTTGAGCAGGTCGCCGTCGTTGATCTCGGACGGCCCGCGCGAGGAGAAGACGGCGACCTGCGGGTACGGCATGTCATCCCCGCCGGGCACGAGGCTCGCCCGCGCGCCCTCGGTGGCCGCGTACGTCCGCACCGTCGTCGCGGCCGGGACGTTGAGGTGCACGGTCGGCACCGCGTGCAGGTCGGGGTCGGTCGTGTAGTCGTAGGTGTTGACCAGCACCATGCCGGCGCCCCCCGCCCGCGCGACCTCGGCGGACTTCCCCGCCCGCGGGCCGGCGTCGCGCTGGCACACGACGATCGTGCCGGCGGCCTTCGCCGGGTCGAGGGAGTCCGGCAGGCAGGCGGCCGCCGCGCCGTCCGCGGCGGCGGCGTTCTTCACCGCGGCGGCGAGCACCAGCGGCCTGTCCTTCACCTCCGCCGCGACCGTGGTGCTGACGCCCGTGAGGCTGCGGCCGTCGCCCAGCGCAACGGTGGCCGTGTACTGCCCGATCGTGGACGCCGCCACGGTGGTCTCCCACGGCGCGGTGTTGTCCAGGCTGCTCGCGTCCGGCCCGCTGTTGCCGCCCGCCGCCGAGACGAACACCCCGGCCGCGGCGGCGTTGAGGAACGCGAGCTGGACCGGGTCGGTGACGGCCGACTCGGCCACGGTGCCGACGGAGTAGTTGAGCACATCGACGCCGTCGGCGACGGCCTGGTCGATGGCGGCGACGATGTCCTGCTCCGTGCCGCCGGTGTCGTCGGACGTCCTGCCCTGGTAGAGGGCCTTGTAGACGGCGATCGCGGCCCCGGGGGCCACCCCGGAGATCTCGCCGAAGCCGACGCCCGCCACGTCCGCCTCGACCCCGGCGTTGCCGGCGGCCGTGGAGGCGGTGTGGGTGCCGTGGCCCTGGGCGTCGCGGGGCGACAGGTAGTCGGCCCGCTGCTCCGGCGGCACCGCGTGCGTCCAGCCGTCGCTGAAGTAGCGGGCGCTGATGATCTTCTCGTTGCACAGGGCGGCGGTGAACTGCTCGCCGGCCTGGCAGGTCCCGGTGAACGTGCCTCCGTCCGCCTTCCGCATGACGACCTCGCCGGCCCGCGCGTACGGCCGGTACGGGTCGTCGTCGCCGGGCGGGGTGGCGGTCAGCGCGGGCGCGGCGAACGAGGCGCTCTCCGGCCACACGCCGGTGTCGATGACGCCGACGACGACGCCCTTGCCCGCCTCATCCGTACCGCCCAGCGCCGACCACACGCCCTTGGGCCCGGAAAGCTTGAGGAAGTCGGCGGAGTTGCGGTCGTCGGCCGGCTTGAGGAGCCTGTTCGGGACGACGGACACGACGCCCCGCGACCTCATCAGGGTGAGCGCCTGGGCCCCGGTGAGGTCGGCGACGAAGGTGTTGGTCGCGACGGCGAAGTGCCGCACGGGCGTGACGCCCACGGCGGAGGCCACCTCCCGCTGCCGGGCGGTGAGGTGGGCGCGGTAGCGCTCGGCATCCGCGGAGCCGACGTCGAGCTTGCGGCCCCTGTCCGGTTTGGTGCGGCCGATGCCCGCCACGCCGCCCGCGTAGGTGGCGATCGGCTTCTCGGCGAGCGTGACGAGGTAGCGGCCGGCGGCGACCTGGGTGGTCGCCGCCTCGGGGGAGGTCGGGGGTGTTGGCGCCGCGAATGCGAGCGCCATGAGGACCACCGCGCCGTACGCGGCGGCGGTTCGATGTGACGTCAAGGCCACGTGGGGTGCTCCGGGGGCGAGGAGGGACATTGCGTGTTATGTAGGTAATCTTCTGCAACGGGTGGTTTTGGCAAGGAAAGTGAACTTCTCCCTGACTGTGGTTGTCGAGATACTGTCGTGACGACTTCTGCCACTGTGGCGAAAGTGGTCAGCCGGAAGAGGTTTAGCGGCCGGAAGGAGCGCCTGTGTTAGCGGCGCTGGGCATCAAGGAGTTCGCGGAAGACGTCTATCGAACCCTGCTCGACCAGGGCGAACAGGGCGTCGCCGAGCTCGCCGCCGCTCTGGGCGCGCCTTCCTCGCGGGTCCGGCACGCCCTGGCCCGGCTCACCGCGCTGGACCTCGTCCGCCGGATCGCGCCCGGCCGCTACCGCCCGGTCGAGCCCCTCACCGCGGTGCCGGCGCTGGTCAGCCGCCGCCGGGTGGAGATGGAGACCGCCCTCGGCAGGGTGCAGGAGGAGGTGGCGGATCTCGCCCACGCCTACCAGGTGGGGCGGCTGCGGTACGACCCCGGCCGGCTCGTCGAGGTGCTGTCCGGCCGGAACGCCGTCAACCAGCGGGTGGACGAACTCACCCGGGCGATCAGGACGCACCTGTGGGTGCTCGACCGGCCGCCCTACCTGGAGCGGCCGGACGGGGAGTCCGACACGAACGAGAGCGAGACGGCGGGCACCCGGGCGATGATCGAGCGGGGCGTGGAGGTCCGCTCGGTGTACTGCCCGGAGTCCATGCAGCGGTCCGGCCGGTTCGACACGGTGGTGAAGCTGGTGGCCCTCGGGGAGCAGGCCAGGCTGCTGCCTGACCTGCCGTTCAAGCTGCGCATCATGGATCGCAAGGTCGCGCTCGTGCCGCTGGTCGGCGGCAGCTACGACAGCCTCGTGGTCGTCCACCCGTCCGGCCTGCTGGACGCGCTCATCGAGCTGTTCGAGGCGTACTGGCGCCGCGCCACCCCCATCGCCCGGCCCGCCCGGGCGGAGAGCCGGGACGAGCCGAGCGAGGACGACCTGCTGCTGCTCCAGATGCTCAAGGCCGGCCTGAAGGACCAGGCCATCGCCCGCCAGCTGGGAGTGAGCGCGCGGACCGCCACCCGCCGGATCGCCACGATCATGGCCAGGCTCGGCACGGAGACCCGCTTCCAGGCCGGCGCCGAGGCGGCCGCCCGCGGCTGGATCTGACGGCGGGCGAGCCCGGCTAGCTCGTTGTCGTCACGCGGCGGCGGAACTCGGCGGTGGCGGTCTGCATGACGGCGTTCAGGTGTTCCAGCTCCTGCTCCGTAGGCTCGCGGCGCAGCTCGACGTTGACGGAGAAGTCTCCGTCGGCGATGGTCACGTCGAGCCCGGCGAGCAGGTCCTGCGGCAGCCGCCCGAGGACGAACTCGCGGAACGCCGCCGCCATCGCGCCCGGCATGTCGCCGCAGCCGCACGACCGGCCCTCCTTGATCGCGCCCAGGTGGCTGCGGCCGACGACCGCGTCGCGGTGTGCCACGTCGAGGGTGGCCAGCCCGGCCTCGACGACCTGACCCGCCTCGGCCAGGCGTTCCTGGTGCTGGAGGAACAGGCCGAGGGCGATCCGCGAGCGTCCGAGCAGCTCCGCGTCGCCGCTGAACTCGGCGGCGGCGACGGCCTCGCGCAGGCACGGCTCGGCCTCGCCCGTACGGCCGGCCTCCGACAGCGCGAGACCCCAGTTCCGCAGCACCTGCGCGGTCAGCTCCGGACGGCCGATGCGCTCCGCACGGGCCCGCGCCCGGGCGTACGTCACCAGAGCCCCGTCGAGGTCACCGGCGTCGCTCTGCGCCATCGCGAGGCCCAGCTCGGCCATGAGCGCGTCGTCGTGCCTGCCCTGCCGCTCGTACGAGGCGAGCACCTTCTGGATCGCCTCGACGCGGCCGCTCTCGTCGCCGCGGTCGCGACCGGCGTTGGCCAGCTGGGACAGCACGTTCAGCGTCATCTGGTGGTCGGGGCCGAGCCGCGCCTCCACGGCCTCGGCGAGGCGGGACAGCACGACTCCGTCCGAGTCGGGGTGCTCGCCGGTCCGGTTCAGCACGGCGCGGGCCAGCTCCTCGACGATCTCGTCCGGCAGCTGTTCCAGGGCGGGGAAGGCGGGTTCCTGGCCTCCGGCGGCCGTCACGATCCGCGCCCGCAGCGCCAGCGCGGTGGCGACCCTCTCGTGTCCGTCGCGCCAGAAGATGCCGATCGTCTCCTCGACGGCCGCGCGGGCTCCCCGCAGGTCGCCGCGCCGGAGCAGCACGTCGGCCAGCGGCTCCAGGCCGAAGGCGTAACCGGCGTGCTCGGGGCCGTAGAAGTCGAGGCGCTCCTGCAGGTTGCGGCGCAGCTCGGTCTCGGCCTCGTCCAGCCGCCCCGACATCGCCAGCACCATGCCGAGGTTGAGGCGGTAGGTCAGCAGATCCTTGGCCGCCTCCGGGTCCTGGGGCCGCGGGATCGAGCAGGCGGCGCGATAGCACTCCACAGCGCGCTCGGGCTGGTCGGAGTTGAGCAGGACGGTGCCGAGATCGCACTGGGCCGACGCCCACTGCGGGGTGTCACGGCCGTGCTGGAGCTCGGTGGTGCGCAGCTCACGCACCATGAGTTGTTCGGCGTCGACCAGGCGGCCCTCCCGGAGCAAGGCGAAGGCCAGATCGAGCGACGTGGGTGAGGTCGGCATGGCGCAGGAGCATATAGGTCAAGGCCGACAAGCCGGAGCCGTCACGGTGACGTTCAGGGTGGGGATGGTGACGTTGCCGTCGTCCGCCGCGTGCCAGCGCCAGTGCGCCCCGTCGACGTCCCCGCAGACCAGGCCCGTCCAGCCGAGCCCGCTCGCGGCGCACACGGCGTGCAGCCGCTCGGTCTCCGCCGCCGTGGGCGTGCCGGTCACCACCAGCAGCCCGCGCAGGTCGCGGCGGCGGGCCGTGGCGCGTACGGCGCCGCCGCCGCGACCGGACGGCCAGGGCGGGGCCTGGTGGAAGAGCTCGGCGGGGTTGACGAGCGTCGCGCCGGGCGGCAGCGCGGCGGGCGGGCCGCCCACGACGGCGACCGGCAGGCCGGGGTCGGTGCGCAGGACGTCGGCCATCAGCCCGTGGACGACGTCCCGGGCGACGTCCGCGTCCCCGGTGAGGCTGAGGATGCCGTCGAGGCGGCCGAGGTTCACGAAGACCTGGCCGCCGTCGTCGCGTACGCCGGCCCGCGCGAGCGGCGCGGCCACCGCCGGCCCGTTCAGCGTCGTACGGGCGGGCGTCTGCCGCGAGGCCAGCCGCCACCGGGCCCGGTCCACCGGCTCCCACGGGGCCGGGGGCCAGGCTGCGGTGTCGACCCAGGCCGTCACGTCCTCGCGGTCCACCACGACGGCGTGGACGGAGCCGCGTGTCGACGGCTCGCGCGCAGCCAGGTCCTGTACGGCGCGGGCGGCGCGGGCCGGGGTGTCCAGATCCTGGGCGAGGGCCGCCGTCAGGGACACCCGGTAGCGGCGCCGGCGTGAACGCCGTACGGGATCGCCGAGCCGGTACGCCCGGCGGCCCACCGCCAGGGCGGCGGCGCGCAGCCTGCGCCGGGCCAGCACCCCGGCCGTGACCAGGCCCAGCAGGACGGCCACCACCGCGGCGATCGCGGCGGGCAGGGGGATGCCGTAGCCGGCGACGGTCGTCGTCTCGCGGGCCATCCGGATCTCGGGGCCGCTCGCGTCCTTGGGCAGGCGTAGCAGCCACCCGGGGTGGAGGTCGGCCGGGTCGGTGAGGGCGCCGCCGTCGTCCTGCGGCCGGTTCTGGTTGAGGGCGAAGATCTCGCTCCACCGCCCGGCGTCGCCGAGGGTGCGCTGGGCGATCGAGCGCAGGTTCTCCGGCAGGCCGCCGTTCTGGTCAGGGCTCTTGACGACGTACACCTTCACGAGGTCGCCGTCGGGGGCGGCGAGCGCGGGCGACGCGGGCCAGAGCAGCGCGCACAACGCCAGCAGCACGGCGACCGTGAGCGGAACAGGCGGAACACGATGGCACACAGAAGTTTTCAGCCTCAAAATTCCCACCTGCTACCTTTCTTCCGGTGCGTCAGTGTACAAAGTGACGCCGGGGGCCGGAGAGGCGTCCCGCCCCCGGTGATCCGCCACCGTCTCGATCCCCCGACCAGAGGAGTCCCGATGCCCGACTTCACCGTTGATCTCAACCAGACCGCCCAGACGTCCGACGCGCTGAGCGCCGCCTTCACCGATCTGCAGGACCGGCTCAACGGCGTGCGCACCCAGGTGCAGGCGCTGCTCAGCGAGGGCTTCCAGACGCCCACCGCGCAGCAGGCCATGCAGGCGAAGTTCGACGAGTTCAGCAAGGGCTTCGAGCAGGTGACGCAGAGCCTGCAGGACATGAGCCAGGTGCTCAAGACCGCCGGCACCAGCTTCCAGGAGGCCGACCAGCAGATCGCCAGCCAGTTCACGGCCACCGCCTGACGAGGAAGTCCCGACCGTGCGCATCAACGTCAGCGTCCGCGACGCGCGGAGCCCGAAGACGCCGGCGGCCGTCGTCGTCGAGGCCGAGCCGTCCGCCCGCGTGGGGGAGCTCGCCGCGGAGTTGTCCCGGGTCCTGTCGCCCCACGGCGTGCCGGAGGTGCCCGCGCTCTACCTCGGCCCGCACCCCGCGGACCCGGCGGCGACGCTGGCGGAGTCAGGCGTACGGGACGGGCTCGACCTGGGCCTCGGCGTCCCGCCGCCCGTGGCGGAGTACGCCGAGGGCACGGTCGAGCTCCGGGTGGTGAGCGGCCCCGGCGCCGGGACGGTCTACCGCCTGCCGCCGGGCGAGTACGACATCGGGAGCGCTCCCACCTGCCGGGTCCGCCTCGACGGGGCCGCTCCCCCGGTGGCCGTCCGCGTCCTCGTCCGGGTGGACGCCTCCGTCGAGGTCACCCCGGTGGGCGGCGCGCTGCTGGACGGCGCGACCCTGTCGGGCGCCGCCGCCTGGCCGGAGGGCAGCCAGCTGGAGGCGGGCGCCAACCTGCTGGAGCTGTCCACGGCGACGCAGAACCGGGCCCCACTGACGCCCGACGGGCTGAGCCTGGAGTTCAACCGGCCGCCGCGCTTCGTCCCCGACTCTCCGGCGCCGCACTTCCAGCTGCCGGCGCCGCCGGACAAGCCGCAGCGGCGCGTCCTGCCGCTGCTGCCCATCCTGCTGGTGCCCGCGCTGGCCGCCGTCGTCGCGATCGTGGTGACCGGTACGTGGGCGTTCGTCTTCTTCGCGCTGCTCTCGCCGATCGGCGCGCTGCTGACCCAGTCCGGCAACCGCAAGCAGAGCCGGATCGGCTACGCGGACCAGCTCGCCGAGCACGAGAAGCGTGTGGCCCGCGTACGCACCGACGTCACCGCCGCCGTGCTGGCCGAGCAGCACAACCGGCGGCTGGCGATGCCCGACCCGGCCTCGCTGCTGCGGATGGCCGCGCTGCCGTCCGAGCGGCTGTGGGAGCGCCGCCGCCGCGACCCCGACTTCCTCACCGTCCGCGTCGGCACCGCCGACGTGCCCGCCGCGATCACCGTGGAGGACCGGGCGCTGGAGGAGTACCGGCGGCGGACCTCGCCGATGCTGAAGGACGTGCCGGTGCCGGTGTCCGTACGCGACGGCGGCGTGGTGGGCCTGGCCGGGGAGGCGGCCGTGTCCCTGGCCGGCTGGCTGGTGGCCCAGGCCGCCGTCCTGCACAGCCCGGCCGACCTGCGCATCTGCGTGCTGACCTCGGCCGCGGGCGAACAGGCGTGGTCGTGGACGCGCTGGCTGCCGCACACCCGGCCGCAGGGCGAGGACACGTACGCGTTCGTCGGCACCGGCGCGGAGTCCGTCGCGCGGCGGCTCGGTGAGCTGGGCAGGCTGGTGGCCGCCCGGCTCGCCGCGGGCGCCGACCCGTCCGCCCCGGCGGTGCTCGTCGTCATGGAGGACGCCCGCCGCGTGCGCACCCTGCCGGGCGTCGTGACGCTGCTGCGCGACGGCCCGTCCGTCGGCGTCCACACCGTCTGCCTGGCGGCCGAGGAGCGGCTGCTGCCCGAGGAGTGCGGCGCCGTCGTGGCCCCCGGCGAGGGCGGTCTCGCCGTACGGACCCGCGGCTCCGTCGCCATGACGCGAGTACGCCCCGATTCGCCCCGCCCCGACTGGTACGACGAGGTCGCCCGCGCCCTGGCTCCCCTGCGCGCGGCGGGCCGCTCGGAGGAGGCCGGGTCCACGCTGCCCGACGCCGTCCGGCTCCTGGACGTCCTGCGCGTCGAACCGCCCACCCCTGACGCGATCCTGGCCCGCTGGACAACCTCAGGACGCGGCACCCGGGCCGTCCTCGGCACCGGGCTCGACGGCGACTTCGCCGTGGACCTGGTACGCGACGGCCCCCACGCGCTGATCGCCGGGACGACCGGCTCCGGCAAGTCCGAGCTGCTCCAGACCCTGGTGGCCTCCCTCGCGGTGGCGAACCGGCCGGACGAGATGACGTTCGTGCTGGTCGACTACAAGGGCGGCAGCGCGTTCGCCGAATGCGCGGAGCTGCCGCACACGGTCGGCCTGGTGACCGACCTCGACACCCACCTCGTCGAACGCGCGCTGGTCTCGCTGGGCGCGGAGCTGCGCCGCCGCGAGCGGGTGCTGGCCGGGGCCGGCGCCAAGGACCTGCCCGACTACCAGGACAAACGCGCCCGTGACGGCTCGTTGGCGCCGTTGCCGCGGCTGCTGCTGGTCATCGACGAGTTCGCCTCGATGGTGCGGGAGCTGCCGGACTTCGTCAGCGGGCTGGTCAACATCGCGCAGCGCGGGCGCTCGCTCGGCATCCACCTCGTCCTCGCGACCCAGCGGCCCGCGGGCGCGGTGACGGCGGACATCCGGGCCAACACGAACCTGCGCATCGCGCTGCGCACCACCGACGTCAGCGAGAGCCGCGACATCATCGACGCGCCCGACGCGGGCGAGATCTCGACGCGTACGCCGGGGCGGGCGTACGCACGGCTCGGGCCCGCCGCCCTGCTGCCGTTCCAGGCCGGCCGGGTGGGCGGCAGGCGCCCGGCGTACGAGGTGAGCGCCGCAGGCGCCGCGCTGCGGGCGGTGCGGGTGGACTGGCGGGAGCTCGGCGGGCCGGTCACCCAGGCCCCGGCCCGTACGGTCGCCGCCGGCCAGGACACCGCCACCGACCTGGCCGTCCTCACCGAGGCAATCGCCGCGGCCGCCCGTACGGCGGGCATCCCCCGCCAGCCCAGCCCCTGGCTCCCGGCCCTGCCCGAGACCCTGCACCTGTCCGACCTGAGCCCGGTGAACGCGACCGCGACGGGACGACCCGCGCCCACCGGCGCCGCTGTGGGTGAGGCCGCGCTGCCGGCGGTCGGTTACGGGCTGGTGGACCTGCCCGGCGAGCAGCGCCGCGCCGAGCTCGTCCTCGACCTCGACCGCGCCGGCCACCTGCACGTCATCGGCTCGCCGCGCACCGGCAGGTCCCAGGTCCTGCGCACGCTCGCCGCCGCACTCGCCCGCGCACACGGCGCCACGGACCTCCACCTGTACGGCATCGACTGCGGCAACGGCGCGCTGAACGCCCTGACCGCGCTCCCCCACTGCGGGACGGTCGTCGACCGCACCGAGATCGAGCGCCTCGGAAGGCTGCTCGACCGGCTCGTGGCCGAGCTCACCGCCCGCCAGGCCCTGCTCGGCGGACGCGGCGTCGCCGACCTGGCCGAGCTGCGCCGCCTCCTGCCGCCGGGCGAACGGCCGCCGCACGTCGTCGTCCTGCTGGACCGGTTCGAGGTGTTCGAACGCGACTACGCCGTCCACGACAACGGCAGCTATCTGACGCGGCTGGTCCGCCTCATGCGCGACGGCGCCGCCGCCGGCATCCACCTCGTGCTCGCCGGTGACCGGCTGCTCGGCTCCAGCCGGTACGCCGGCACGACCGAGGACCGGATCGTGCTGCGGCTCAACGACCGCGGTGACTACAACGTGATCGGGCTCAGCACCAGGAACGTGCCCGAGCACATGCCACCCGGCCGCGGCATCAGGGCGCGGGACCTCAGCGAGGTCCAGATCGCCGTCCTCGGCCCCGACCTGACCGGCGCCGGCCAGGCCCGGGCGCTGGCGGCACTCGGACAGGAGCTGACCGCCCGCGAGAGCGGCGTGCCGCCCGAGCGGCGGCCGATGCGCCTGGACGTGCTGCCCGACCGGATCTCGTACGCCGAGGCCCGTGCGCTGCGCGGCCCCGGCGGGCTCTTCCCCACGCGGCCGATGGTCGCCGTCGGCGGCGACACGCTCACGGCGCTCGGCCCTGACCTGGCGGAGATCCCGACCTTCGTGGTCGCCGGGCCGCCCCGCTCGGGACGCAGCACCGCGCTGGCCGCCATCGCCTCGTCGCTGCTGGAGGCGGGCGCGGGGCTGATCGTCCTGACCCCGGCGCGCTCGCCGCTGCGGCGGCTCTCCGGGGCGTCGGGTGTCGCCGCCGTCCTCGCGGACGCGGAGATCACGCAGGCCGCCTTCCGCGAGACGCTGCGCAAGGTGCCCGAGGAGTACGGCGTCATCGTCGTGGACGACGCCGAGCTGCTCGCCCGTTCCGACCTCGAACCGGACCTGACGCTGCTCGCCCGGGGCGGCGCGGGCCCCGGCTGGGGCGTGGTCGCGGGCGGCAACGCCGAGGTGCTGTCCACGACCCTGGGCGGCTGGATCGCCCAGGTCAAGCGCAACCGGTCGGGCCTGCTGCTCTCGCCGCAGAACTTCGCCGAAGGAGAGCTGGTGGGCGTGCGGTTGTCCCGGGGCGTCATCGGCCGGCCGCCGCAGCCGGGACGCGGCCACCTGCACCTGGGCGACGGCACCCTGCGCACGGTCCAGGTCCCGGACACCCGTTTCGAGGAGTGACACGATGATCTTCACGTACGGCCGGCGCGTACGCGTGGGCCTGCTGGCCGCCTGCCTCCTGCTGGGCATGGCCGCCTGCGGGAAGACCCTCGTCCTCGTCGACTCCGGGCCCGCCGCCTCGGCCCCGTCCTCGCCCGTCTCGAACACCGGCCTGCAACTGGTCGGCGGCACGGCCGCGGAGCACGGCCTGACCGGCGACGGCGGGACCCCGGTGGGCGCGATACCGCAGCCGCAGCCGGCCAAGTGGGTGCAGCTCTCCGTCGCCTCGTCCGACGCGGTGGGCGCGTACCTGACCGATGTGAACGGCTCGACCCTCTACCGCACCGACCACGACGCCCCGGACGTGTCGAGCTGCGCCGACGCGTGCGCGCTGGTCTTCCCGCCGGTCACCATCCGGGAGGGCGGCAAGGTCTACCTCTCCCCGGGGGTCGACCCGTCCGCCGTCGGCGCCATCCGGCGCGCGGACGGGACCATCCAGCTCACCGTCGGCGGCCGGCCCGTCTACCGCCACACGGGCGACACACGACCAGGTGACATGCACGGCCAGGGCGCCGACGGCGCCTGGTACCCCATCGCCCCCACCGGAGCCAAGGCCACGCCTCACTGATCCCCCACTACGGTGACCGTCGTGGGAACAGGCTCCTCCGACACCGGCAGGCCCGGCTGTCAGAACCTGCCGAACGGCGGCGGGTGCGGCCGGTCCCTCATTGCTCCGCGACCGGGATGGGCGTGGTCAGGTCGCAGATGTCGCGAGCGTTTTGATCGTGAAGTCGATTGCTGTGGTGAGCCGTTGGGGGTCGTGTCCGGCGCGTTCGCGTACGCGCAGGCCAAGCACCGTCGTGAACAGCAGCTCCACTGCGGCGTCGATGTCCAACGCGGCGGGCAGGTCGCCGTCGCGGATCCCGCGGCGGAGCAGTGACGCCAGGGTTTTCCTGGTGACGTCGAACGCGGCCTCGGTTTTTCGCTGGACCTCAGGGTCGGTGGTGCCGAGTTCGGCAGCCGTATTGACCACGAAGCAGCCGCGACCAGCCTCGTGTGTGATCATCCAGATGAGCCACTCCCGCAGGATTTCGAGACTGGGGCCGGGGGCGCTGAGCTGTTCCTCGGCTTGTGTGGACTCCGTCGCCCGATAGTGATCCAGCGTCCGCAAGAACAGTGTGCGCTTGTCGTTGAAGGTGCGATACAGGCTGCTCTGCTTGAGTCTGAGCTCGGCGCCCAGATCGCGGACGGACGTGGCGTTGTAGCCGCGACGCCAGAACAGGTCGGTCGCCTTGGCGATCACGTCCTGCTCGTCGAACTCCCTGGGCCGTGCCATGCTCACCACTCTACCGACGTTGTGGAGCGATCGCTCCCGTATTAGGGTGTGCCGTCATATGGGAGCGATCGCTCCCGAATGAGAGAGGGGAGATTCGACGTGACGGCAACGGACCCTGCGATCACCGGGCGAGACGCGTCAGCGAGGAATCATTGGATCGCGGTGTCCGCCGTGGCCTTCGGCACATTTCTCCTGGTGACGGCCGAGCAGCTCCCCATCGGGCTGCTCACCCCTGTCGGATCGACACTGTCGGTCTCTGAGGGTGCGGCGGGCTTGATGGTCACGGTCCCCAGCATCGTCGCCGCCGTCGCGGCGCCATCGGTCCCGGTACTCGTCGGCAGGATGGATCGCCGGCTCTTGCT
Organism: Nonomuraea terrae; assembly: GCF_004348995.1. Lineage (GTDB taxonomy): Bacteria > Actinomycetota > Actinomycetes > Streptosporangiales > Streptosporangiaceae > Nonomuraea > Nonomuraea terrae. The sequence goes on from NZ_SMKQ01000022.1 coordinate 13,769, forward strand.
CGTCGCCTTGATGGGTCTCATGACGCTCGCCAACCTGGCCTCCGCCCTGGCCCCGAACTATCCGCTCCTGATCGTCGCCCGCGTGCTGGTCGGGGTGGCGATCGGCGGGTTCTGGGCCATCGCCGGCGGTCTGGCCGTCCGGCTCGTCCCCGCCCCGCTCGTGCCGCGGGCCACGGCGATCATCTTCGGCGGCGTCGGCGCGGCGAACGTCTTCGGCGTCCCCATCGGCACGATGATCGGCGGGCTGGCGAGCTGGCGGATCGCGTTCGGCGCGCTGAGCGCCCTCGCACTGGTCGTGCTGGTCGCCTTGCTGGCCGTGCTGCCACCGTTGACCGCCGCTCAACCCGTCGGCCTGCGGCGGCTCGCCGACCAGTTCCGCAACCAGGGCGTCCGGACCGGCATCGTGGCGACCTTCCTGATCGTGACCGGCCACTTCGCGGCCTACACGTTCATCAGCCCCGTGCTGCGGGATCTGTCCGGCATCGACGAGCAACTCGTCGGACCACTGCTGTTCGGATTCGGCATGGCGGGCGTCGCAGGGAACTTCATCGCGGGTGCCACCGTGGCGAAACGGCTCCATCGCACGGTCCTCACCATCGCCGCCACCTTGGGAGTGACCGTGCTGCTCTACCCCATGGCAGGGCTCACCGCCGCGGGCGGGGTGACGCTGCTCGTCATCTGGGGCCTGGCGTACGGCGGGGTCTCCACCAGCCTCCAGACATGGATGATCAAAGCCGCGCCACAAGCGGTCGAGGAAGCCTCCGCTCTATGGGTGGCGGTGTTCAACCTCTCGATCGGTCTCGGCGCGCTGGCCGGCGGCACAATCGTCGACGCCCTGCCACTCCAGGGCATCCTCTGGCTCGCCGGCGTCCTCATCCTGATGGCCGGGCCGGCAGTGTGGAAGGCACGCCGAAACGACAGCCTTGGATGACCCGTCTCGCCGATCCGCGGCGATCACGTTCGCCGCCATCGATTCCCCGAGGACGGCCGAGCCGTACGGCGTGTCCTCCACGAGGCCGCCCTGACCGCCGACCGGCCGTCCCGGAGCGTCGATGGGCGGTGACGCGTCGTCACGGGCGATGATGGTCGTTCATCGAGCAGGATCTTCGGGCGGAGCCATATATGCAGATCGGTGTTGTCTTTCCGCAGACCGAGATGGGCGGGGACGTCGGCGCGGTGCGCGCGTACGGGCAGCAGGTCGAGGAGCTGGGTTTCCGGCACATCATCGCCTACGACCACGTCGTCGGCGCCGACCCCGCCGTGCACAAGGGCTGGCAGGGCCCCTACGACGTGCGGTCCACGTTCCACGAGCCGATGGTGCTCTTCGGCTTTCTCGCCGCGATCACCTCGCTGGAGCTCGTCACCAGCATCATCATCCTGCCGCAGCGGCAGACGGCCCTGGTGGCCAAGCAGGCGGCCGAGATCGACCTGCTGACGTCCGGGCGGTTCAGGCTCGGCGTGGGGCTGGGGTGGAACGCGGTCGAGTACGAGGCACTCGGCCAGGACTTCGGCACCCGGGGCAGGCGCGTCGAGGAGCAGGTGGAGCTGCTGCGCCGGCTGTGGACGGAGGAGTCGATCACGTTCGAGGGCCACTTCGACCGGGTGACGGGCGCGGGGCTGGCGCCGCTGCCGGTGCAGCAGCCGATCCCGCTCTGGTTCGGCGGGCAGTCGCCCCGGGCGTACCGGCGGGCCGGGCGGCTGGCCGAGGGCTGGTTCCCGCAGATGGGGCCGGGCCCGGAGCTGGACGAGGCGAAGGCCATGGTCGAGCAGGCCGCCTCCGAGGCGGGGCGCGACCCGTCGGCGCTCGGCATGGAAGGCCGCCTGGCCTGGACGCGCGACGCGGACAAGCTGGCGGCCACGGCCCGCGAGTGGGAGGAGTCCGGTGCCACGCACCTCGCGATCAACACCATGAACGCCGGTCTGCGCTCCCCCGACGACCACCTCGCCGCCCTGGAAACCGCCGCCGAGGCACTGGGCCTGTCCACGAAGTGACGTCCCTCAGGCGACGCGAAGGGCTACCCCTGCGCGAGGGGTAGCCCTTCTGCGTGATCGGCCGCCGCCGGTGCGGCGAGCCGGTCGGGTCAGGAGGCGATGACGTCGGATTCGGCGAGGATGCGAAGGTGTTCGAGCACCTGCTGCGAGGTGTCGGCGAGGGGCTGGATGCAGACGTGGTCGGCCCCCGCGTCGAGGTGGGCCCGTACGCGCTCGATCACCTTCTCCGGCTCGCCCCACACCACGATGGCGTCCACCAGCGCGTCGCTGCCGCCGTCGATGAGGTCGGCGTCGTCCCAGCCGAGGGCGCGCAGGTTGTTCACGTAGTTGGGCAGGGCCAGGTAACGCGAGGTGAACCGGCGCGCCACGTCCCGCGCCCGCTCAGGGTCGGTCTCCAGCAACACCGTCTGCTCGGGAGCCAGCACGGGCTCGGGGCCGAGCGCCTCGCGGGCGCGGGCGGTGTGCTCGGGGGTGACGAAGTACGGGTGCGCCCCCTGCGCCCGCCGCGCCGCGAGCTCCAGCATGTTCGGCCGCAGCGCCGCCAGCAGCCGCGGCACCGGCTCCGGGAGCGGGCCCATGTACTCGGCCTGGTCCATGCCGTCGAGGTAGGCGCGCATCGCCGAGACGGGCTTGCCGTAGTCGTGCCCCCGGGTGTTCACCAACGGCGCGTGGCTCACGCCCAGGCCGAGCACGAACCGGCCGTCGTACGCCTCGGCCAGGGTGTTCGCGGCGTTCGCCGCGGCCACCGCGTCGCGGGACCAGATGCTGGCGATGCCGGTGGCGACCATCAGCGACCGCGTCCCGCTCAGCAGCACCGCCGCGTGCGTGAACGCCTCCTTGCCGGACGGCACCTCACCGATCCAGAGCGTGCCGTAGCCGAGGCTCTCGATCTCGGCGGCGGCGTCCCGCTCGAACGCCGCCGACTCCCCGCCCAGCGTGCCGTTCCAGACCCCGACCCGCCCCATGCGCCGCTTCAGCGCCGCGACGTCCACACTTCCGGCCATCCAACTCCACCCACCTTGCTCGTCGCCTGAGTCACAGCACTACACATCTGCCCCGACACAGCCAAGCACCGCCCCTGTTTAATCCCAGGGATGCTCAACGGATGATGCGGATGCGGATGCGGACGATGTCGGTGCGGTGGAGGGTGACGCCGTTGGAGAGGTTCCTCGTTCTCAGCCCGCTGAAGCTCAGCGGTCCTTGATGCGGGCGAGCAGCGGCGGGGACCAGTGCTCGGCGTACGCCGCCCGCAGGCGCGGCAGGCGCCAGTCGCGGCCCGACACGACGCCGCGGCACAGGCCGGCGCCGCAGCGGCACTCCATCGACCAGCTCTCCACGCCGGTGTGCGTGGCGTAGTCGATGGTCAGCTCCTCCCCCGGCTCGACGGCGCGCCGGGCCACCACCGTGGTCGCGTCACGGTGCCAGAGGTTGGGGTCGCAGGAGTGGTTGCCGTGGCTGACCGGGTGATCGACGTCGAGCAGCAGGTGGACGCCCTCCGCGACGGTCAGGCTGCTGTACGGCGTGGCCAGCCGGGCCAGGCTCGCGTCGTCGATGACCTGACCGCCGAAGCGCATCACGACCTCGTCGCGGCGGATCGGCGCGACGGCGAACAGCCCGGTGCCGTGGATCGTGGACGGTCCGCTCACGGCACTCGGCGTGAGCCGGCAGGTTGAGGCGTACGTTTCACTCATGGCCCGAGTGTGGCCTCTCTATTGAGCTGTCGATTGCCGGCGGCGCTGACCTGCCGTTCGCCAGTCGCATCCGGCTTGGTCACCGTAATGGGTATACCGCCGCAAGTTGTCCTGTCCGGGCGTACGTGGCGGTTGCGCGGCACCATCGACTTCAGGACAGAGCGGATGGAGACGTCTTCGAACGCACATCGCCGTAGTGCGCAGACGTAGCGCACCTTGAGCGGTTGACCATCCTCCGTCACGGTGAGCAGCACGATTTCGCCAGTGGGGAAGCTTTCCATGTCGGGGGCGTACTCGACATAGGAAATACGCAGCAGGTAAGCCGCCGCACCAGCGCCCACTACCACTCTCTCGCGTTTTTCCAGGACGACCTCGCGGTAAACGTCGCGGACGTACGTGAGATGCTCATCCACCGCTTCTTCCAACGAGGCTCCGTGCGGGAGCAGGGACACGTGACAGTCAGCCCACCAACCGAACGGCCACCATGGCGGCTCCGCCGTCATGACCATCGGCGGGCGCAAGTCAGCATCGACATCGACTCGCCAGCCTGCCGGATAGCCGACTCGAAGGCCTTGCCCGACGTGGTACCGCACCTGCGGCCCCAGCCTGTCGGCACCCGCCAGCAGACAGACCATGACGACCGCCAGGAGAATCCGCAGGACCCGTCGCGTTCTTACCGCCACCTCGGGGTTCTCAGAAGAAGAGCCGGGGAGATCGCACGCTCATCGGGCGCCTTCCTTTCTCACCCGATCATCTCGCCACATCAGATGAGAACTCGCCACCTGCTTCGCCGGATCGCCTGAGAACTCGCCACTTCGGAGGAGAACCCGCACCGAGCCTACGAGCGGCCGCCGACACCTGGTCGTTTTCTTTCTTTTCGGATCTACCTCCCAGTACGCGGCTAATCTGATCGCGACATGGAAAGATCGTCCGACCCTTGCGGAGTGGTGCTGTGACCGTCCATCGCGCGCCGGAACACGGGCAGCTCGGTGAACACCGAATCTTGAGTGTCCTGGGGGAGGGCGGTCAGGGCACGGTCTACCTGGGCGAGTCCCCCGGCGGCCTGCGCGTGGCGATCAAAGTCCTGCACCGCAAACTCGCGGCCGACCCCGAGACGCGGCGCCGGTTCCTGCGCGAGGCGGAGGTCGCGGCGCGCGTCGCCGCCTTCTGCACGGCCCGGATCATCGGCACCGGTCTGGTGGACGGGCAACCGTACATCGTCAGCGAATACGTCCCCGGCCCGTCCCTGGACGAGCTGGTCAGACGCGACGGGCCCCGGACGGGCAGCGGCCTGGAACGGCTGGCGGTCTCCACGCTGACCGCGCTCGCCTCGATCCACAACGCCGGCGTCGTGCACCGCGACATCAAGCCGGCCAACGTGATCCTCGGCCCGGAGGGGCCGGTCGTGATCGACTTCGGCATCGCCCGCGCGTTCGACCACGTGACCACCAACACGCAGGTGACCGGCACGCCGTCGTACATGTCGCCGGAGCAGTTCGCCGACCGGCCGCTCACCGCGGCCTCCGACATGTTCTCGTGGGCCGGGAGCATGGTCTTCGCCGCGACCGGGCACAGCGCCTTCCCCGGCTCGGCGATCCCCGTGGTCCTCCACGGCATCCTGAACGGCCGGCCCGACGTGTCGGGCGTGCCGGAGCCGCTGCGTCCCCTGGTGCTCGCCTGCCTGGCCAAGGACCCGGCGGCCCGCCCGTCCGCCGACCAGGTGCTGCGCGCCCTCACCGGCGGACCCCTGCCACGGCCGCACAGCGAGCACAGCATCACCAACGCTTCCGGGCTGTCGCGCCCGCGGCGTTCCAAGGGAGCGGTGCTCGCGGTGGCGGCCGGGGCCACGGCGCTGCTCGTGACCGCGGGTGTGCTGGTGGTGCCGCCCTGGCTCAGCGGCCGGGAGAAGCCGGCCCTCGCGCAGGCGAACCAGTCGTCGCCCGCGCAGCCGAGCCTGCCGGCGGTCGCGAAGCCGCTCTCGTCGTCGGTCGCGAAACCGCTCCGGTCGCCGGCCGCGGAGCCGAGCCGGCCGCCGACCGCGAAGCCGAGCCGATCGTCGGCCGCCAAGCCCAGCCGGTCACCGACCGCGAAGCCGAGCCGGTCGACCGCTGTGAAGTCGGTCCAGCCGGAGAGCCCGCCGGCCCGCGTGCGGCCGGGAGACACGCTCGATTTGGGAGCGCTCCCGCATGTCGCTCTCACCGACGGGTTCTCCGCGGACACCTCCGGCCGGTACGCCACCTACCGGCCGTTCCCCGGGGAGGAGCTGCCCGCGGTCACCGTCGGCGACGGGCGCTTCAGGGGGACCGGCACGGAGCCGTACTTCGGCCTGATGGCCGGGGGGAAGACGCTCGCCTCCGACCAGGCGCTCAGCGTGGTGACCATAGGCGCGTTCGCCGAGACCGGCCAGCGGGAGGACAGCGTCTTCGTCGGCTGGATCAAGGACGGCCGCGACTACGCCACCGCCTGGTACAACAACACCCGCGGGACCACCGGGTTCGACGTGCGCGTGAACGGCGAGTTCCTCGACGTGGCGGACCAGATCCCGGCCACCCTGGAGCCGGGAGACCGCCTCGCCGTGCTGCTGACCGGTGAAACGCTCACGTCGTACGCCCAGCACGCCGGCACGTGGCGCCGCCTGTACACCACCTCCATCGCCGGCGCGCTGACGACCGCCGAGATCCGCGGCCGTTTCCGCTACGGATTCGGCCTGCGCGCCACCACCGGGACGATCACCGTCACCAGGGCGGAGGGCCGGAGCACCCGACCGTAGGAAAGCCGTAAGAGATCCGTAAACCGCCCCCGCGAAGCTGGGGTCACCCAAGCGGGGCGAACAGCCCCCACCTGAGAGGAGTCGACGATGACGAGCAAACTGGTGGTCGCGGCGTTCGTGTCGCTGGACGGTGTGATGCAGGCCCCCGGGGGTGCGGGCGAGGACGACAGCAACGGCTTCCCCTACGGCGGCTGGCTGGCCCCGCACGTGGACGAGGGCTTCGGCGAGATCATGGGCGGGGTGTTCGCGAACGCGACCGGCATGCTCCTGGGCCACCGGTCGTACGACATCCTCGCCTCGCACTGGCCCAACGTCCCCGACGAGGAGGGCGGCTGGATCAACGACATGAACAAGTACGTCACCACGCGCAAGCCCATGACCGCCGAGTGGCGCAACACCGAGGTGCTGGTGGGCGAGGCCGCCGAGACGGTCGCCGAGCTGAAGAAGCGCACCGACGGCGAGATCGTCACCCAGGGCAGCAGCCGGCTCATCCACTCCCTGCAGCAGGCCGGCCTGGTCGACGAGTACCGCCTGCTGGTCTTCCCCGTCGTGCTCGGCGTGGGCAAGCGGATCTTCGCCGAGGGCACGGCCGCGGCCGGCCTGAAGCTGACCGGCACGCGGTCCACCGGCTCCGGGGTCGTCTACGTCACGTACGAGACGACGGGCGAGTTGCTCGTCGGAAGCGTCGCCTGAGGGTGCCGAGCCCGGCGCGGGGCCGGGCTCGGCGGGATCTCAGTAGCGCAGGTTACGCAGGTAGTCGTACCCCACCTCCGACGTACGCCGCGGCGTGACGTCGGGGGTGTCGTTCTCGACGATGTACTCCCGCACGCGGTGCGCCTCGAACACGCGCCGGAAGTCGATCGTCCCGGTGCCGAGGTCGGCCATGTCGCCGTCCAGGTGCCGGTCCTTGACGTGGTACTGCAGCACGCGCTGGGGCGCGTCGCGGATCACGTCGATGGCGAAGCCCACCGGGTCGGCGGCGCCGACGCCGACGCCGCCGGTGACCGCCCAGTAGATGTCGATCTCCAGGTGGACGAGCTTCGGGTCGAGCTCGCTCGTGAGTACGTCCCAGGGTGTCGTGCCGCCACCGAGGTCGGTGGTGAACTCGTGGGCGTGGTTGTGGTAGCCGTAGTGCAGCCCGGCCGCCCGTGCGGCCTCGGCCTCGACGTTCATCCGCTCGGCCCAGCCCTTCCAGTCGTCCAGGTTGCTGGAGTCGAGGTAGGGCACCACGATGTAGCTCTGGCCCAGGGTCAGCGCGTTGGAGATCTTCGCCTCCAGCGCCGCGTCGTCGGGGCTGATGCCGTCGTGGCTGGAGGTGGCGTGGACGCCGAGCCCGTCGAGGAACTCCCGCAGCTGCGCCGCTGTACGCCCGAAGTAGCCGAGCGCGAGCTCGACCTTCGGGTAGCCGATCTCGGCCAGGTAGGTGAGCGTGGCGTCGTAGTCCCTGGCCAGGTCGTCGCGGACGCTGTAGATCTGGATGCTGATCTGGCCCGGGGGCACGCGCCTGCCCTTCGGCTTGGGGCCGGACGCGGCGGCGGCCGGTGACATCGAGGTGGCGGCGAACGCGGCCGCGCCGAGCCCGAGCCCCGCGGCGAGCAGGCCGCGCCTGGTCGGACGGTAGCCGTAGCACATGGGTGGATCTCCTATTCGCTGGGCCGGAGCACGACCTGGTCGCTGCCGCTCAGCTCCGGCAGGTCGCCGGTTCCCTGGTCGGTGTACTCGGCGATGAAGACGGCGCTGAGGTTGTCGGTCTCCGGGTCGTGGCCGCCGGCAGTGGTCTGGAAGCTGCCGGTGCAGCCGCGGGCCATGCTCAGGTTGTGGCTGTGATCGTCGTGGCCGAGGTTGTAGTTGACCACCACGTTGTCGCAGTTCACCGGCTGGTCATCGGTGACCCGGACCTCGAACTGGACGACGTCGCCGAACTCGAACGGCTGGCCGGTGACCGGCTGGACGAGTTCCACGACCGGCGCGTTGTTGCCGATCACGATCCGCACCGACGTCGCCGCCGACTTGCCGGCGCTGTCGCTGACCCGCAACGTGGCGTCGTAGACGCCGTTCTCACTGAACGTGAACGATGCCGCGGGCTCACGCGAGTCGACCTTGCCATCGGCGTTGAAGTCCCAGGCGTACCTGAGCCGGTCACCGTCGGGGTCGCTCGTGCCCTCGCTGGTGAAACTGACGGCGAGCGGGGCCTGGCCGGCCGTCACCGACGCCTGTGCGGCCGGGATCGGGCTGTGGTTGCCCGTGTGGCCGATGTAGTCGATACGGGAGAGCTGGGCCGTATCGTTCACCTCGAAGTAGTCGTTGCCGTATTCGAGCACGTAGAGCGCCCCATCGGGGCCGAACTCCATGTCCATCGGGGCGTCGAAGAAGACCGAGGGCAGCACGTCCTCGATCCGCCCGTCAGGGTGGAACGCCTTGATGTAGTCGCGGGTCCACTCGTAGAAGAGGGGCACACCGTCGTAGTACTCCGGCCAGGCCACGGGATTCTTGCCGCGCGCGTCACGCGGGTCGTAGTCGTACACCGGCCCGGCCATCGGCCCGATGCCGCCGGTCTCCAGCCCGGGGAACTTCTCCGACAGCGCATACCCGTACCACACGTCCGGCTGCACGACCGGGGGCAGCTCGCGCAGGCCGGTGTTGTGCGGCGACTCGTTCACGGGCGCGGCGCAGTCGAACGGTTCACCCGACTCGCCGGTCGCGAAGTCGTAGTCGACGTACGGGAGCTCCGCCGTCGCGCAGTACGGCCAGCCGTAGTTTGCGGGCTTGCGGATGATCGTCCACTTGCCCTGCCCCGCCGGGCCGCGCTCGGGATCGGGCTGGCGCGCGTCGGGCGAGTAGTCGGCGACGTACAGGTCGCCGTTGGTCCGGTTGAGCTCGATGCGGAACGGGTTGCGCAGACCCATCGCGTAGATCTCAGGCCGGGTCTTCTCCGTGCCGGGCGCGAAGAGGTTGCCGTCCGGGATCGTGTACGAGCCGTCCGCGCCGACCTCGATGCGCAGGATCTTGCCGCGCAGGTCGTTGGTGTTGGCGGAGCTGCGCTGGGCGTCGAACGCCGGGTTGCGGTCGGCGCGCTCGTCGATCGGCGCGAAGCTGTCCGAGGCGAACGGGTTGGTGTCGTCGCCGGTCGCCAGGTAGAGCAGGCCCTTGGCGTCGAAGACGATGTCGCCGCCGACGTGGCAGCAGATGCCGCGGTCCACCGGGACCTCGAGGATCTGCTGCTCGGTGCCGAGGTCGATGGTCGAGCCGGTGAAGCGGAAGCGCGACAACCGGATCAGGCCCTTGAAGGGTTCGAAGTCCTCCGGAGTACCGGTCTCCGGGGCGTCGCCCTCGTTGACGTCCGGCGTGGACGGGTCGTCCTCCGGGGTGTCGAGCGGCGGGGAGTAGTAGAGGTAGACCCAGTCGTCCTTCTTGGAGCCCTTGCCGAAACCGGGGCTCAGGGCGATGCTCTGCAGCCCCTCCTCGTCGTGCTGGTAGACGTCCATCTCCGCGGCCAGGGTGTTGAGCCCCGTCTTCGGGTCGTGCAGCCAGACCTCGCCCTGCCTGGTGGTGTGCAGGACGCGGGAATCCGGCAGGACCGCGATGTCCATGGGCTCGCCGGGATGGTCGTTGAGCGTGACCTTCTGGAACTGGTCGTCGGGGGGCGGTGCCACGGCGGTGGTGGCCCCGGCGGCCTGCGCCACCGTGGCCGGCAGGAGGAATGCCGCGGCCGTCAGCGCCGCGATCACGGTTTTCGCTCTCACGCCTCTCCTTCGGTCTACTCGGGGGATAAGAGAGGGCAAAACAACGTGAATGTAACCCGGCTTACGCCGATCGAGTAGGGCCTAATTGCGGTTGATCGCCCAACTTCCGCCTTCGATCGACCGAAGGGTCCCGCACAAGGGAAGATCCACTACCGAAAAACTATTCCGGTATTCTCGTGAGGGCGTTACTCTGAAAGAGCCAGATGTGTCCGGTCCGGCACTGTTTGACCGACCCCGACCGAAGGACCGCCCCGATGGGCTGAGGTGATGACCACAAGCCACGACGCCGCACTCGAACCCCGCCGCCTCGCCGACCCGGCGACCGGCCCGGCCCCCACCTGGGTCCCGCCCGAACAGGTGCTGTACGTCGACCACACCCTGCGGGTCACCTGCGCGGTGATGCCCGGCCCGTCGGTCATCAGGCTGTCCGGCGAGATCGACGGCGGCAACAGCGACGAGCTGCGGCGTACGCTGGAGCGGGCCCGGCTCATCGACGACGAGCTGATCGTCGACCTGGCCGGGGTGACCTTCGCCGACGTCGCCGCGGTCCGCGCGCTGCGCGACTTCGCCGCCGGCGGCGACGTGGAGGTGCGCAACGTCCCCCACCAGATGCGGAGGTTGATGAGCCTGATCGGCCTGGCGTCGCTCTGATCGCGCTCAGTGCCCGCCGGGGACGGTGAGCCCTGTCTCGTACGCGGCGATCACCGCCTGCACGCGGTCGCGCAGTCCAAGCTTGGTGAGCACGTTGCTGACGTGCGTCTTCACGGTGTGCTCGCTGACCACCAGCTCCCGCGCGATCTCCGCGTTCGACAGGCCGCGCGCGATGAGCCGCAGCGTCTCCCGCTCGCGGGCGGTGAGCGCTGCCAGCCGCTCCGGCGGCGGCCCGGCCGGGCGCGGGGCCGCCGCCCTGGAGGTGAACTCGGCGATCAGCTTCGTGGTGATCGACGGCGCGAGCAGCGACTCTCCGGCGGCCACCACCCGGACGGCGTGCACGAGGTCGTCGCGGCGCACGTCCTTGAGCAGGAACCCGCTCGCCCCGGCGCGCAGCGCGTCGTAGACGTAGTCGTCCAGGTCGAACGTGGTGAGCATGAGCACGCGGCAGTCGCCCTCGCCGCACACGACGCGGGCCGCCTCGATGCCGTCCATGACCGGCATGCGGATGTCGAGCAGCAGCACGTCGGGACGGTGCTCCCGGACGGCGGCGACCGCCTGCGCGCCGTCGCCCGCCTCGGCGACGACCTCGATGTCCGGCTGGGCGTCGAGGATCATGCCGAACCCGGCGCGGACGAGCTCCTGGTCGTCGGCCACCACCACGCGCACGGTCACGCCGTCACCCCCTGCACCGGCAGCCGGACGCTCACCCGGAACCCTCTCCCGTCGGCGCGCGGCCCGGCCTGCGCGCTGCCGCCGCACGCGGCTGCCCGCTCGCGGATGCCGATCAGCCCGTTGCCGCCCGAGGGCAGGCCCGGGTCGCGGCCCCGGCCGTCGTCCGTGATGTCGATCATGAGTTCGCGTTCCTGCCAGGTGAGTGCGATGCCGGCGCGGGCGCCGCCCGCGTGCTTGACGACGTTGGTGAGAGCTTCCTGAGTGATCCGGTACGCGGCCACCTCGGCGTCGGGTGACATCGGCCGCGGCTCGCCCGCCGTGGAGTATGTCACCTCCAGCCCGGTCGCCCGGACCTGGTCGGCCAGCCCGGGCAGGGCGGCGATCGTCGGCTGCGGTGCGCGCGGGCCCTCGCCCTCCTTGAGGACGTTGAGCATGCGGCGCAGCTGCTCCATCGCGTCGCGCCCGGCGGCGGCGATGGCGTCGAAGGCGGCCACGGCTCGCGCCGGGTCGCCCTCCACCGCCAGCGGCCCGGCCTCGGCCTGGACCACCATGACGCTGACGGCGTGGGCGAGGATGTCGTGCATGTCGCGGGCGATCCTGGCCCGCTCCCGTTCGGCGGCGCGCTCGGCCTCGATCTCGCGCTCGCGGGCGAGCTGGGCGGCCCGCTCCTCCAGCACCGCAGCCCGGGCGCGGGAGGCCGCCGCGGCCCGACCGATGGCATACGCGGCCACGAAGAGCACGATTCCGCGCATCGCGGTCTCCCACGAGCCGACCATCAGCAGTCCGCCGCCGATCGTCACGGTGAACATGGCCACCCGCGTCACCCGCCCGGAGTAGGCGGCCACCGTGTAGAGCGCCACCAGCCCGCCATACCAGATGGGCTGGGCGGCCACCTCGTCGACCAGGTCGTAGCTCTCGCCCAGGACGAGCGAGACGATCAGGACGACCGCGGGCGCGCGCCGCCGCCAGGCCAGCGGCACCGTGGCGGCGATCACGGAGGCGTACCCCCACCAGTCCCAGGGCCCGCCGTACGGGTTGTCGCGGAACAGCAGCGGCCACAGCTGGGCGACCAGCGCCGCGGCCGCGAGCGCGGAGTCCACCCCGATCGGCGGCAGCGCGTTCGCCCATCGGCGCAGCCGCGCGAGAACCCGTAACTCGGACATGGCATCCCATGGTGCCGGGTGGGTCATGCGAGCGCCGCGGCGGGTCGCGCCGCCGCCTCGGTCGTCCGCCGGGCGAGCGGCAGGAACGAGACGAGCAGGAAGACGGCGCCGAGCGGGATGAGGTCTTTGTCGGCGAACGGGAGGGCGAGGTCGATCAGGACGAGCACGGGCGTCCACGCCTTGATCCGGCGCATGACGGCGAGCTGGACGACCAGGCCGAGCTGGGCCAGGTAGAACAGGAACGGCCCGCCGTCGTAGATCGCGAGCTGCACGCCCGGGACGCTCTGCACCTGGTCGAACAGCGGCCCCATGGCGTCGTGGTCGGCGGCCATGAACCCGACCACGATGTCGATGCCGAACTGCGCGAGCAGCGTCGCGATGCCGACGGTGCCGGCCGCCGCGGTGACGGTGGCGAGCCCGTTCCGCCCCGCCATCGCCCGCAGCCGCCAGAAGATCTGGACGAACAGGACGAGCGCCGCCATGAACGCGAGATGCCCGGCGGTCCAGGCGAGACCGGGGCCGCGGCTGCCGTCCAGCCCGTCGAGGATCCGGATGACGCCGTAGGCGAGCACGAGCAGCGGCGCGGCGACGAAGGAGATGCGGGAGTTCATGGCCAAGATCCTCACCGTCCGGAGCCCTACGGCACATCGCCGGTACGAGGGATTACGAGCCTCCCTCACGCGAGCGAGCGGAAATCCCCCGCGGCGGCGATCCGCCCGGGGCCCGGCGACGGGCACGATGGCCGAACTGATCACCCTCGTGACCTGGAGTCATCGTGAAGAAGACCGCAGTCGCCTGCCTGGCCCTGGCCACCCTCCTCGTGGCGGCACCCGCCCAGGCGACCGGCCGCACGGGCCCCCAGCCGGTCGCCACCTCGCCTGCGTGCCCGCCACCGGCCGACGTCCGGCCCGATCCGGACGCCGAGATCCCGCCCGTCAACCGGGCCGCGCTGGAGCGGGCCATCGCCGGGCTGCCGGCCGCCGACGCCACCGCCGCGATCGTCCGGGTGGGCGGCGCCAAGGGCTCGTGGCAGGGCGTGAGCGGCGTGGCCGACCTCGCGGGCAAGCGCAAGGCGTCGGCGAACGCCCGCTTCCGTGCGGGCAGCGTGACGAAGACGTTCACCACGGCGGTCGTGCTGCAACTGGTGGCCGAGGGCAGGGTGTCGCTCGACGGGACGGTCCAGGAGTACCTTCCTGGGCTGCTGCCGGAGACGTACCCCGAGGTGCGCGTGGGCCAGTTGCTCGACCACACGAGCGGGCTGCCCGCGCCCGACCTGCCCGGGTCCCTGGAGTGGGTGTACCGGACCAGGTTCCGTACGTGGACGCCGCACGAGTACGTCGCGCTGGCCGTACGCAACCCGATCGAGTTCACCCCCGGCACCCGCCAGCACTACCTCAACGTCAACACGTTCGTGGCGGGCCTGCTGATCGAGCAGATCACCGGCAACTCGTACGAGCACGAGGTGACCAGGAGGATCCTGCGGCCGGTCGGGATGCGCGACAGCCACCTGCCCGGCGCCTCGCCCCGGATCCGGGGGCCGCACCACACGGGCTACCAGGTGGTCCCGGAGGGCTTCCCCGACGCGGTTCCGTACGGCTCGGCGCATGTTGTGGACATGACCGAGATGAGCGCCACCCTGACCTGGGCCTCGGGCGACCTGATCACGACCGCCGCGGACCTGGAGAAGTTCGTCAGGGCGCTGTTCTCGGGCCAGATCGTGCCGCCCGCCCAGCTGGAGCCGATGTTCACGGTGCCCGGCGTCACGACGTACGGCACGTGCGAGCCGGCCGCGTACACCTCCGGAATGTCGAGAATGGTGCTGCCGGGCGGGATCGTCGCGTACGGCAAGACCGGCGCCCGCTACGGCTACGCGGCCGGGATCGGCGCGACGCGCGACCTGAGCCGCACCCTCGTCTACTCGGTGAACTCCACCGACGCCAAGGCGTCCGGCCAGAACCAGCGGACGCTGGGCATCGCGCTGGCGTCGTTCGCGGAGCCGTCCTGAGAAAGGGGCCTTACATGCCGGCTGCGGGCGCGCCCGGGGAGGAGGGCTGCGTCCGCGGCCGGTGCAGCGCGGAAGGATCCTGATGTTCCCCGCGCTGCGCTTGGGTGGTCGTCTGAGCCGCGTCAGAAGCGGCGGTGCCGGCGCCGGCGGCGCCGGGAGCGGCTGGAGCTCTGGCCGCCGGGATCGGGCGGCGGGATCCTGAGCGGCGTGATGGCCAGATGTCGAGCGACGGCCATGGTGTCCTCCTCACGGAAGGCAGGGGAGGCGCCAACCTGACGTCTGCGCGTCACGGGAGGCGCTCCCTGAGCTCGTCCCCTACCCGGGAATTCGTTACGAGAACCCCTTCACCCCACCATTGACCTGCGGTGACGTGCTACTTCTTCCAGGGAAGCCGCTTGCCCTTGAACATCGGACGCTTGGTCTCCCAGTAGCGCCAGCCCTCCACCCGGGAGGGGACGTTCACCAGGCCGCGCGCGACCGGCACGTGGCGGCACGTGCCGAGCACCCGCCAGGCCGAGTAGCCGATGCGGTAGCCGAAGACCCGGTACCACATGTTGCCGTACTTCTTCTCGCTGATCTCGCGGGTGTACTCGTGTCCGGCGAAGACCATGTGCCGCTCTTCCAGGTGCGGCAGGCCGAGCTTGCGCAGCTGGTGGACGACGTTCGCGACGTTGAGGTTCTCGAAGGTGTCGTCGGTGCGGCGGCGCTCGAAGAAGTTCCGCGTACGGGACCACGTGCGCTCGTTCTCGGTTTCGAGGAACGCCGTCACCTCGTGCTCACGCGTGACCGTCACCGTCATCGAGCCGCCGGGGCCGTCGATGAACCTGGTCCGCGGCAGGAAGAAGTTCCTGGGCGACAGGCTGTGGACGCGCCAGAAGGTGTGCGGCGAGCAGCGGCCGTGCTCCCGGTGGATGTGGACATGATGGCGGCGCCGGCGGCGGTCGTCGTCGAACACCGTCTCGGTGGGTGAGGGCGACGCCGTCGGTGTCGGCGTCGGTGTCGGCGTCGGCGTCGGCGTCGCAGGCGGCATCTCGTCGCCGATGTCGAACGGGTCAGCGGCCAGCGCCGCGGGGGCGATCGTGGCGACCAGCGCCATCGCGAGGGCACCGTGTTTGGCCAGTCCCGCCGCTTTCCTCAGCGAGTGGCGCACCCTCGGCCGCGCCGAGTCGGCTGTAACTTTTGTCCGATTATCCCGGGTGAACATATACCGTTACCTTTCGGAATGCGACCCATGGTCGCGTGAGTCGCAGGCCGGAGTGCAGCCCGATTGGCCTGCCGAAACGGCCAGGCACGAGAACCATCAACGATGGTTACAGTTACGGACAGCGACCCTGTAACGCCACGCCGTATCCGAATTTCCCCTCCGGGGAAAGAAGCCGGAAAGAGCATCACCATCCGGCCCCGGGCTGCCTTTTCCCTCACGCTCGGTGTCGGCACTCATTCACTCCGTAATAGTGCTATATCGGCATGAGCGGGAATTGAGGAATACGGCGGTGGCCGTACGTACCTCCGAGCGGCAGATTCCGCGTTTCGGGAGGTACGTCAATGCACCGCAGAGCCGCCCTGCTCACCGCCGCCGCGCTCGCCCTGACCTGCGCGCCGGCGCTCGCGGGCACCGCTCAGGCCGCCGCAGGCCCCGACCCCAGGCCCGCCCGATGGAGCGCCACGGATTCCTCGTCGGAACGCAGGACCGTGCTGCAGTACTGGACCTCGCAGCGCATGCGGGCGGCGCGGCCGTTGGACGCGCCGCCCGCCCGGCGGGCGGCCTCGTCGAACGGGCCGTCCCGCGGCACGCCCTGGGCGTCCAGGAGCACGGCGGCCACCACGACCCGCCACACGCCCTGGACGTACCGGAACTCCCCGGCCGGCAGGGCGTCGTACGGCGGCACGGCCCTCACCGCCGCGGTGCCGAACAGCCCCGGGCTCACCTGGGAGGACGGCGGCGCCGTCGTGCGCACCGTGGGGCGGGTCTTCTTCACCACCGCCGACGGCCGCAACTCCTCCTGCTCCGGCACGGCCGTGACCAGCGCCAACGAGAGCGTCGTGATGACCGCCGGGCACTGCGTGAAGCTCAACGGCGCCGCCCACCGCAACTGGGTGTTCGTCCCGGCCTTCGACGACGGCCGGCGTCCGTTCGGGACGTGGGCGGCCTCACGCATGCTGACCACCCGGCAGTGGAACGACCAGGAGGACATCAACTTCGACGTGGCCGCCGTCGTCGTCGCGCCGCTGGACGGCCGGACGCTGACCGACGTCGTCGGAGGCCAGGGCGTGGCGTTCAACCAGCCGCGCGGCCGGCAGAACTTCGCCTTCGGCTATCCGGCGGCCGAGCCGTTCGACGGGTCCGACCTGACCTACTGCAGCGGGCAGGCCTTCGACGACACCGTGCAGACACGCGACCAGGGGCTGCGCTGCGGCATGACCGGCGGGTCCAGCGGCGGGCCGTGGTTCCAGGGCTTCGACGAGTCCACGGGGCAGGGCTGGCTCAACTCGGTCAACAGCTTCACCTACACCTTCGCCCCGGACTTCATGTTCGGCCCCTTCTTCGGGAACGAGGCGATGGCGGTCTACCAGGCGGCCCAGAACGCCGACGCCACCTGAGCCGAACGACCGGGCCCGGACGGCCCTCGCCGGCCGTCCGGACCGATATTCGCTGGCATCCGGCCGGTGCGCCCGATTAGCGTGCGGGTGATGAGGTATGAGCATCCGCTGGCGTACGTGCTGGGCCTGCAGGGCATGGCCCTGATGCGATCGTTCACCGGGGAGCACGGGCGTGCGTTCGTCGAGACGCGCGTCGCGGAGATCCGCGAACTGCTCGACGACGAGTCGCTGGCCGACGCGGGCGTGGACGTCGCCCGCGTGGAGACGGTCGACGGCTACCGCATCTGGTCGCAGACGTACGACGGGCCGAACTCGGCGTTCGACTACGACGAGCCCATCGTGAACGAGATCGTGGCGGAGCTGCCCGCGGGCGTCGCGCTCGACGCGGCGTGCGGCACGGGCCGGTTCGCGGCGGCGCTGGCCGCGCGGGGTCATCGGGTGCTCGGCGTGGACAGCTCGCCCGACATGCTGGAGCGGGCCCGCGTACGCGTGCCGGACGGCGACTTCCGCCTCGGCGACCTGCGCCGCCTGCCGGTGGACGACGACTCGGTGGACCTGGTGGTCTGCCCGCTGGCGCTGGCCCACGTGCCCGACCTCGACCCGGTGCTGGCCGAGTTCGGCAGGGTACTGCGGCCGGGCGGTCACGTGATCACCTCCGACATCCATCCCGAGGGGGTGGCGCGCGGCATCGTCCCGCCCGTACGGCTGGCCGACGGGTCGCCGGGGCGGGTGGCGACGTACCGGCACCTGACCGGTGACTACGTGCGCGCGGCGCTGCGGGCGGGGCTGGAGGTGCGGCGCTGCGAGGAGCCTTCGCCGGCGTCCGGGCCGGACGACGACCGGCCCGAGCGCGGGCCCGCGAGTCTCGAACCGTGGGAGCTGTGGCCGTGGTCCCTGGTCGACTTCGCGCCGGAGGCGGCGCGGGCGGCCGTCGAGGGCTCGCCGGCGCTCCTCGTCTGGCACTTTCAGCTCCCCGCGTAGGGGGCGTACGCCCGAACCCGGCCGTGGCATACTCTTCGAAAACCTGATCGAAACGAGGAGGCGGCATGGCCGAGGTGCTGCTGTTCCATCACGCGTACGGGCTCACGCCAGGGGTGCGCGCGTTCGCCGACACGCTGCGGGCGGCCGGCCACACCGTGCATCTGCCCGACCTGTACGACGGGCGGGTGTTCGACACGCTGGCGGGCGGCATCGCCCACGCCCAGGAGGTGGGCTTCGGCACGTTGATCGAGCGTGGCCGGGCCGCCGCCGAGGGGTTGCCCGCCGGGCTGGTCCTGGCCGGCTACTCCCTCGGCGTGATGTCCGCGCAGATGCTGGCCCAGACGCGCGCCGGGGCGAAGGGCGCGCTGCTGATCGAGGGCTGCGCGCCCGTCTCCGAGTTCGGTGACGCGTGGCCCGGCGAGGTCCCGGTGCAGGTGCACGGCATGGAGTCCGATCCGGTCTTCGCCGGCGAGGGCGACCTCGACGCGGCCCGCGCCCTGGTCGAGTCGGCTCCCGATGCCCAGCTGTTCCTCTACGCCGGAGACCGCCACGTCTTCGCCGACCCGAGCCTGCCCGACTACGACGAGCGGGCCGCCGCGCTGCTCACCGAGCGCGTGCTCGCCTTCCTCGGCCGCGTTTAATTGCCGCGGGCGGCGGCCGCTATCAGCTCGTGGTGCCTGACCACCTCGGCGATGATGAAATTCAGGAAGCGCTCGGCGAAGACGGGGTCGAGTTTCGACTCCTCCGCGAGCGTGCGCAGGCGGCGAATTTGCGATGCCTCACGCTCGGGGTCGGCGGGAGGGAGCTGATAGCGGGCCTTGAGCCGGCCGACCTCTTGGGTGCACTTGAACCGCTCGGCCAGCAGGTGGACGAGGGCGGCGTCGAGGTTGTCGATGCTGTCGCGCAGCCGCTGCAGCTCCTGCTGCACGTAGACGTCCTGATCTACCTGACCTTCAGTGCCATTTTCCACAAAATACCCCTTGAGACGCTACACGGCTCAATAAGGGGCCATTTTATCATAAAGATGGACATTGCGCCTGGCGTGGGTGTGGAATCAGTAAAGCACCGCGCCGGAAAAGGCCGCCGGGCGAGCGCGTCGGAGGAGTCGTTTCCGTATAGTCGCGGCGGGTATGCGCGGCTGGAGGAGCCGCCCGCCGCAGAGGGCGGAGACGGTCGATCCTCGTCTCAGGGAAATCCACGCACAGGGCAGACATCAAGCCGTGTGGAGGAATCGTGCAACACGACGAATTCATCGGAAAGGTACAGGCACGCGCACACCTCGGCGCTCGTGACCAGGCCGAGCGGGCGTGCAGGGCGACGTTGGAGACGCTCGGCGAGCGCATCACCGAAGGGCTCGCCGACCACCTGGCCGCCCAGCTGCCACACGAGATCGGCGAGCACCTCCGGCGTACGGAGGTCATGGGCGGCCTCGGCTCGGGGCAACATTTCGGTCGGGAGGAGTTCGTGCAACGAGTAGCCGACCGCGCCGGTGTCGACACGGCGCGGGCCACCTACCTCGCGCGGGTGGTGCTGGAGGTGACCGAGGAGGCGACGCAGGGCAAGATCATGGACAAGGTTCGCGACAGCCTGTCACAGGACCTGCGCCAGCTGGCGTCGGCCGGCAGCCGCGGTCACCTCTGAGGTCAGCCACCCAGGTCGCGGACGACGTTGTCCAGCCGATGGGCCAGGTCGTCGAGCACCTGGTCCGTCGGGGCGCCGTCCGGCACGTGGGCCAGCATGTCGTCACGCCGGGCGATCACGAGCCCCTTGTGGGCGTCGTCCACGTCCCCGGCCGGCAGGACGACGCAGTCGCCCCGCACGAACACCAGCGTGGCGTCCGGGTCTTCCGACTCCAGCAGTCGCCGTACGCATTCACGATCGATCAGCGGCATCGCGGGCTCCTTGTCTTGTGCCGTCCAGCAGGGCGAATACCCAGCCGCAGGGGGTGAAACCTCTAGCCGAAGGTGGGCGGCCCGCCGTTCGAGCGGGTGCGCCGCAGCCCGTACGCGACCAGGCCGAAAGCGGCCGCCAGCGCGACCACGGCGGGCACGATCGCCAGCAGCGGGCGTCCGGCGATCAGCGCCAGCACGGTCAGCACCACCCCCACGAGCAGCACCAGGCCCGTCACGAGCAGGCCCACGCTGAGCTTGTTGGAGGGCGGGGGCGATTCGTCCCAGTCTCCCCGGCCCGCGCCGGGCACGTCCGGCACGCCGGTGTCGCTCACCTGCCCCGTCTCGCTGACCTCCTCGGGAGCCGGCGGCTCCCTCAGCACGGGAGCGAAGAACTCGTCATCGGGATGCTCGTCCCGTCGCGTCATGCCTGTCATCCCCTCGTCGGTTCGTCACCGGGCGGCAGCGCCCACTCGTCGCGCCAGCCGGGACGGCGCCGGTAGCCGGTCGCGAGGAGCCGCACGGACCGGCAGGGCGTCTCTGACCAGCATTCCGCGCAGTCGCGGCCGTGAAGGGCCAGCAGCGCCAGCGCGGCCTCACAGCGGGCGATCACGTCGGCCGGGTCGTGCAGCGCGATGTGGATGGCCTCGACGGGCCGCAGCAGGTCGCCCTCGTGGAACCCGATCGCCTCGACACCGCGCTGCTCGTCGAACTCCAGCCGGTTGCCCGTGTGGGCGGCCACGTACCGCCAGGCGCCTGCGCCGGCGGTCTCGGCCGTCGCCTTGTCGGCCTCGATCTGGGTGCGCAGCCACTCCGGCATCGCACCGGCGTCGCCGCCGCCCTCCAACTCGCGCAGGAACGGCGCGACAACCGTGTTCAGCTCGGTCACGAGCGCTTCCAGCGAGGCTTGGGCGTCGTCCAGGTTGGGCAGCCCCGCGGCCCTGGCGTGCGTGGGCGTGGGCAGCCGGTCGGCCGGCACCGGCACGCGCAGCTCCAGCGTGGTGAGCGCGGTCTGCCGCTCGTACGGTGGCGGCGCGTACGTCCGGTCGTCACCGCTCTCACGCTGCCAGCCTGCCCAGCCGGCGGGCACCCGCACAGGGGCCGGCACGGCCAGCTCGACCACGGCCAGCAGGCCCTTGGCCTCCTCAGGCCGGCGGCAGGCCGCGTCGAGCACGCGGGAGTGGCGCCGTACGTACGGGGACTCGGCGGCCGGGCGGGTGGCGGCCTCCCATGCGGCCGCGGCGAAGTGCGCCGGGTCGAGCGTGACGCCGCCCGCGTCCGGCTCCCCTTCCACGACCGCGAACGCGTGCCGCCACCTGCGCAGCTCCTCGCCGTAGCGCTCCTGCGTCCCTTCGTGGGTGGCGTCGATCCAGAACGCCTGCATGGACTCCCCCGAGCTGCTCGCTACCGCTGTCCCTCCTGCCCCCTGCCCCCTGTCGGCGGGGTGTCACGCGTCGGCCCGCGAAACGGCGAATACCTCATCTGACCTGCGAAAACACGATACGGGAAGATGACCGTGCCACTGCATTCCGTCCCAGGTTCGTCACTTACCGTAACCGTATGGTGGCGTCAGTGGCCCCAGTCGGCCGCGCAGCTTAGCGAGAGGATCGATCATGGCGCAGGAACCGAGAATCGACGTCGAGACCAGAGCCCAGGGCATCAGGAGCAGCCTGAGCGACGAGCAGGGCGAGCAGATCGCGGACGCGTTCGGCTGGCAAGGAGTCTGGTTCTCCGCCGAGCAGGACGGTGACGCCGACACCCGCAGGCCCGAGACGACCTGGGAGCTGGTCGCCGACCGCCCGCACCAGGGCGTCACCGCCAAGGGGCGGGCCGCCGTCCACCTGGCCGAGGGCCACCGCACGCTCACCCGGCCACTGATCCTGGCGGACGGCTTCGGCTACGGCCCGAGCGACCTGGACGCCCTCTGGGGGCACTTCAACACGCCGTACCAGGACGGCAAGCCCGGCTTCCTGGACCAGCTCCGCTCGATGGGCATCGACGTCGTCCTGCTGGGCTTCAACCAGCGGCACACCTACCTGCAGGCCAACGCCGCCGTCGCGGTCACCTGCGTGCAGCGCGTCCTCGCCGAGCGGACGGGCGAAGCCCCGCTGGTCGTCGGCGGCGTCAGCATGGGCGGCATGGTCACCCGGTACGCCCTGGCCCGCATGGAGGCCGACGGTCTCGACCACCAGACCGACAAGTACTTCTCCTACGACACGCCGCACCTCGGCGCCTGGATCCCGCTGGTGCTCCAGCAGCTGGCGTACCTGCACGAGGCGCTGCAGCCGCCGGAGGGCGGCGAGCCCGGTCAGGCGGAGCTGATCCGCAGTCCGGCCGCACAGCAGCTGCTGTGGGGCTGGGTCGACAGCGCCGACTTCTCCGGGCCGGTGACCGCGAACCCGCTGCGCCAGGAGTTCCTGGACGACCTACGCCGGGTCGGCTGGTTCCCGATGCGGCCGTACAAGCTGGGGCTGGCCAACGGGCTCGGCACCGGCATCGGCCTGGACCTCGGGCCTGGCACGCCGGTCTTCGACCTGCAGTCCGCCGATCTCCAGCTCACCGCCCGCATCCAGCCGGACGGGGGCACCCTGGAGAACGTCGGCACGATCAAGCTCGGCCCGCCGGTGTGGACGAGCGCCACCTCCCACGTCGCCGCGTGGGACGGCGCCCCCGGCGGCACGCTCGACTCGTGGGGGCGGATCGCCGACGCGATGGGGCTGCCGATCCACGAGCGGCTGCGCAACAGCTGCTTCGTCCCGACCGTCAGCGCGATCGCGCTGACCCGCGACCCGTACCAGTGGCAGCCCGACCTCTACAAGGATCTCCGGGACCTGCCGAAGGACGAGACGCTGCTGGACGCGTTCTGCTGCGACACCGCCAACCGCGAGCACAGCGCCGTGTCCAAGCCACTGATCGAGTGGTTCCTGGAGCAGCTCGCCGGCTGGTAAGCCACCGACACGAAAGTGCCGGCTCGCGTGCGCGCGAGCCGGCACTTTCGGTGTTTCAGCCGCGGTGGACGCAGAGAAGCTGGTCGTGGGTCGCGTTCCTGTCGCGGTAGGCGACGACCGCGGGGCGCTCCGCTGTGCGGTGCCCGGGCACCTGCTCGTCGGCGGTCCAGGCGGCGCCGTCGAAGGCGGCCCACCACAGGTTGTGGTCGAAGGCGCCGCGGTGCATGCAGAACAACCGGTCCTTGAAGACGGTCAGGGCCGGAGCCTCGGCGGTGTGGTGGCGCGGCAGCTTCTGGTCGGGGCTCCACTCCGTGCCGTCCCAGCGGGCCCACCACAGCGACGCGTCGGTGCCCGCGCCGCGGTGCACGCAGTAGAGGTGGCCGCGGTAGACCGCCAGCGCCGGGGCCTTCGAGGTGTGGTGGCCGGGCAGCTTCTGGTC
This sequence comes from Nonomuraea terrae, assembly GCF_004348995.1. Taxonomy (GTDB): domain Bacteria; phylum Actinomycetota; class Actinomycetes; order Streptosporangiales; family Streptosporangiaceae; genus Nonomuraea; species Nonomuraea terrae. The sequence continues at coordinate 37,317 of NZ_SMKQ01000022.1, forward strand.
AGGAGTCCAGGCGGAGCCGTCCCAGCGGGTCCACCACAGCGACGTGTCGTCACCGGCGCCGCGGTGCACGCAGTAGAGCTGCCCGTCGTACGCGGCCAGGGCCGGGGCCTCGTCGGTGAGGTGGCCGGGGAACCGCTCGTCCGGCGTCCAGGCGGACCCGTCCCAGCGGGTCCACCACAGGGCCGCGTCGCCGCCGGCGCCGCGGTGCACGCAGTAGAGCTGCCCGTCGTACGCCGTCAGCGACGGAGCCGCGTCGGTGAGGTGGCTCGGGAACCGTTCGTCCTCGCGCCAGCCCTCCTCGGCGTCGTAGACCGTCCACCGCAGGGCGGCGTCGCCGCGGTGGACGAGGTGGAGCCGGTCCTGGAACACCGCGAGCGCCGCGCCCGACACGTCGACGTGCTCGACGAACCGCTGCGCCGGGCTCCAGCCCTCCCCCGGCTCGTGAACGGTCCAGTAGAGCCGGGCTTCGGTCGGGGTGCGGCCGTCCTGGCGGGCGGGGACGAGCATGCTGGGAGCGGTCCAGGGGGAGACCAGCTTCGCTCCGTACGGGCGGGCGATGGAGGCGATCCAGTCGGCCTTGGCGCGTACGCTGCGCTCGACCAGGGGGGCCACCCACGCGCCGAGCATGATGCCCGCCATCTCGCCGACGAGCTGCGGGATCTCGGCCGACAGCAGCGCGGCCGACTCGTTGAGGCGGATCTCGTAGCCCCACCATCGGGAGACCGGCCACACCTCGGCGCCCATGGTGCGCAGCTCCTGCTGGAGCCGCTGCACGCGAGCCCGCTCCTCATCCGGGAGCCCGATGATGCGGCGCTCGGCCTCGCGCCGGGCCTCCACCGCCTCGCGGGCGGGGGCGTTGTCCAGCAGCTCGGTCTCGACCGCCACGTCGACGGCCGCAGCGGCCACGGGGTCGTCCTGAACGTGCAGCAGCGCGGCCTCGTCGTCCAGTGTGTCGATCCGTACCTCGTCGGCCCGGGTCTCGTCAGTCATTCCAGCCCCCCTGGAGCGATAGATGCGCGAACTTCCGCCATCGTAACTTTGGGTAGTGGTTCGATTACTCTAAGGCTGGATTGTTCCGGGTAAAGCCCAGGCGTAGCCACCCGTCGTATTTGCGCTCCCCGCTCAGGCGACCAGATCCCGCCGGGTGAACGCGGCCGTGCCGACGGCGACGAGCCCGGCGGCCGGCACGCGTGTACCCGATCGGGGCCGCGAGTCCGGCCGTGACGCCGGGATGGCCGTACCCGAACCCGCACCCGCGTCCGGCCCCTGCCGCCAGGCGCCCCGCTAGATCCGATCTAGCGGGACGTCTGGCGCCTCATGGGTGAGGGGAGGTGGCGCGATGAGGAGTGAGCGGCTCGGCGTCGCGGTGATCATCGGCAGCACCCGGGTGGGCCGGGTGTGCGACGCGGTGGGCGCCTGGTTCGCCGAGCGGGCCGGGCAGCGCGACGACCTCGCCGTCGACGTGCTCGACCTGGCCGGTTACGCCTTCCCGGCGTGCTACCCGCAGCGCCCGACGCCGTCCATGCGGCGTTTCGCCGGGGCCGTCGGCCGCGCCGACGCCTTCGTCGTGGTCACCCCCGAGTACAACCGCAGCTTCCCCGCCTCGCTCAAGCAGGCCGTCGATTCCGCGTACGACGAGTGGCAGGCCAAGCCCGTGGGCATCGTCTCGTACGGCTCCGGCTCGGCCGGTCACTACGCGGTCGAGCAGCTCCGCACGGTCTTCACCGCCCTGCACGCGGTGACCATGCGCGACTGGGTCGGGGTCGATCTGCTGGGCCCGGCCGTCGACGGCCACGGCCGGCCCCACGACACCGACGACCGGCTGCGCGCCATCGAGGCCATGCTCGACCAGCTCACCTGGTGGGGCCGCACGCTGCGGGAGGGCCGTCGCGCCCAGCCGTACGTCTCATGAGTTTCACGAAAGGAATCCCATGCCAGATCTGGCGATACAGACCTCCGGCCTGGTCAAGGTCTTCGGCAAGACGCGCGCCGTGGACGGCCTCGACCTCGCCGTGCCGGCCGGCGCCGTGTACGGCGTGCTCGGGCCCAACGGCGCGGGGAAGACGACCGCCGTCCGCATCCTCGCCACGCTGCTGCGTCCCGACGGCGGCGAGGCGACCGTGTTCGGGCGCGACGTGGTACGCGAGGCCGACGCCGTACGCTCCCGGGTGAGTCTGACCGGCCAGTACGCCTCCGTCGACGAGGACATGACCGGCACCGAGAACCTGATCCTGCTCGCCCGCCTGCTCGGCCACCGCAAACCGGCCGCGCGCGAGCGGGCGGCGGAGTTGCTGGAGGCGTTCGGGCTGACGGACGCCGGGCGGCGGCGGGTCAAGACGTACTCCGGCGGCATGCGGCGGCGGATCGACATCGCGGCCAGCATCCTCAACACGCCCGACCTGCTCTTCCTCGACGAGCCGACGACCGGCCTCGACCCGCGCAGCCGCAATCAGGTCTGGGACATCATCCGCGTCGTCGTCGCCCACGGCACCACGGTGCTGCTGACCACCCAGTACCTCGATGAGGCCGACCGGCTGGCCGCCCGCATCGCGGTCATCGACAGCGGCAAGGTGATCGCGGAGGGCACGCCCGGTCAGCTGAAGTCGTCCGTCGGGGCGGGGTCCGTCCACGTACGACTGCGCGACCCCGCCACCCGGCCCGTCGCCGAGCGTCTGCTGGCCGAGTCCCTCGACGCGGCCGTCTACCTGGAGGCCGACCCGGTGGCGCTCACCGCGCGCCTCAAGGGCGGCCCCACCGGCGCGAGCCGGGACTCGGCGGCGGCCGAGCAGGCCTCGCGCGCGCTCGGCCGGCTGGCCGAGGCCGGCATCGTCGTCGACGACTTCTCCCTCGGCCAGCCCAGCCTGGACGAGGTCTTCCTGGCCCTCACCGACCACCGCGCCACCGAGGAGGCGGCAGCATGAGCACCACCACCGAGACCGGCACCACCTACGCACCGGCGCCCGACGCCCTGGCCGGGGTCCTCGCCCCAGGGGTGAGACCGCCGCGACCGAGCGCGTGGTCGGCGTCGATCACGTTCGGCTGGCGGGCGATGTTGAAGATCAAGCACGTGCCCGAGCAGCTCTTCGACGTGACGGCGTTCCCGCTCATCATGACGCTGATGTTCACGTACCTGTTCGGGGGTGCGCTGGCCGGGTCTCCCACGGAGTACCTGCAGTTCCTCCTGCCGGGCATCCTGACGACCAGCATCGTGATGATCACCATGTACACCGGTGTGGAGGTGAACAAGGACATCGAGAAGGGCGTCTTCGACCGCTTCCGCACGCTTCCCATCTGGCGGCCGTCGACCCTGATCGGCTACCTCCTGGGCGACCTGCTGCGCTACACGCTCGCGTCGATCGTCATCCTGGTGGTCGGCCTGGCGCTGGGCTTCCGGCCGCAGGGCGGGGTGACCGGGGTGGTCGGCGGGATCCTGCTGGTGCTGGTGTTCTCGTTCGCGTTCTCCTGGCTGTGGACGATGTTCGGGCTGCTGCTGCGCAGCGAGAAAGCGGTCATGGGCATGAGCATGATGCTGCTCATGCCGCTCACCTTCCTGAGCAACGTCTACGTCGATCCGTCGACCATGCCGGGCTGGCTGCAGATCTTCGTGAACGCCAGCCCGATCACGCACCTGGTGAGCGCCGTACGGTCGCTGATGGCCGGCACGCCCGACATGGGCGAGGTCACCTGGGTCCTGGTGTGCTCGGCGGCCTTCGTCGTCATCTTCGGCGCCCTCACCATGCGCCTCTACAACCGCAAGTAGTAACGCTGAGCTTCCAGCGGCGCGAACACGCTGGACGGTTCCGCGAGCGAGCCGGACCGGGCGCTACGAAGGCATCAACGGCTTCTGCGCCTGATCCGGTACATCGACATACTGCCTCCGGTGTCTATAGCGGATTTGTGGTCACCCACAACAGCTCGAACAGGCCTCAACGAGAGGGAAAGCCATAGCGGTTAGCTTTCCGAAGTCTTGCTGGTGCCCTCTGTGGCGGGTGGTGGGTCCGGCAGCTTCACCGCTCCGGTAGCAGCAAAGTAGGCGGCGAATCCCATCAGGATGGCCATGAACGCCCCTCCCGCCGCCCCGAGTGCTCCGAGAGCTTCCGCGCCGAGTTCTCTTGTGACGCAGAAGCCGAACAGCCCGCCGACCATTGCCGTCTCCAACGCATGGGCAAGCCAGTGCGCTATGCGCCTCTCCGGTGTCATGTGGACGAACGCCCTTCCCGGTTGAGTGACAGGGCCCGGAAGCTCGAGATCGGCACGAATCGGAAAAAAGTATATCTATGAGGACGTTCGTTCATGAACCACGCATCCCTTCCTAAAATGGTCTTGTGAAGGACGAGTAGGGGCAGGAGCCCCAGGATGGCGGAGTCGTACCACTTCTTGGCTTTATCCCTCCCTACGCCTGGATGAACTACCCTTAGGATATCTCGTAGAGAATCTGGGCGAAATTCCCGGCGTGACACTTCAGGGGAAGCTCGCCGATAGGAGAGCTGGACATCCCGGTGAGGATTGCGCAACGATTCCCTGGGTACCGTCTTCGGTTCAGGGGAGGCACTAGATGGCTCTTGGCAGCCCCACGGTCTTCAGGCGACGCCTAGTCGCGGAGTTACGGCGGAGACGTGAGGCTGTCGGCTTCAGCGGACCACAAGTGGCCAAAGCGCTCACCTGGTCCACTTCAAAGATCTCAAGGCTGGAGAACGGGCAGATCCTGCCCAACTCCACGGACGTTGAGAACCTGCTCGATCTTTACGAGATGCCGGAACCGGACCGATCACAACTCTTGGCCCTGGTTCCGCAGTGTTCGGCCCCAGAATGGTGGGAGAAATATTCTGATGCCATTTCTGAGGACTATGTAGGCTTTCTCGGCTTCGAAAGCGGAGCCATTGAACGATGGGACTGGCAGTCCTTGGTAATCCCAGGGCAGTTGCAAACGGAAGCCTACGCACGTGCGATAATAGGTACCGGATATTTTGGCGAGCTCACCCCTCGCCAAATCAGACGGCGAACCGAGCTCCGAATTGAGCGGAAGGAGAAGTACATCAACAATCCTTCGCTCACTTCAAAGATCATCATTGATGAATCTGTTCTGGCGCGAAAGATCGGCGACGAATCTCTCATGGCGGAGCAGCTACATCATTTGCAGGAGTTGTCTGAACGTCCCAACATTGAACTTCAAGTTCTACTGAACGACCAAGGGCTTCCGGTACCGGTTGCCAATTTCATTCTTCTCAGGTTTCCCATGTTGGAAAACCTGGGCGAGCTCTACCCCGACGTCCTGTACGTAGAGAACGAGGCAGGTGGCGGCGTCGACGAGGATGAGATTCGAACACACCGGTATCACCTGGCGTTCGCAAGGCTATCTGAAGTTGCCTTGAGTCCCGCGGAGTCCATGGATTTCCTCGCCGAGCGAGAAACAAAATGGGCCAGCCGACCAGTCTCAGGCTAGTGCCTCCCGCTTTTATTTGAAAAGAGGTGGGAGCAAGTGAGTGAACCCGTCATCGACCCCAGATGGGGAGGGTGGCGCAAGAGTCGTCACAGCCTCGCGAACGGAGACTGTGTCGAAGTAGCGCTATTCACAGACGGCCGTGTCGGATTGCGGGATTCGAAGAACCCGTCGAACGGCATGCTCTTGCTGGCTGCGGAAGAGTTTCAGGATCTTCTGACCAGAATAAAACTAGCGGCTGTCTAAGAAGCTTCCGGGTGCCCTGAGTCGAGGTCACCCGGAAGCTCGGCCCCTCGTTCACCGCTGCCCCGGTCCACAGCTTTCTTCGGCGCATCGCGGCATTCTCTACTGCCGACTGCGTGCGCGACTTCGACGCCGTCACAGGTGCCAGGTGATGGGGTCCTGGGGCTGGTAGCGGCAGGTGGAGCCGGTGGAGATGGTGGCGCGCAGGTGGGCGGCCAGCTCGGGGTGGGCGCGGTCGAGTTTACGCAGCGAGTCGCGGATGCGGGCGGTGACGGTCTTGCGGGCGCGTTCGGCCTCGTCGCCCAGCCGTCGGGTACGGCCGCCGAGCCCCGCCGCGGCCCGCAGCTCGCCCAGCAGCGCCGCCCGCTCCCGGTCGAACGCCGCCGCCCGCTCGTCGTCGCCCAGCTCGGCCGCGCGGTCGATCTCGTCGTCCAGCTGTGACAGGCGGCGGCGGTAGCGGCTCCTGGCCTCGTCGTCCAGCACCTCGTCGCCGCCCATGCGGTGGGCCGCGACGACCACCTCACCGCCCTCCGGGGCGAGCAGGACCACGGCGGGCACGTCGTCGCCCGGCCGGCTCAGCAGCGTGTGCAGGTCGCGCAGCCCCTTGGCGTCGGGCACATGCGCCGCCCGCCCCGCGAACCGCAACGCCCACACCGCACCGTCTCTCCGGAACTCCCCGCCGCCGGGCGCGACCTCCCCGGACGGGGGCGTCCCGCCGTCGGAGGCCGACGATACGTGGTGATCGACCGGCGGCCGCTCGCCCGATGCAGAGGCCGCACCACCGGGGGCGGGCCGCGCATGTGGATCGCCGGCAGGCCGAGTGTCCTCCGGCGGGAGGCGATGCGCGGTGTCGGGGAGGCGGCGCATGCCGAGTTCGGCGGCCTCGCGGCGTACCCCCTCGAGCAGGGCCTGTGCCGTCCGCGCGTCGCCCGGTGCGCCGCGGGACAGCAGCGTCTCGGCGAGGTGGGCGCGCGCCAGCACCGACCACGGCCGCGCTCGCATGCGGTCGGCCGAGCGGTACGCCGCGGTGAGCTCCTCGACCGCCTCATCCCACCGCTCCTCGGCGGCGTCCACCAGGCCGAGCCAGAAGTCGTACGGCCCGGAGACCTCCCAGCCGAACAGCGACACCAGCCACCGCCCCCGGTGCGGCGCCAGCAGCGCCCGCGCCCTGGCGCACAGCTCGGCGTCCTGGGTGGCCACCGCCAGCTCGGCCTGCAGGCGCAGCCAGATCGGTTGGATCATGCCGGACGCGGGTTGTTCGTCGGCGGCGTGGCGGAGGGCGGCGTCGAGGTCGCCGGCGTGCACGGCGGTCAGCGCCTCGAGCAGCGGGACGCAGGGGTGAGCGGTGCCCCTGAGCTCGCGCAGCACCGCCTCCTGCTCCTCGATTTTGCCCTGCAGCGCCATCAGCGCCCAGCGGTGGTGTTCGAGCATGAAGACGAAACGGTCGTGCCACCCTCCGCGCGGAATACGCGCGAGCACCTCCTCGGCCTCGGCGAACCGCCCCGCGAGGCCCGCGATGATGCTCACGTCGACGTCGGTGGTCACGACGTGGTGGGGACGGTCGCTGCGCCGGCCTCTGTTGGCGTAGCGGCTGAACTCCTCCAGGTAGCGGGGGTCGCCCTGCTCGATCATCGCCCCCCAGCGCAGGGCGGTGGCGAAGTGTTCGAGGTTGTCGTCGGAGGTGCGCCGGGCCAGCTCGACCAGCTCGCTGGTCAGCGCCAGCCGCTCGGCGGCCGTGCCGGGACCCCAGATGATGTCGTGGTGGGCCCACAGGCTGAACGACAGCGCGTCGTCGTCACCGCCCTGTTTGGCCAGCGAGACGAGGTGGAGGACCAGGTCGAGCGGGAGACGTTCGTCGGGCACGGGGCCGCCGCCGATCAGCCGCCGGTGGGCCTCCCTGAGGTGGCCGAGGGCGGTGGCCAGGCCGTAGTGACTGTGGAAGATCAGCGCGACGCGGGCGGGCAGCTCGGGGTCGTCGGTGGTGCGGGCGATGCGGGCCACCTCGTCGAGGATCCGTCTCGCCTCGTCGAGGTGGCCCCGGTGGTGCAGCTCCACGCCGAGGTCGACCGCGGCCATGCCGCGCCGGCGCGGGCTCGCCGCGGCGCCCACGGCATAGGCCCTGCGCAGGTGGACGAGCTGCTCGTCGCCCGCGAACCGCCCGCCGGCCTCGCGTGCGGCGGCCAGCAGGAGCTCGACCGCCCGCTCCGGGTCGACGCGGTCACCGGCGAGGTAGGCGTGCCGCGCCAGCTCGCTGGGCAGGGCCGAGGCCTCCAGCGCGGCCAGGGCCGCGGCGTGCAGGTCGCGCGGGTCATCGAGGGAGTCGTAGAGGGTCTCACGCACCAGGCCGTGGGCGAACGCGAACACCCCGCCGCCACCGGCCACCACCAGCTTGGCCACGACGGCCAGCTCCAGCAGCCGGTCGACGTGGGCGACCGGCGCCCCGACGGCGGCGGCGAGCGCCTGCCGGTGGAACTCGCGGCCCAGCACGGCGGCGGCGGGCAACAGCTCGGCCACCGGCTGCGGCAGCAGGGACAGCCGGCGCAGCAGCGCGTCGCGCACGCCCGGGGCGATGACGTCGGCCGAGCCGCCGCTGCGCCACAGCCGCGCGGTCTGCTCGATGAAGAACGGGTTGCCGCCCGTGCGCAGATGAACCTGCTCGACCAGCTCCGACGGCGGGTCGAGGCCGGCGGTGCGGGTCATGAGGGCGGCGACGCCGGGCCGGTCGAGCCCGGTGAGCGTGATCGTGGTGGCCTTGGCGACGAGCGGCGACAGCAGGTCGCTCAGCGGGTGGTCGACCGGCTCGACCTCGGCGTCGCGGTAGGTGCCGACCAGCAGCAGCCGCTCGAACCAGGTCTGCCGCGCCGCGAACTCCAGCAGCCGCAGCGAGGCCGGGTCGGACGCGTGCAGGTCCTCGATGACGATCACGACCGGGCGGCGCTGGGCCAGCGCGACGAGGGCCGAGGTGACCGCGTCGAACAGCCGGAAGTCGTCGGCGGGAGCCTCCCCCAGCGGCGGCGCCTTCGCCTCGCCGAGCAGCGCGGCCAGGCTGTCGCCGCCCTCTGCCGTGGCCACCGCCCACTCCTCGGGGTCGGCGGCCCGCCGCAGCGCCCTGATGACCTGCACCCACGGCCAGTAGCCCGGCGCGCCGTCGGACTCCCAGCACGCGCCGCCGACCACGAGCGCGCCCCGCTGCCTGGCCTCGCCGGCTGCGCTGGTGACGAGCGTGGTCTTGCCGATGCCGGCCTCGCCGGTGACCAGCACCAGGCCGCCGTGGCTGACGACGACCCGGCTGATCTCGGCACGCAGGAGCGCGGCGGGGTGCTCCCTGCCGATCAGCTCGTGTGCCGCGAGGTCGATGGGCATGACCTTCGCACGCTATCCGGCGGGAACGACAATTCCCATCGACGCGGGCTCTACCAGGCCACCTTCAGCGACGACAGCCCGTACACGATGCTGAACGTGCGGAAGTCGGCGCCGTCCTCGACCGCGTGCAGGTCGGGGAAGCGCCGGAAGAGGGCCGGGAACGCGATCCGCATCTCCATGCGGGCCAGCGGGGCGCCGATGCAGTGGTGCACGCCGTGGCCGAACGCGAGGTGGCCCGGGGCGCCGCGGGTGAGGTCGAAACGGTCGGCGTCCGGCAGGAAGCCGGGGTCGCGGTTCGCGGCGGGCAGGGAGCAGATGACCAGCTCGCCGGCCGGGATGACCTGGCCGCCGACCTCGACCTCCTCGGTCGTGAGCTTGGTGGTGCCGTTGTTCACGATGCTGAGCCAGCGCAGCAGCTCCTCCACCGTGGCGTCGATCCGTTCGGGCTCCTGCTTCAGCAGGGCGAGCTGCTCGGGGTGGCGCAGCAGGGCGAGCGTGCCGAGGGAGAGCATGTTGGAGGTGGTCTCGTGGCCGGCGAACAGCAGCAGGCCGCCGATCCCGACCAGCTCGTCGGCGGACAGGTCGTCGCCGTGCTCGCGGACGAGCATGCCGAGCAGGTCGTCGCCGGGGTCGGCCTGGAGGCGGGCGACCAGGTCCACCATGTACGCGCGCTGCTCGAACTGGGCCTTCAGGCGGTCCTCACCAGGCGCCGTCATGTCGAGCATCCGGCCGGTACGGCGCTGGAACCCCTCCCGGTCCTCGTACGGCACCCCGAGCAGCTCGCAGATCACCAGCGACGGGATCGGCAGTGCGAACGCCGGCACCAGGTCGGTGGGCGACCCGGCGGCCTCCATGGCGTCCAGGTGGTCGTCGACGATGCTCTGGATCCGCGGCTCCAGGCGGCGCATCCGGCGGATGGTGAACTCGGCGGTCAGCATCCGCCGGAGCCGCGTGTGCTCGGGCGGGTCGACGCCGAGCAGGTTGCCCGCGCGGACCTGGGCCTTCTGCTCCTCGGTCATCGGGGGCGATCCGGGCAGCCGGGCGACGCCCTGCGGGGCGACCTTGAAGCGTTCGTGGTCGCCGAGCACCTCCCGGATGTCGGCGAAGCGGGTCACCAGCCAGGCGTCGTCGCCGAACACCGTCTTGATCCGCTTGACCCGCTCCTCGTCACGCGCCGCAGCCAGCTCGGGCGCGGGATCGAACTCCACCCGCCGCATGTGCAGCGGCATCGTGGTCTCGCTCAATGCAATCACCTGGATCCCGGGTTTTTGCGTAGCACGCTACTGATCCAGGCGTTGATCCACTAGTGCGATCTTCGACCGAAATGCGCCTCAGGCGGCCGCGTCCCACACGAGGAGGCGGTCCCACCATTGGCCGAGACGGTCGAGCAGGGCCGCGTCACGTCCGCCGCTCTCGACGTAGCCCACGACGGCGAGGCGGGAGTAGACCGCCGACATCGTGCCGCGCCCGGACCCGTCGAACCAGCCGCCGCGGCGGAAGTCCTCACCGCCCGTCGAGGGGAACGCGGCGCGTTCGAGGTCGATCCACGGGAAGCCGGCCGGCACGGGCAGCTGCACGGCCTCGATGAAGTCGTGGGTGTAGCGGATCTTGGCGTCCAGCCCTTCCCAGAACCTGGCCGGGTTCAGGACCTCCGGGCGGGGCGTGCCGGTCCAGTAGGCCTCGGCCCACGACGACGACCTCGGGACGGTCACCCGGTTGTCGCGTACGGCGCGGAGCACGCTGCCGAGCTGGGCGATCGCGTTCGGCGACCAGCCGTACGTGATGAGGTAGGGCTGCTCGCCGCCCTCGTCGCCGATGACGTACTCGGCCCCGTCGAGCGGGAAGCCGGCCGGGGCGCCCGCGTACACCAGGGCGGGGTCGATGGCGGTGGTGCCGAGCAGCTGCCGGGCGCCCGCGGCGGCGGCGTCGTTGTACGCGCCGTCGTGGAAGCGCCCGAAGCCCTTGGCCAGGGCTCTGATGGACTCGTACTGGTCGAGGGAGAGCATCGCGAGCGCCCAGGTGGAGATGTCCCAGGTGCCCATGCTGCCGTCGTCGCCGGTGATCAGATGGGGGAACGCGCCGGTGAAGCGCTCGGCCCCGAACCTGCCGGCCGCCTCCTGACGGGTGAACTGCAGCTGGACGAGCCGGTCGAGCAGCACGCGGGCGGCGGCGTCGAAACGCGCCGGATCGGCCTCGCCGCGTTCGAGCCGTCCCGCGTAGTCGACCAGGAGCTCGGCGCGGCCGGCGAGCGTGCGGATGTCGCCCGCCCGCAGCACGGCGTCGGGATCGGCGTCGAGCCGGTCCACGACGGACGCGGCGAACGTGTCCAGGTTGTCGCGCAGCTGGGCGTTCTTCCTGAGGAACGGGCTCTGCAGCAGCTGCTTGCCGATGTTCGCGCCCATGTACGCGGGCCGGCGGCCGAGCACGTACCGCAGGAGCGCCTCGGCGGTCTGGCGGTATCTGTCGTCACGTGTCACGTCGTAGATGGCGGTGTAGGCGGCGAGCGCGTGCTCGGCCCCCTCGAAACCGGCCTCGAGGAGGCGGCCGTCGGCGGCGATCTGGTTGTAGGCCCCCCTGACCTGCGGTGACGCGGTCGCGTGGGCGATGCCGGGAAGTGCCGCCCCGGCGGCGGCGAGAAGGGGTAACTGGAGAGCGTGGCGGCGAGACAGATGCACGGCCAATTCCTCATTTCCGGTCTGGTCCGAAATAGGAGGTTAGTGGGCCGTCGGTCCCGTCGGCAAGGGGTCGTCGCAGGCCCTACGACAGCGGGAACATGCCTGCCATCATGGGCGACCATGAACCTGGATACCCCGATTCCCACCTCGGTGCCCGTGTTGGTCGCCGGAGGAGGTCCCGTCGGTCTGGCGACCGCCGTGGAGCTGCGCCATCACGGCGTACGCTGCCTGGTGGTCGAGCCGCGCGCATCGGTGTCATGGCTGCGTCCGCGCGCGAAGACCACCTCGGCCCGCACCATGGAGCTGCTGCGCAGATGGGGGCTGGCGGAGACCTTACGCTCGCGGGCGCCGCTGCCGGTGTCGTGGTCTCAGGAGGCGGTCTTCGTCACCAACCTGCTCGGGCGGGAGATCACCCGGATCGGCGCCTGCTTCGGCCTCGACCTGGCGGGCTCCGACCTGGCCGCCGAGCCCGGCCAGCAGGCGCCGCAGCCGCTGGTTGAGGAGGTGCTGCGCGAGGCCGTCGGCGACGCGCTGCTGACGGGCTGGCAGGTGAGCGGCCTCAGCGAGGACGCCGACGGGGTCACCGTACGCGTCGCGCCTGCCGGGGGTGGTGAGGAGCGCGAGATCCGGGCCGAGTACGTCGTCGGCTGCGACGGCCCGCGCAGCGTGAGCCGGGCCGCCATCGGCGCCCGCTACGAGGGCCGCCAGGACGAGCGGCCCAACTTCAACATCGTCTTCCGCGCCCCCGGGCTCGCCGAGCGCATCCCGCACGGGCCCGCCGTGCACTACTGGGTGCTCGACCCGGCCCAGCCCGGCATCGTCGGCCGCCTCGACCTCAAGGAGACGTGGTGGTGTATCGCGCAGGGCGTGCGGGCGGAGAACGCCGACCCCGTACGGTTGCTGCGCACCCTGGCCGGCGCCGACATCGACGTGGAGATCCTGGCCACCGACCCGTGGACCGCGCGGATGTTGCTGGCGGACCGGTACGCGAGCGAGCGGGTGTTCCTGGCCGGCGACGCGGCCCACCAGAACCCGCCCTTCGGCGGCCACGGCTTCAACACCGGCGTCGGGGACGCGGTCAACATCGGCTGGAAGCTGGCCGCCGTGCTCAAGGGCTGGGCGCCGGCCCGGCTGCTGGCGACGTACGAGAGCGAGCGCCGCCCGATCGCCGCCGACACCATCGAGGCCGCGGCCCTCAACATGGCCACGGGCGCTCCCGAGCTGGCCGACCCTTCGCTGATGGGCGACGCGGCGGAGTTCGAGAAGGTCCGTCCGGCCGTCGCGGAGGCCGTGCTCCGGACCAAGGACAGCGAGTTCCACAGCCTCGAGCTGGTGCTCGGCTACGCGTACGTGAACTCGCCGATCGTCTTCCCGGGCGCGGGCGAACGTCTCCCCCACCGCTGGCTCGCCCCCGGCGCCTCCCTGTACGACCACCTCGGCCCCGGCTTCACCCTGCTCGGCGACCAGAACTCATCGGAAGCCGCCGTGGTGACCGCCGAGGCCCGCGCCCTGGGCGTCCCCCTCCACGTCGCCGACCTTCCGGACGAACCTCTCACCCTCGTCCGCCCCGACCAGCACGTCGCCTGCCGCGGCTCCGTACCAGCAGGCGCCCTCCGCCACTCCCTCGCCCACGACCTCTGACAGCGGGAGATCAGCCCGCGTCGTCGAACAACTCCTCAAGACCCTGAACGGTGGCGGCGCGGGCGATCCACGTCTCCAGCTGCGCGAGATCCGCGCACGAGGTGATCCGCGCCCGCGCCTCCTCCGGCACGTCGATCCCACGAGCACCGAGCACCAGCAGCAGCGCCTTGGCCTCGCCTTCCGCCTTGCCTTCCGCCTTGCCTTCCGCCTTGCCTTGACCGTAGTGCTCACGAGCGAAGGGGCTGTAGACCGGCCAGGCAGTGGACGTCATGATTTCCTCCATGAGGCGGCGGATCTCGGGCGAGGACATGCTGTACGCGTATTCATAGTACTTCGGAGAGTGTTCGTCGGGACTGTCGGAGAGCGCTACGGCGAACGCTTCGATCACCTTGCGGTTGCGGCCGTGAACCATGACCGACATGGCCGACAGCCCCAGCTGGGTGGCACCTGCTGCGCTCCCCGGGCCAATGCGCGCCGGCTCATCGCCTCCTACCAGAAGGCCCTGGAGGGCCGGCCACGAGATCCGTGGCCTCATCGACCCCGACGAGCGTCGTAGAACCGTTCTTCATTCCTGAGGGCTGGGAGGAGTCTCTCCGGCCGGTGGGGCGGTTTACGCTGGCGGCATGCGTGTTGTGGTGATTGGCGGTAGTGGGCATATCGGGACGTACCTCATCCCCAGGTTGGTCGAGGCGGGGCATGACGTCGTCAACGTGAGCCGGGGGAAGCGGGAGCCGTACAGTCCGCATGGGGCCTGGCAGCGGGTCGCGACGGTGACGGCCGATCGGGAGGCCGAGGAGGGTGACGGGACGTTCGGGCGGCGGATCGCCGAACTGGAGGGCGACGTCGTCATCGATCTGATCTGTTTCACGGAGGACAGTGCGCGGGCGCTGGCCGAGGCGTTGAGCGGGAAAGTCCGGCACTTCTTGCATTGCGGGACGATCTGGACGCATGGCCCGAGCACGCAGGTGCCGACGCCGGAAGACCGCAGGAAGCGGCCCTTCGGTGAGTACGGGATTCGGAAGACGGCCATCGAGGCGTACCTGCTGGACCGGGCCCACCGCGACGGTTTCCCGGTCACGATCATCCATCCGGGGCACATCACCGGTCCGGGCTGGGTGCCGGTCAACCCGGCCGGCAACGTGAACCCGGCCGTCTTCCAGACGCTGGCCGACGGCGAGGAGCTGGCGCTGCCCAACTTCGGCATGGAGACCGTCCAGCACGTGCACGCCGACGACGTGGCCAGGCTGTTCATGGACGCCATGGCGAGCCGCTCGGCCGCGGTCGGCGAGAGCTTCCACTCCGTCGCCACCACCGCCCTGACGCTGCGCGGGTACGCCGAGGCGGTGGCGGGCTGGTTCGGCCGCGAGGCGAACCTGACGTTCCTGCCCTGGGAGCAGTGGCGGGCCACGGTGTCCGAGCGGGACGCGGAGATCACCTACGACCACATCGCCCACAGCCCTAACTGCTCGATGGAGAAGGCCGAGCGGCTGCTGGGCCACCGGCCCAGGTACACGCCGCTCGAAGCCATCTCCGAAGCCGTCGACTGGCTGGTCAGGGCCGGCGAGATCACTCGGTAGTGGGGGCCGAGCTCCTTCGACCGGCTGGTCAGGGCCGAGGTGATCACTCGGTCGTAGGCGGGCCGAACTCAGCGCGGGTGTCGATCACCTCGCCGAACAGCTCCCACCGCTCGCCCTTGAACTCCATGAGCTGCATCGACTCGATCGGGAAGCCGTCGTCGGGCCCGGTCTTCATGGTGATGCCGGGCAGCAGCATGGGCACCTCGACGTTGTTCAGGTTGCGCACGGAGTCGCGCAGGCCCTCACGGGTCGGGCAGGCCACCGCGTCCATGGCCTTGTGGAAGCTGCTCGCCGCCGCCCAGCCGAAGGCGTGGTAGGGGATGTTCGGGTCCTTGCCGGCGGCGTACTGCTGCATCTTCTGCTTGTACAGCTTCATCTCCGCGTCGTCGTCCCACGTCGGGTCGTTCGGGTCCTTGTAGTACGTGGCGGACATGACGCCCTGGACGTTCTCGAAGCCGACGGGTTCGAGGACGGTGCGGGAGGCGGCGACGTTGTTGACGATGTGCAGCGGGTTCCACTTGGTGTTCTTGGCGTCCGCGGCCAGCGCCAGCGCGCCGAACTTGGGCGTGGTGATGTTCAGGAAGACGTCCGCGCCCGACCCGGCGAGGTTGCCCATCTGGGCGTCGACGGTGGGGTCGGCGACCTCGTAGCTCTCCTCGGCCACGACCTGGATCCCGGTGCCCTCGATGGCCTTCTTGAAGCCGCCGAGCAGGTCCTTGCCGAAGTCGTCGTTCTGGTAGAGCGCGGCGACCTTGGCGTCGGGCCTCTCCTCCTTGAGGTACTGCGCGTACACGCGGGCCTCGGAGACGTAGTCGGGCTGCCAGCCGATGGTCCACGGGTGCTCGGTGTTGGAGCCCCACTGGGAGGCGCCGGTGGCGACGAAGACCTGCGGCACCTTGCGCTGGTTGGTGTAGTCCCAGACCGCCGTGGTCGACGGGGTGCCCAGCGTCTGGAACAGGGCGAAGACCTGCTCCTGCTCGACGAGCCTGCGGGCCTCCTCGACGGCCTTGGGCGGGCTGTAGCCGTCGTCGCGCACGACGAACTCGACCTTGCGCCCGTCGATGCCGCCCTGCTCGGCGTTGACGTAGTCGAAGTAGGCCTTGATGCCCGTCGGGATGTCGCCGTAGGCCGAGGCGGGGCCGGACAGGGGGTAGATGCCGCCCAGCTTGATGCTGGTGTCGGTGGTGCCGGTGGTCTGCTGGCCCGCGCACTGGCCCGCCGCGGCCGTTCCCCCTCCGGTCGCGGTCTCACCGCCGCTGTCCCGTCCCCCGCAGGCCGCGACGGCGAGCAGGAGCAGCGCCGTGCAGCCGATCGCAGATACTCGCATCCCTTTTACTCCTTCTTCCGGGGAATCTTCTTGATCAGGCGGCCGGCGAGACCGGCCAGGCCCGTCGGGGCGACGTACATCACCGCGATGATCAGCAGGCCGAAGATGACGCCGGGCGCGGCGTCGTTGATGTCCTGCGAGATGCTCGGTACGAACATCACGAACAGACCCCCGAGCACCGGTCCCGACAGCGAGCCGAGCCCGCCGACGACGATGCCGGCCAGCAGGTTGATCGACAGGTTCACCGTGAACGAGTCAGGCGAGACGAATCCGATCACCCACGTGTAGACGGAGCCCGCGACGCCGGCGAGCATGGCACTCCAGGCGAAGGCGAGCGTCTTGTAGAACGAGAGCCGCACGCCCATGACCTCGGCGGCGATCTCGTTGTCCCTGACGGCGTGCAGCGCCCGCCCGACGCGCGACCGCAGCAGGCTGGCGACCAGCAGGAACGTGCCGACGGCGACGATCAGCGCGATGAAGTAGAGCCACTGGTCCTCGGCCAGCCCGGTCCAGGCGGGCGGCTGCGGCTTGGCCAGGGTCAGGCCCATGGACCCGCCGGTCAGCTCCTCGAACCGCTTGAGCAGCGGCACCAGGAAGATCGCGATGGCGAGCGTGACGAGCGCCAGGTAGAGGCCGCGCAGCCGCATGGCCGGCACGCCGAGCCCCAGCCCGATCAGGAACGCCACCGCGGCCGCGACAGGCAGGGTCAGCGGGTACGGCAGCGCCGCCCGTTCCATGAGGATGGCCGCGGTGTAGGCGCCGATGGCGAAGAAGGCGCCGTGGCCGAGCGAGATCTGACCGGCGTGGCCGACCAGGAGGTTGAGCCCGAGCAGCGCCACCGCGTACACCAGCACCATGGTGAGCTGGAAGACGTAGAAGGGGGCGAGCTGGAACGGCGCGTAGACCGCCAGCACGAGGAGCACGGCGAGCGCGCCCCACCGCCACCGGGTGGCGGCCGGCGTCTTGACCGTCGCGGGGGGCGCCGAGGTCTTCTCGTCCGTCTTCGTGGATTCGGTCATGCGCGTTCCACCGCCGCTCGTCCGAAGAGTCCCTGGGGCCGCAGCAGCAGGACGGCGAGAATGATCAGCAGGGGGACGCCGATCTTGAGGTCGGATCCGATGAAGCCGACGTACGCCCCGGCGAGAGTCTCGGCGACGCCCACGATGAGCCCGCCGATGACGGCTCCCACAGGGCTGTCGAAGCCGCCGAGCGTGGCCGCGGCGAAGGCGTAGATGAGGACGCCCGCCATCATGTTGGGTTCGAGGAAGAGCAGCGGCGCGACCAGCACTCCTGACACGGCGCCGACGGTGGCGGCCAGGCCCCAGCCGAGCGCTAGCGTCCAGCCGACGCGGATGCCGACCAGCCGCGCAGAGGCGGGGTTGGTGGCCACCGCCCGCATCCCGAGCCCGATCTTGGTGTGCTGGAAGAGCAGGTAGAGCAGGCCCATGACCAGCCCCACCACGCCGAGCACGCCGAGCGTGGAGAAGTTCACGGTAACGGCGCCCAGTTCGAGCGCGCCGCCGGGGAAGGGGTTCGGGAAGTCCTTGATGAGGAAGGTCCAGATCCAGCCGGCGGCGGCGTTGACGAAGATGAACAGCCCGACGGTGACGATCACGATGGTGAGCTCGGGCGCTCCCTCGACCGGCCGGATGACGATCCGTTCGATGAGCATCCCGCCGGCGAACGAGACGACCAGCGTGATGACGAGCGCCAGCCAGAACGACACCCCGGCGGCCACCAGCGTCCAGGCGATGTACGTGGAGAACATGGCCAGCTCGCCCTGGGCGAAGTTGACGATCCCGGTGAACTGATAGATGAGCACCAGGGCCAGCGCCAGGCTTGCGTAGATGGCGCCCGCGCCCAGCCCGGTGACGATCTGCTGGAGGAATCCGGCCATCGCGCTACACCCGGTACCCGAGGTAGGACTGCGCGACCTGCTCGTCGGCCCTGATCTCCTCGGCCGTCCCGGACAGGACGATCCGCCCGGTCTCCAGGACGTGCGCCTGCTGGGCGATGCCGAGAGCGAGATGGGCGTTCTGCTCGACGACGACCACGGTGGTCTGCTCCTCTGCGTTGATGGCCTGGACGATGCGGAACAGCTCCCGGGTGACCAGCGGGGCCAGGCCGAGCGACGGCTCGTCGAGCAGCAGCAGCCGGGGCCGCAGCATGAGCGCCCGGCCGAGGGCCAGCATCTGCTGCTCGCCGCCGCTGAGACTGCCGGCCTCCTGCTTGAGCCGGGTCTTCAGTACCGGGAAGTACGTGAAGATGCGGTCGAGGTCGGCCTCGATCTCGGCCCGCCCGCGCCGGACGAACGCGCCCAGCCGCAGGTTGTCCTCGACGGTCAGCGGCATGAACGTGCCGCGCCCCTCGGGCACGTGGGCGACGCCGAGCCGGGCGACGGTGTCGGGCGAGCGCCCGGCCAGCTCCGTGCCGCCGAGCGTGGCCGTGCCGCGCGTCCTGACCATGCCGGACAGGGCCCGCAGCAGTGTCGTCTTGCCGGCGCCGTTGGGGCCGAGGATCGCGCAGACCTCGCCTTGCTTGACGCCGAAGCTCACGCCGTGCAACACGCGGACGTCGCCGTACCCGGCGACCAGGCCGTCCACCACGAGGTCGCTCATGCCGCCGTCCCCAGGTACGCCTCGATGACGGCCGGGTCGCGCTGGACCTCGGCCGGCGGCCCTTCGGCGATCTTCCGGCCGAAGTCGAGGCACACGATGCGCTCGCAGATGCCCATGACGAACCCCATGTGGTGCTCCACCACGACCACCGTCAGGTCGTACTCGGTGCGGATGGCGCCGAGCGTGCCGGCGAACTCCTCGACCTCGGAGGAGTTGAGGCCGTTCACCGGCTCGTCGAGGAGCAGCAGGCGGGGACGGCCGATGAGCGCGCGGGCCAGCTCGACGCGCTTGAGTGTGCCGAACGGCAGCCCCGTCGCCGGATGGTCGGCCACCGCCGCAAGGCCCAGCCGCTCCAGCACGGCGTCGGCGTCCTCGCGCAGCGAGCGCTCCTCGCGGCGCACCCCGGGCAGCCGCAGCGCGGCCGAGACGAAGCCGGCGCGCCCCCGGTGGTGCGCGCCGACCAGCACGTTGTCGCGTACGGACAGGCGCGGGAACAGGCCGAGGTTCTGGAACGTCCTGGCGATGCCGAGACCGGCGATGGCGTGCGGGGCCAGGGCGGTCAGGTCCCGGCCCTCGTAGGCGATGGTGCCCGAGTCGGCGTCGTAGCGGCGGGTCAGGCAGTTGAACAGGGTGGTCTTGCCGGCGCCGTTCGGGCCGATGAGCCCCACCATCTCACCGCGGCCCACCCCGAACCCCACGCCGTCCAGCGCGGTGATGCCGCCGAAGCGAACAGTAAGATCATGCACCTCCAGCATCCGGCCTCCTGGAGAACAATGTTCTGAATTGCGCTCAGCGTAGGAGCCGCCCGTCACGGGCCGCATTGGGCACGGTCACCCAAGATGTTTCAGGCGAGTTGTCCTCTGAGCACAGCGTCTGTCTCGGACCGGTTACGACCCGTTGACCGCCCGGCAACGGGCATGGATCATCCCGGGCATGTCCACTGGTTCGCGTACCGTGGAAGCCGCCGTACGCGCGGAACGCACCCGCATCCTCTCCGAGCTGCTCGACGATCTGGCGAAGCTGGCCGACACCGCCGTCGCGACGATGCGCGAGGAGATCCCCGCCTACGAGGCGCAGGGGCCTGCCTTCCACGCCGACGTCCGCGACCAGGTGGCCAGGCACTACCGGGCCAAGCTCGGCGTGCTGCTGGAAGAACGCACGGTGACCTACGAGGACATCGCCTTCACGCGGCGGGCCGCCATGCGCCGGGCCAGGGCCGGGATGGCGCTGGCCGACTACATCAACGCCTTCCGGGTCGGGCAGCAGGTGTTCTGGGAGGCGGTGGTCGAGCGGGCCGGGCACACGTACGCCGGGCGCGAGGCGGCGCTGGCCCTGGCGACTCCGCTGATGCGCTACTGCGACTTCGCCAGCACGCACGCGGCCAACGCGTACATGGAGTTCCAGCAGTACGCCGCCGCCGAGGCCGTGCGGGAGAGCCGCGACCTGCTGGAGACGCTGCTGGCCGGGGCCGTGCCCACCCGGGGCAGGGAGCTGGCCGCCGCGCAGGCGCACGGCCTGGCCCCCGACGCGCGCACGCCGCTGCTGGTGGTGACCGCGGTGCTGGCCGGGCCGCCCAACGAGGTGATGACCGGCCCCGACCGAGGCGCCGACGCCCGGCACGCCGCCTGCGCGGCCATCGCCAGGACCGGCGGGAACGGCACCCGCACCCTGTCGGTCGTGCGGCAGTCGGAGATCGTGGCCATCCCCGTGCTCGGCCCCGGCACCGCTCCCGAGGAGCTCTGCGACCGGCTGCAGGGGGTGCTGGACAGCCTGGCCGCCGAGGGCGTCCGGCTCGCGATGGGCATCAGCACGGTGTCGTTCGGCACCGCGCAGATCCCGCAGGCGTACCAGGAGGCCAGGGCCGTGCTCGACTTCGTGCCTGAGGAGGGCGGGGTGGCGGCGCTGCCGCGGATCACGCCGTTCCAGTATCTGGCGCTGAAGGCCGACGACACCGCCCGCCACCTGGTGGACCCGCGCATCACGGCGCTGCTGGCGGAGGACCGCGCGCGCGGCGGCGTGCTGACCGCCACGATCAGGGCGTTCGCCGCCGCCGACCTCAACCTGCGGGCCGCGGCCGAGCGGCTGCAGATCCACCCCAACACCGCCCAATACCGCTTACGCCGGATCCAGGAGCGCACCGGGCGGAGTCTGCGGTCGATCAACGATCTCGTCGAGCTGCTCGTCGCGATCGCGTTGCAGGACTCGCTCCCCACCAATGCCGGCCGGGAAAGACTGGCGACCGCGACCAATGAGGGCCGTGGGAGAGCGGACGTACGGTCTTCCCATGAACCTCGCTGACCGGCTCCAGGCGGCCGCCGAACGGCTCGGCGGCAGGGCGGTTCTCACACTGGACGAGGCGGAGCTCACCTACGGCGCGCTCGAGGAGCTGAGCGCCCGCCTGGCGGGACTGCTGCGGTGCCGCGGGATCGGCGCCGGCGACCGGGTCGCGATCATGTTGCCGAACGTGCCCGAGTTCGGCGTCGTCTACTACGGGGTGCTGCGGGTGGGGGCCGTCGTGGTCCCGCTCGACCCGCTGCTGAAGCGGCGTGAGATCGCCGCGTACCTGGGGGACTGCGGGGCGCGGCTGCTGATCGCCTGGCACGCGTTCGCGGAGACGGCCGAGGCCGGCTCGGCGGGCACGAAGGCCGACTGCTTCTTCGTGGTGCCGGAGGAGTTCCGGCGGTTGCTGCGCGGCGTGCCGGCCGAGCGGGAGATCGTCTCCATGGCGCCCGGCGACACCGCGGTCATCCACTACACCTCCGGCACGACCGGGCGGCCCAAGGGCATCGAGCTGACCCACGCCAACCTCGGCGGCAACGCGGCCACGGTGGCGCGCATGCACGCGCTCGGCGTGGACGACGTGGTGCTGGGGGCGCTGCCGCTCTACCACACGTTCGGGCAGACGTGCTCGCTGAACGCGACCGTGCGCGCGGGCGCGCGGCTGACACTGCTGCGGCGCTTCGAGGCGGGGCGGGCGCTGGAGGTGATCAGGCGCGACGGGGTGACGGTCTTCCAGGGCGTGCCGACGATGTTCATCGCGCTGCTCGACCATCCGGGCGCCTCCGACATGTCGATGCTGCGGGTCTGCGCCTCGGGCGGGGCGGCGCTGCCGCTCGACGTGCTGCGCGCGTACGAGGCCCGGTTCGGCTGCGAGATCGTCGAGGGGTACGGGCTGAGCGAGACCTCCCCGGTGAGCGCGACCAACCGGGGCGGCCGGAACCGTCGCCCCGGCTCGATCGGCTGGCCGATCAGGGGCGTCGAGATGAAGGTGATCGACGAGGAGGGCCGCGAGACGCCCACGGGCGAGATCGGCGAGATCGTCGTGCGCGGTCCCAACGTCATGAAGGGCTACTGGAACGACCCCGAGGCCACCGCCGAGGCCGTCCGCGACGGCTGGTTCCACACCGGCGACCTCGGCCGGGTCGACGAGGACGGTTACTTCTTCCTGGTCGACCGCCGCCGCGACGTGATCATCCGCGGCGGCTACACGGTCTACCCGCGCGAGGTCGAGGAGGTCCTGTACGAGCACCCGGCGGTGCGGCAGGCCGCCGTCATCGGCGTGCCGCACCCGGAGCTGGGCGAGGAGATCGAGGCCGTGGTGGCCCTGCGGGCGCCGGTGAGCGACGGCGACCTGCGCGACTTCGTGCGGGAGCGGGTGGCGGCGTACAAGTATCCGCGGCACGTGTCGTTCGTGGACGAGCTGCCGATGAGCGCCACGGGGAAGATCCTCAAGCGCGCCCTGGCCCGCCCGCTCAGAACCGGTACGTCCGGGTGACCGCGACGAGGCCGCCGTCCTCCCGGGTCGCGGCCACCAGGCTCGGCGGGCCGGGGACGTAGCCGGGGACCGCGTCCAGGCCGTCGGTCTCGGAGATCGCCGTCACCCGGAAGCCACCCGTCCCCTGGACGCGCAGGGTGATGACGGCGCCGCTCGGCGGCAGCCCGCGGAAGCGGACCTCGCCCGCCCCGCCAGGTAGCCACGGGCCTGGGCGGAGGCCGGGCTGCCGATCGGACGCGGCCGGGTGGCGAACCGCTCCAGGTGGCGCAGCGCCCGTTCGGCGCTGAACTCCGCGGCCGGGGCCGAGGCGGGCAGCGGCCGCATCGCGCCGTCCGCGAGCGCGGTCAGCACGATCACGGCGGCGAGCGCGAGCAGCGCCAGGACCCCCGCCAGGAGACGGCGGGGTACGTCGATCAACTTCTCCGTCATGGCGGGCAGCGCTAGGCTCGCGGTGCCACCGCCCGGAACGATGCCTGCGCCCGCTGCTGGCTGCGGTTTTCCTCAGGGCATGTGGCCAATGTCTCATATGGCGGCACGGAACGTCTTACTACTCAAGACATGCCCTAGAGTCCGTGACCATGACACCCTGGGAGATGGTCGCGGTGGTCGCGGCCGGCGTCGCGGGCGGAGCCATCAACACCGTGGTCGGCTCCGGGTCGCTGATCACGTTCCCCACGCTACTCGCCGTGGGGCTGCCGCCGATCACCGCCAACGTCTCCAACAACATCGGCCTGGTGCCCGGCGGGCTGGCCGGCGTCGCCGGTTATCGCGCCGAGCTGGCGGGCCAGCGGGCGCGGCTGCTCCGGCTGGCGCCCGCGTCCGTGGCGGGCGCGCTGGCCGGCGGGGTGCTGCTGCTCACCCTTCCTGAGGGTACGTTCACGGCGGTCGTCGCCGTGCTCATCGCGATCTCCTGCGCGCTCGTCGTGATCCAGCCCAGGCTGAGCGCCCTGCTCGCGGCCCGGCCGCGGCGCGAGCACGGCGGCCCGTGGCTGTGGCTGGGTGCCCTCGCGGCCGGCGCGTACGGCGGCTACTTCGGCGCCGGCCAGGGCATCCTGCTCATCGGCCTGCTGGGCATCCTGCTCAACGACGGCCTGCAACGGCTGAACGCGGCCAAGAACGTGCTCGTCGTCCTGGTCAACGGCACGGCCGCCATCCTGTACACGCTCGTCGCCGACGTCGACTGGCTCGCGGTGCTGCTGGTGGCGCTGGGCTCGATCGCCGGCGGCTTCCTCGGCGCCCGCTTCGGCCGCCGCCTTCCCGCCCCGATGCTGCGCGTTGTGATCGTCTGCATCGGCGTCATCGCCGTCACCCAGCTCCTCACCGGGTGAGCGTCAGAAGTAACGGGGGAACAGGTCGGTGGCCGGCCAGGTGGTGACCTTGCCGATCTCGGCGTTGATCCGCGGGCTCAGCACGTTGAAGTCGGGCGACCCGGTCTCCTCCCGCCGGTTGAAGATCGCGGCGTAGGTGAAGCCGTTCTGCAGCCGGGCGGTGTAGCCGTAGGTGCCGGGCAGCGATCCGTCGTGCCAGGTGTTGAGGTGGCCGGTCACCTGACGCACCCACAGGCCGGCGCCGTACCACGAGCCGCTCTCCGTGACGCCGGTCTCCGGTTGGGCCAGCATCCTGCCGATGGAGGTGGAGTTCAGCACCGCGCCGGGCGCGTCGAGCACCCGCGCGAAACGCACCAGGTCGACGGCCGAGGCCAGCCAGCCGCCACCCGGGCCGCGGTTCTCCATGCTGAACGCGCCGTACGGCGCCGGCACCACCGTGCCGGAGGCGTCCGTGACGGTCCTGCTGGTGGCGGCCGACTCGTAGACCACCTCGCCGGGCGCGGCCTGCGCCTTGAGGGTACGGCCGAGCCGCAGCCGGCTGATGCCGACGGGCGCCAGGATCTTCTGCCTGACGTACGACTCGTAGCTCATGCCGGAGACCTTCTCGACGATCATGCCGAGCAGCATGTAGCCGTAATTGCTGTAGGCGTACCTGCTGCCCGGGGTGAAGTCGAGGGGGCGGCTGCCGGCGTACCGGATGATGTGGTCGCGCGTGATCGGCAGGGAGACGCCGAGGGACCTCGCGATGGTGTGGTCCATGTAGAGGTAGTCGCCGGAGATGTCGCGGTCCCAGCCGCCGGTGTGCTGCAGCAGCCGCCACACCGTCACGTCCGCCAGCCGGGCGTCGGCCGCGGTGGACAGGCCGAGCAGCGCGGCGACGGACGTCCCCAGGTTGAGCGCGCCGTCCTGGGCCAGCCTCATGGTCGCCACGGCGGTGATGTGCTTGCTGAGACTCGCGACGCGGAACAGCGAGGTCGGCGACACCGAGGGCACGGCCGGGTCGTCGCTGTAGCGGTAGCCCCTGGCCAGCACGAGCTTGCCGTTCTTCGTGATCGCCAGCTGCGCGCAGGAGATCTGGCGTTCCACGATGTACGTCTTCAGCACGTTGTCGAAGCCGGCGAGCGCGACAGGTGCCACGCCGGAGGCCTGGACCGTCGCGGCGAACGCCGGCCGCGAGGTGCCGAGCACGGCGGCGGGTAACGTCGCGGCACCGGCGGCGAGGAATCGCCTCCTGCTCATCTGTGTAGCGGAAGGCGACCGATCGGTTTTGGGCATGACCGTATTTCTAGCGGACGATGGCAGCAAATGTCCGAAGTTCCCCTGAATCGACCGTGACGCTCACCCGGCCATGCCGATGAGGAACGCCACGGGCACCAGGGCCGCGGTGAGCGCGACGGCCCACCAGCGGGGTGCGGGACCGTTTCGCAGGACGGTGACACCGAGCGGGACCAGTGCGACGGCGAGGCCCGTCAGGGCGGCCAGGGACAGCGGGTCGCTGCTGCCCTTGAGCACGCCGAGCGGCAGCGCGGCCGCCAGCGCCAGCGCGACGCACCTGACCGGCCCGAGCACCCGCGCCCGGTACGCGCCCACGGCCAGCACGATCCAGCCGCCCATGACGCAGACGTTGACCGCCTTGAACACGTGGAACGCCCCGTACGTGACCTCGACCACCCGCCGGGCTTCCGCCTGGCCGAGCGCGTCCACGAGTTGGAAGGCCAGATGGCTCACCCCGGCGTGGAACACCCGGCCGAACAGCCCGAGCAGCACCAGCGTCGCCCCCCACTGCGCCCACCCGGGATGTGTCCTGCCTGCCATCCGGGCCAGCGCGGTCACGGCGGGCCACAACAGCACGACGCCCGCCGCGTACAGACCGTACGAAAGCGCCATCCGCCCAGGATCGGCGTTGTAGGCGGCCAGCTGCCCGGGAAAGAAGTCGTCCTCGCCCGACCGCAGCAGCACCCCCGCGAGCAGCAGGAACGGCCCCAGCACCAGCCCCGTGCCCTCGGCCCAGCGTCCGGGGATCGCAGTGATCGTCATACCCGCCATCCAAGCCCCCGCCCGTCCGGCCGCACACGGGCGCTGGGGCGAGGACCCGTGGTAGACCCCGCACCAGTGCGGACGCCCGCTCGGGTTCTAGGCGAAGGGCTGGGCCATGTGGGTGAGGGTCTCCTCCACGACGTCGAGGAGGGTGCGGGCCTGGTCTTCCTCGGTCCACTTGTGGCTGGCCAGGCGCAGCGCGACCAGGACCGCCGCGGCCATGACGCGCGGCGGCACCGTGCTCTCGCGCTCGGCGATCGCGTCGGCGAGGTCGCGTTCGAGGGCGGCGAGGCTGGCGAGCTGGCGGGCCAGGATCGACGGATGGCGTTTGGCCAGGCGGGTGCGCAGCGCCCACTCCCGCTCGGGCTCCCCCATCTGGTGGTAGAGCTCCTGGACGGACAGGCGCAGCGCCTGCCAGGCCGTCAGCCCGGCGGGCTGCGAGCGGACCTGCTCCACCAGCCGGCGGATGCGCTGCTCCTCGCCGTAGAGCAGCGCGTCCTCCTTGCCGGAGAAGTAGTTGGAGAACGTCCGGCGCGAGATGTTGGCCGCGTCGGCGATCGCCTCGACCGTGACGGCGTCGAGCCCGTGCTCGACGACGAGCCGCAGGGCCGCCTCGTGCACGGCTTGACGGGTCTCGGCCTTCTTGCGTTCGCGCAGCCCCACGGTCGTGTCCATGATGCGGCTCATCCTACTCACTGGGAATATATGCTCAATGGGCAAAGTTGCTCAGTGCGCATATATTTACTGTGGAGGTTCTATGAACGCACCCCCGGAACAGATGAGTCACCGGCAGATCCTGGAGGCCCTCAGCGGGCTGCTGCTGGCGCTGTTCGTCGCGATGCTGAGCGGCACGATCGTGTCCGTCGCCCTGCCGCAGATCATCGGCGCGCTGAACGGCAGCCAGTCCCAGTACACGTGGGTCGTCACCGCGACGCTGCTGGCCTCCACGGCCTCCACGCCGATCTGGGGCAAGCTGGCCGACCTGTTCAGCAAGAAACTGCTGCTCCAGATCTCCATCGTGATCTTCATGGTCAGCTCGCTGGCGTGCGGCTTCGCCCAGGACACCGCGCAGCTCATCGCGTTCCGCGCGGTGCAGGGCATCGGCATGGGCGCCCTCCAGGTGCTGGTGCAGGTCATCATCGCGGCGATGATCACGCCGAAGGAACGCGGGCGCTACAACGGCTACCTCGGCGGCGTCATGGCCGTGGCCACCGTCGCCGGTCCGCTGCTCGGCGGGCTGATCGCCGACCAGCTGGGCTGGCGGTGGTGCTTCTTCATCGCGGTGCCGTTCACCGTGCTCGCCTTCGGGCTGCTGCAGAAGACGCTGCGCGTGGCCACCGTGCGCCGCGACGACGTCAAGATCGACTACGTGGGCGCCACGCTCATCGCCGCGGGCGTCAGCGTGCTGCTCATCTGGGTGACGTTCGTCGGCAACTCGTTCGACTGGCTGTCGTGGCAGACGGCCGCGATGGTGATCGGCGGGCTGCTCCTGCTCGGCGTGGCCACCTGGGTCGAGGCGGTCGTCAGGGAACCCGTCGTGCCGCTGCACGTCATCCGCCGCCGTACGCCGGCGCTCGCCATCCTGGCCAGCCTCGCGGTGGGCATGGCGATGTTCGGGGGGTCGGTCTTCCTGGGGCAGTACTTCCAGATCGGCCGCGGATACAGCCCCACCGAGGCAGGCCTGTTCACGATCCCGATGATGCTGGGCGTGCTGGTCTCGTCCACCGTCACCGGGCGCATGGTGTCGAAGAGCGGCAGCGTCAAGCCGTACATCGTGGTCGGGGCGATCGTGCTCACGATCGGGTTCCTCGGGCTGTCGACGATGGACCACGAGACCTCGCTGGTGTTCATCGCCGTCTCGATGGTGCTGGTCGGGGCCGGGGTCGGCATGTCGATGCAGAACCTCGTGCTCGCCATCCAGAACACCGTCCCGCTGCGCGAGCTGGGCGCCGCCAGCGGCGCGATCACCTTCTTCCGGTCGCTGGGCGGCACCATCGGCGTGTCCGTGCTCGGCGCGGTGCTGGCGAACCAGGTGGCGACGAGCATCGCGCAGGGCCTGGCCAAGATGGGCATCGACGCCTCGGGCGCGGCCGGCGGCGGCAGCACGCTGAACATCGCGGCGCTGCCCGAGCCGGTCAAGCTCGTCGTACGGGCCGCCTACGGCGACGCCACCGGGCACATCTTCCTCATCTCGGCGGCCATCGCCGTGGTGGGGCTGATCGCGACCCTGTTCCTGCAGCCGGTCAAGCTCCGTGACAGCCTCGACCTGCCCGCCCCGGCGCCGGAGGAGAAGTCGCCCGTCTCCTGAACGGGCAGGGTGTGCGAGCCCCGGCTGCGGACAGGGCTCGCACAAGATCATTTTCCCCGATCGGCAGAGGCGATTCGCCCGCGATCCGGGTGGGAGGATCGGGGTCGTGGAGTTCGGCATCCTTGGGCCGCTCGTGGTGCGGCCGTCCGGCGGCGAACCGGTCGCCGTGGGCGGCCCCCGTCCGCGCGCCGTGCTCGCGATGCTGCTGCTCGACGCCGGACGGCTGGTGAGCCTCGAACGCCTCATCGACGGCCAGTACGGCGACCGCCCGCCCGCCGGCGCGGTCAACGCCGTCCAGGCGCAGATCTCCCGCCTCCGGCGCGCTCTGCCGGCCGAGCTGATCGAGTTCCACGGCGCCGGTTACCGCCTGGCCGTCGACCGCGACGACGTGGACGCGCACCGCTTCGATCGGCTGACCCGGGAGGGGCGCGGGCTGCTGGCCGCGGGCCGGGCCGCCGAGGCCGCCGCCGTCCTGCGGGAGGGCCTGGGGCTGTGGCGCGGGCCGGCGTTCGCGGACGTGGCCGACGCGCCGTTCGCCGCGCCTCAGGCGCTGCGGCTGGAGGAGTCGCGGCTGGCGGCGGCGGAGGACCTGTTCGAGGCGGAGCTGTCCCTGCCGGACGCGCGGCCGGCGGCGGCGCTGCGGGAGCTGGTCACCGCCCATCCGCTGCGGGAACGCCCGCGCGGCCTGCTCATGCGGGCCCTGGACGCCGCCGGACGCCAGGCGGAGGCGCTCGCCGTCTACGAGGAGGGCCGGCGGCTGCTGGCCCGCGAGCTGGGCGCCGACCCCTCCCCCGAGCTGGCCGCCCTCCACCTGGAGATCCTTCGCGGCGAACGCCCGCAGGGGCCCAGGAGCTGGTCCGCTCCTCCCTCCCAGCTCACGAGCTTCGTGGGCCGCGAACCCGAGCTGGCCCACCTCGCCGGCCTGCGCGACGCCCGCCTGATCACCATCGTGGGCCCCGGCGGCACCGGCAAGACCCGCCTCGCCATCGAATCGCTCGCCCACTGTTTTCCATGGGCGAAGCCCTCGAACCACGCCCCCCGTCCACACCAGACCCCCTCCACTCGTGGCGTCTGCTTCGTGGACCTCGGGGTGGTCGAAGGCGGTGGGCGGGTGGCGGAGGCGGTGCTCGCGGCGCTCGGGCTGCGGGAGCCCGCGCTGCGCCCGCTCACCACGGCCGGTCCCGACCCCGTCGAACGGCTCGTCGCGGCGCTCGCCGGTCAACGCCTCCTGCTCGTCCTGGACAACTGCGAACACGTCGTCACCGAGGCCGCCCCCCTCGCCCGCCGCCTGCTCGCCGACTGCGCCGGCCTGACGATCCTGGCCACCAGCCGCGAGCCTGTCTC
>NZ_SMKQ01000230.1 GCF_004348995.1 Nonomuraea terrae
CGCGTTCCTCCCTGACCACTCCGCCGGCCGGTGCGCTCGTGCCCGGGCCGCAGCCCGGCGCTCCTGAGCCGGGCACCACCCTGGGGGCCCATTACCGCCGATGCTTCGGATGCGGCACCGAGCATCCGACCGGGCTGCATCTCGCGGCCAGGACTCCCGATGGCGCCACGGTGGAGGCCGAGTTCACGGTGGGGGAGGCGCACCAGGGCGCGCCCCGGCTGGCGCACGGCGGTGTGCTGGCCGCCGCGATGGACGAGGTCATCGGAATGTCCGTCTACCTCTTCCGCAAGCCGTATGTGACGGGACGTCTGGAGACCGACTACCTCCTCCCCGTTCCCGTCGGCACGACACTCCACTTGCGCGCCTGGTGCAACGGCATCGTGGGCAGGAAGGCGTACCTTGAGGCTGAAGGGCGCGTCGGCGCACCCGACGGGCCTGTCGCCGTCCGCGCGGCAGCGCTGTTCATCGAGGTGAACATGGCGCACTTCGCCGAGCACGGCGACGTGGCCGCCATCGCCGCCGAACACCACGACTACGAGGTGAATCCTTGAGCGACGTAGAGGTGCTGATCCAGCCGCTCGACCCTGGGCTGCCGATGCCGTCGTACGCCCACTCGGGTGACGCGGGTGCCGACCTCCACGCGGCCGAGGACGTCGAGCTGATGCCGGGCGAGCGCACGGTCATCGGCACCGGGGTGGCGATCGCGCTGCCCGAGGGGTACGCCGCGTTCGTGCACCCGCGTTCCGGGCTGGCCGCACGCCACGGCGTCACCCTGGTCAATGCGCCCGGCACGGTCGACGCCGGCTACCGGGGCGAGATCAAGGTGACGCTGATCAACACCGACGCCAAGGAGCCGTTCCGGCTGCGGCGCGGGGACCGGGTGGCGCAGCTGGTGGTCCAGCGGGTCGAGCGCGCGCTCTTCACGCCGGTCGAGCGATTGCCCGAGTCCGTACGCGGCACGGGTGGGTTCGGGTCGACCGGACGCTGACCGGTGGGCAGCAAGGGGGCCGGTCAACGGCCCGACGAGGCAACGGGGCCGGCAACAGGCCCATGAGCAGGGAGAGTGAGGAACGTGTTCCGACGTCGCCGTCGTGAAGAGCCGGACCAGGTGGCCAAGCAGGAGCAGGCCGCCCCCACCCGCGAGTCCGGTCCGTGGGACGCCGACGAGCCCCACCCCGACACCGACAGGATCGACCTGGGCGGTCTGCGCCTGCCGCACAACCCCGACTTCGACGTACGCCTGGCCTCGGTGGGTGACCAGCACGTCGGCGTGGTCGTCCTGTACGAGGAGAGCTCGCTGCAGCTGCAGGCCCTGGCCGCGCCGCGCAGCTCGGGGCTGTGGGACGAGGTCAAGACCAAGATCAGGGCCCAGGCCAAGCACCTGGAGGAACGGGAAGGCCCGTTCGGCAGCGAGCTGGCGGGCGAGATGAGGGTCGACGGCGACAGCCGCCAGGCCCGCTATCTCGGCATCGACGGCCCTCGCTGGTTCCTGCTCGCGTTGATCTCCGGCAAGGCGGCGCTCGACGAGAGCGTGGCCGCGGCGTTCGTCGACTTCATCAAGGACGTCGTGGTCGTGCGCGGCGACGAGCCGATGGCGCGTGAGGAGCCCATCCCGCTGAGCCGCCCCAGCGACCAGCCGGCCGCCCAGCCGGAAGAGCGGCAGGGTGGTAACCCGTTCAAACGAGGGCCGGAAATCAGCGAGATTCGCTGAAGGCCGACATTCACATAGGCTGATTCATCATGAGTACGGCAGAGCCCCCGAAACGCGGGGGATGGCGTGGGTTCTTCAGTCGGCTGGCATCCCCCCAGTCCGAGATCGAGGCCCAGGAACTGCGCGAGGACGCCGACGAGATCGGAGCGACCCCGATCGTGTCGTGCGGCGGGCGCCGGCGCTTCTGCGTGGCCGGTACGCTACGTACGGTGACTCTGCGTCCGAGGGGCGGCGCCCCCGCCCTCGAGGCCGAGCTCTATGACGGATCCGACGTGATCGATCTGGTCTGGCTCGGCCGCCGCAAGATCGTGGGCATCGAGCCCGGCCGTACGGTCAAGGCCGAGGGCCTGGTGAGCGAGCAGGACGGCCGCAAGGTGATGTTCAATCCGCGTTACGAGCTGCGACCCGGGAGTTGATCAGGTGAGTGCTGAGGCGGAAGAGGTCGCCCACGACACCGTCGAGGCGGCGGTGCGAGCCCAGCTCGCCAAGGCCTTCGGCGGCGTGCGAGGCATCATCGAGGCGGCGGTTCCGACGATCGCGTTCACGCTCTCGTGGATCACGACCGAAGACCTGAAGACGTCGCTCATCATCAGCATCTCGCTGTCGGTGGTGCTGCTGCTGGTGCGGGTGCTGCAGCGGTCGACGCCACAGTTCGTGATCAACAGCCTGATCGGCATCGCGATCGGTGCGTTCTTCGCCAGCCGTACGGGCGACGCGAAAGACTACTTCCTGCCCGGCATCCTGTACAACGCCGGTTACATGGTGGCGATGCTGCTGTCGATCGTCACCCGGTGGCCGGTGGTGGGTTTCCTGATCGGCTCCGTCACCGGCGATCCCACGGCGTGGCACAAGGATCCGGGCGTGGTGAAGCTGTGCACCCGGCTGACCTGGCTGCTGATGCTGCCCTGCGCGGTCCGGGTGGCCGTGCAGGGGCCGGTCTACCTGTTCGGCGGCGGTGATGAGGCGGTGGCGGCGCTCGGGCTCGCCAAGATCGTCATGGGGTGGCCGCTCCAGGTGGCGGCGTTGGCGGCCATGCTCTGGGTGCTCGGCCGCGGCCGCACCCCGATCAAGCCTCCGGTCGCCCCGGCCTGACGTCGGCCTGACCCTGGTCGAAGCGGCTGGTCCAAGCGGCCGGTCCAAGCGGCCGGTCCAAGTGCCCGGCGGAAGGGCCTGATCGGTGGGCTCGGTTGATGGGCCTGACGGAAGGGCCCGGTCGATGGGCCCGGTCGATGGCCCGGTTGATGGGCCCGGTTGATGGGGCCGGTCAGCGGTCCTTGTGGTCGGGGTCGTGGTCGGTCGGTTCGGCCGGGAGTGTGTAGCGTTCGCCGATGAGGTCCGCCAGGCGGCGCCTGCTCTCCTCCGGTGAGAGCCCGTCCTCGCGCTCCACCGCCTCCACCTCGCCGGCCAGCTCGGCGTCGCCGAGCTTGTCGCGGATCCAGCCGGAGTAGTCGCCCTGCCGCAGATGGTGCAGCCAGGTGTCGTCGTCCACGCCTTCGGCCAGTTCGACGAACGTGTGCAGGTTACGGGCGCGCAGGCGCAGCCGCTCCTCCGGGCCGGTGAAGTAGAAGCTCTTGTCCTTGGCCATGGTGCCGGCCGCGTACTTGCGGCGGTGCCGGGTGCGTTGGACCCGGGCGGGGGCGAGGCGCAGCTGCCGGGCGGTGTCGTCGCCGGTGTGCCAGAGTGCGATGTCGCCGTCCTGCGAGGTCAGCAGCTCGGGCGGTTCCTGCCCGAGGGCGGTGGCGAAGGCGGCCAGCGTGACCTCCGGCTCCTTGCCCACCGCGATCGTGCTGTTCACCAGGCGCAGCGCGGACGGGCTCATCGCCTCCGGATGCACGGTGATCATCAGGAGTGAGCCGAGGTCGCCCGCCTCACGCACCGGCACCTGCCGTACTTCTGTGGGCATGAGGTGGTGGGCCTCGTCGATGATCAGCCAGTGCGGGTGGCCGTGCGTGGCGCGCAGGCCGGTCAGCCGGGGCAGCAGCTCGGCGAAGTACTCGGGGCGGTCGCGTAGCTGCTGGCCGATCAGGTTCACCACGACACTGTGACCGGGCTGCTCCAGCACGCGCAGCACTTCGTCCACGCCGGGCACGCGGTCGGGGTCACCGAGCACCGTGACCCCGGGATACTCGGCGTAGTCGCCCTCCGGGTCCACGATGACGCACTGGTAGCCGTCGCCGACGAGCCGTTCGAGCAGGGCGGTCGTGACGGTGGACTTGCCGCTGCCCGAGGGGCCCGCCACCAGCAGGCCGGCGCCGTACGGGGGCAGGCGTACGTCCTGACCGTCGGTGTGGCCGAGCAGGACGCCGTGGCGCGGCACCTCCACCGCGTCGAGCTCGCCGCCCAGCAGCATCCCGGCCAGCTCCGCCACACCGCTCCCGGCCTCCTGCGACAGGCACAGGTCGCAGGCGTCCTTGAGCGCGGGCAGCGCGTTGGCGACCGCGGCGCCGAGCTCGGCGGCCGTCAGGAACGCGTGGTCGTTCTCCCCGTCGCCGACCGCGACCACGCTGTGCGGCGACAGCGACAGCCGGTCGAGGGCGGCGGCCAGCCCGCTCGCCTTGTTCACGCCCGGCGGCAGCGCCATGACCGCGCCCTTGTTGTAGATCACCTGCAGCTCCAGGCCCAGGTCGCGGATCGCGGCGAGGACCTGCACGTCGTACGGCTCCCGCGTGGCGACGAGGACCTGCCCGACACCCAGCGGCTCGACCCCTTCGGCGCGGAGCCGGTCGGTCAGCTGGGGCGGCGGGGGAGCGGCCAGGACGTCGCAGGTGCGCTGGCGAGGGTCGTACAGCAGGCCGCCGTTCTCGGCCACCACGAGGTCGAACAGGGCGGGGTGCGGGAAGACGGACAGCAGGTCGTCGAGCTCGCGCCCGGTGACGAGCAGCAGCTTGACCCCGGCACGGGACAGCCGCTCCAGGGCCTCGATCGTCTCCTCGTCCACCTGGCCGTGGCTGGCCACGGTGCCGTCGTAGTCACAGGCGAGCACGTTGTAACGCACGCCCCCTCACTACCCGGAGAAAGCGCGGCAATCATGGGAGTTGCTTGATATATAGATCATCGGTATATATCGTTCGCATGACTGCACGATCGATGCAGGAGCCGACGTTCCTGATCCTGACGGCCCTGGCGGCCGGGCCGCAGCACGGCTACGGCATCATCACCGACGTCCTGCGCATCTCCGCCGAGCGCGTACGGCTGCGCGCCGGCACGCTGTACGCGGCGCTCGACCGGCTGGAGCGGGAGGGCCTGGTCGAGGCCGGCCAGGAGGAGGTCGTGGACGGCCGGGCGCGGCGCTACTACCGGCTGACCTCCGAGGGGGAGTCCCGGCTGGCGGAGGAGGCAGAGCGGCTACGACGCAACGCCGAGACCGCCGCGTCGCGGCTGCGGGCCCGGCACCCGCGTCCCGCCCTCAGCGTGGCCCTGCCTGGGGGTGTCGTATGACGGCCGAGCTGGAACGGCACTACCGCAGGTTGCTGGCGGCGTACCCGCAAGAGCATCGGGACCGGCACGTGCAGGAGATGATCGCGGTGCTGCTGGCGGGCGCGGAGCCCGGGCGGCGGTGGCCGGCCTTGCGCGACGCGTACGACGTCGTGCGCGGCGGCCTGGCGATCCGCCTGCATCGAGCCGCCGATCAGGGATCCCGGCGGCACTGGCGGGAGGCCGCCGACGTCGCGGCGCTCATCGCGCCCGTCCTGCTCTTCGCCGCGATGATGTTGCGGGCGGCGGTCTACGCCTGGAGTGCGGCGCGGCCGCCGGTCGTGCCGGGGGAGCTGCTGCAGGCGGCGGAACTGGCCGGGTACGCGCTGCCGTACGGGCTGGTGGCGCTGCTCGTCTGGCTGGGGCGGGCCCGGGCGGCGACCGTGAGCGCCTGGACGTTCGCGATCCTGCACGGACTCGAGAGCCTCCGGCCGCCCTCTCTGGGCGCCTCCCATGTGGTGACCGACGGCGCGATCCTGGTCATGGGCGAGCCCGTCGTGCTGAGCAGGATCGGGACGGCGGTGCTGCCCATGGTGCTCTGCGCCGTGATGCTGCACCTCGCACCGTCGCCGGGGCCCGCCGCGGTGGGATCCGGCCGCCTGCTGATCTGGACGGCCGCGCTGCTCGGCGCCGCGGTGACGGGCGGCATGATCGGGCGCGGACCGGTGGCCGTCGCGCCGCCGCTGATCGTGCTGCTGGTGATGGGGGTGACGTTGCTGCGCTCGCCCGCCGGGCGCCGGACGCTGCTCGTGCTGTCGCCGCTGCCGGCGCCGATCGCGGGCGGGCTGCCTGGGGCCGGGGCCGTGGCACAGACACTGGTGATCGGCCTGCCTGCCGCCGCGGTGCTGGGCGTCACCGGATGGCTGACCCGTACCGGCCGGGTGAAGGAGTCGGGCGAGTGAAGAGTCGGGCGAGTGAAGAGTCGGGCGAGTGAACATCTGGGCGGTGAAGCGGCGGGGTTGAAAGGGGGCGGTTGAAGAGCCGGGTGGTTGGAGAGCGGGAGTTGAAGAGTTGGCCGAGTGGACAGGCGTGCTGGTGAGAACCGGGCGAGGGGAGAGGCGGGCGGGTAAAGGTGTCCAGGCGTAACGCTTGACGAGTCGCGGTCCGCACGCGGGTACAAGCCTGGCGAATCACCACACACTCCGGGGACCGCCATGTACCGATGCCTCATCGCCGCCGTCACCATGACGGCCACCGCCCTGCTGCTCGCCGCCGCGCCCGCGATCGGCGACGATCGCCTCACCCCGCGCAGCGGCGCCTGTGAGGGCCACCTGGCGACCCTGATGAAGCTGCCTGCCCCGATGCTGCTCTGGTCGGGCAAGGACCGCTGCGGCGGCTGAGCGCGGCCCGGTGCGCGGGCCGCGCCGGGCTCCGTCAGCGCTGCGACCTTCGTCAGCGCTGCGACAGGCCGTAAGACCGGCAGGCGGTCAGTGCTGCGACAGGCGGTCAGGCCGGCAGGCGGTCAGTGCTGTGACTGGGCGTCAGTGTTGCGACAGCAGGTGGGCCAGCTCCTGCTCGACCTCCTGGTTGGCGACGAACAGCAGCTCGTCGCCCGCCTCCAGCGGGTCGTCCGACGTCGGCACCAGCACGCGGCCCTCACGCAGGATGGCCACCAGCGCGGAGTCCTCCGGCCACGGGACCGACCCCGCCCGCTGCCCGACCACCGGAGCGTCCTCGGCCAGCGTCAGCTCGACGAGGTTGGCCTGACCCTGGCGGAACGTCATCAGGCGGACCAGGTCGCCGACGCTCACCGCCTCCTCCACCAGGGCGCTCAGCAGGCGCGGTGTCGAGACGGCCACGTCGACGCCCCACGACTCGTTGAACAGCCACTCGTTGTTGGGGTGGTTGATGCGGGCCACCACGCGCGGCACGCCGTACTCGGTCTTGGCCAGCAGCGACACCACGAGGTTGACCTTGTCGTCGCCCGAGGAGGCGACCACCACGTGGCAGTTGCTGAGCCCGGCCTCGTCGAGTGAGGCGATCTCGCAGGCGTCGGCGAGCAGCCACTCGGCGCGCGGCACGCTGTCGATCTTGATGGCCCGGGGGTCGACGTCGATGAGCAGGACCTCGTGGCCGTTCTCCAGGAGCTCCTGGGCGATGGAACGCCCCACGGCGCCCGCTCCGGCGATCGCGACGCGCATCACTCGTCCTCTTCCGGTGCGGCGGCGAGCACCTTGTTGATCCGGTCCATGTCGTTCTCGGCGGCGATGACGTGCAGGATGTCACCCTCCTGCACCACGGTGTCGTCACCGATGGTCAGGGCCTCGCCCATGCGGTTGACGAAGGCGGCGCGCGCCCTGGCCTGCGTCTCGAGGTCGACGACCCGGGTGCCGATCCAGGAGGGGTTGACGGTGACCTCGGCCAGCACGACGGTGCCGGTCGGGTCGCGCCAGAGCGGCTCGGCGCCCTCGGGCAGGACGCGGCGCATGATCTGGTCGGCCGTCCAGCGCACGGTCGCCACCGTGGGGATGCCCAGCCGCTGGTAGACCTCGGCCCTGCGGGGATCGTAGATGCGGGCCACCACGTTGTCGACGCCGAACGTCTCGCGGGCCACGCGGGCGGAGATGATGTTGGAGTTGTCGCCGCTGGAGACCGCGACGAAGGCGCCCGCGGACTCGACTCCGGCCTCGATGAGCACGTCGCGATCGAAGCCGACGCCGGTCACCCGCCGCCCGCGGAATCCGGCCCGCAGCCGGCGGAACGCCTGCGGGTCGCGGTCGATGATGGCGACGGAATGGCCGCTGTCTTCGAGGATGTGCGCGAGGGTCGACCCCACGCGACCACATCCCATGATCACAATATGCATTTCCCCCCGCAACGTCGCGGTCGGCCGGTTGCTCGACACCAGTATGGCCCTGTGGGGACGCGCTTCGTTTGGGGTGTCAGCCTGGGGCTAGCATCTCGTTACGTGGCGAAGGTAACAGATCTTGTCAAACGCTTGCTCGTGGGGCGGGCCCTGCGAAGCGGGCAGCTCCACGAGCAACTCCTGCCTAAACGGATCGCACTGCCGGTCTTCGCGAGCGACGCGCTCTCCTCCGTGGCGTACGCTCCACAGGAGATCCTCGTCATCCTTTCGCTGGCCGGCGTCTCCTTCTACACCTACAGCCCCTGGATCGCGCTCGCCGTCGTGGTCGTGATGCTCACGGTCGTCGCGTCGTACCGGCAGAACGTGCACGCCTATCCCAGCGGGGGCGGCGACTACGAGGTCGCCAGCACCAACCTCGGCAAGAACGCCGGGCTCACCGTGGCCAGCGCCCTGCTCGTCGACTACGTGCTCACCGTCGCGGTGTCCGTCGCCAACGGCGTCGACTACGTCGGCGCCACCATCCCGTTCGTGGGCCAGCACAAGCCCGCCGTCGCCATCGCCATCGTCATCCTGCTCACCGTGGTCAACCTGCGCGGCATCCGCGAGTCCGGCGCCGCCTTCGCCGTTCCCACGTACGCGTTCATGATCTCCGTCCTCGGGCTGATCTGCTGGGGCGGGTTCCGGCTCCTGGTGCTCGGGGAGGACCTCCAGGCGCCGAGCGCCCAGTTCACCATCGAGCCGGAGCAGACGGACCTCACCGCCTTCGCCGCGGCGTTCCTGATCCTGCGGGCCTTCTCCACCGGGTGCGCCGCGCTGACCGGCGTCGAGGCCATCAGCAACGGCGTGCCCGCCTTCCGCAAGCCCAAGAGCAAGAACGCCGCCACGACGCTGCTGATGATGGGCCTGGTCGCGATCACCATGTTCGGCGGCATCATCGCGCTGGGCCTGGCGTCGGGCGTCAAGGTGGCCGAGCCCTCGGTGGTGGCCGAGGACCTGCTGCGGCCCGACGGCACGCCGGTGGGCCCGGAGTACTACCAGCAGCCGATCATCTCGCAGGTGGCCGACGCGGTCTTCGGCGGCGGTTCGCTGCCGTTCGTGGTGATCTCGGCCGTGACGGCGCTGATCCTCTTCCTCGCGGCGAACACCGCGTTCAACGGCTTCCCCGTGCTCGGCTCGATCCTGGCGCAGGACCGCTTCCTGCCGCGCCAGCTGCACACCCGCGGCGACCGGCTGGCCTTCTCCAACGGCATCATCATCCTGGCGCTCGGCGCCTGCCTGCTGTTGTGGGGCTTCCAGGCCGACGTCAGCCGCCTGCTCAACCTGTACATCGTCGGCGTCTTCGTCTCGTTCACGCTCAGCCAGACCGGCATGGTCATCCACTGGACCCGCCACCTGAAGACCGAGACCGACCTGAGGCTGCGCCACCAGATGCACCGCTCGCGCGTGATCAACGCCTTCGGCGCGGTCATGACGGGGATGGTGCTGATCGTCGTGCTGCTGACGAAGTTCCTGGTCGGGGCATGGATCGTGGTGATCGCGATGCCGGTGCTGTTCCTCATGATGAAGGGCATCAGGCGCCACTACGACAACGTCGCGGCCGAGCTGGAGCTCACCGGCGACTTCGAGGCGCCCATGCTGCCCGCGCGCAACCACGCGATCGTGCTGGTCTCCAAGCTGCACAAGCCCACCATGCGCGCCCTCGCCTACGCCCGCGCCACCCGCCCCTCCACGCTGGAGGCCGTCACCGTCGGGGTCGAGGGCGAGGAGGCGACCCGGCTGCGGGAGGAGTGGGAGCGGCGCGGCATCCCGGTGCCGCTGAAGATGCTCAGCTCCCCCTACCGCGAGATCACGCAGCCCATCCTCGACTACGTCAAGACCGTGCGCAGGCGCTCGCCGCGCGACGTGGTGACGGTGTTCATCCCCGAGTACGTGGTCGGCCACTGGTGGGAGCACCTGCTGCACAACCAGAGCGCGCTGCGGCTGAAAGCGCGGCTGCTGTTCAAGCCGGGCGTCATGGTGACCAGCGTGCCCTGGCAGCTGCACTCCGCCGACCGGCTGCAGGGCAGGCCGGAGCCGTTCGCCCCCGGGTCCGTACGGCGTCCGTGGCACCAGACCGTCAAGGACGAGGACGAAGGCAACATCAGGACGAGCTGATCAGGGCGCGCAGCCGGTCGGTGTCGTGGGCGGTCCAGCCGGGCGGCGCGGCCACGGCGGCCCAGCCGTCCACGATGTTGGCGCCGTAGCGGTGCCCGTGACCGGCCGGCACGTCGAGCGCGGCGGTCATGTCGACCAGCACCTGCCAGAACGTCACCAGCGGAAACCAGTTCATCTCCGGGTTGACGCCCGGCCCCCGCGCGCCCTCCAGCCAGGCCGGCCGGTCGTAGATGAGCCGCGGCGACCACCACACGACCGGGTCGGAGGCGTTCTGCAGGTAGAGCACGCGCGGGTGCGGCCACGGGCCGGGCGGCCCGGCCAGGTCGGCCGGGCTCTGCGCGAACCTGGCCGTCAGGCCGGAGCGGTAGACCGGCCGCCACACGGGGCTGCCGCGCTCGCGCCCGTAGGTGAGCTGCTGCCAGATGCGGTTGGCGTTGGGCGGGCCGACGAACATCGCCCCGTCGGCCCGGGAGACCAGGTCGGTCAGGTCATGGAACGACTCCTCCAGCGCGTACGAGCCCAGGCTCTCGCCGGACAGCAGCAGCCGGGGCCGCGCGGCGGCCGGCAACTGGGACCAGCGCGCGTACACCGCCTCGAACAGCGCCTTGCCGGTGGCCGCCGCCTTCTCCCTGTCGACCAGGAACGACACCCAGCTCGGGAGGTAGGAGTACTGCAGCGCCACCATGGCCGTGCGGCCGTTGTACATGTACTCCAGGGTGTCGGCGATGACCGGATCGACCCAGCCGGTGCCGGTGGTGCCGAGCACGGCCAGCACGGGCCGCCGGAACGCTCCGGTGCGCTCCAGCTCGCGCACGGCGAGGGCCGCCTGGGCCCGCGGCGACGAGGTGCCCTGCAGGCCGACGTAGACCCTGATGGGCTGGGCGGCGCGCTGCCCGGAGAAGGCGGTCAGGCGGGCGGGGGTGACGGCGGTGCCGGTGAAGCGGCGGCCCTCGCGGCCCAGCGACTCCCAGCTCACCAGCGACCGGGTCCCGCCCGACACGTACGCGGAGGCGGGCTTGGTCACCCCCGGGTAGGTGCCCTGGTTGGCGACCGAGGAGATGTCGCTCACCCGGGCCACGAACGCGCTGAACAGCACGTCGTTGGCGAACACCGCGACGAGCAGGGCCATGACGATCACCCCGACGGCGTGGCCGACGGACGCGGGGACGAAGCGGTCGAGCCAGGTGATCAGTTTGCGGCCGCCCAGGCGTACCAGCCGGGCCAGGGTGAGGCCGGCGCAGAACAGGACGACGGTCACGGCGAGGATCAGCGGCGGGAACCACGTGATCCGGGTGTCCATCTCCATCAGCGCCCGCAGGTCGCGCTGCCAGTCGTAGCTGTAGGCGAGCGTCACCACCACCAGCGCGGCGCAACCGGCCAGCATGATCCGCCAGGCGAACCGCCGCCCGCGCTCGGGCAGCCGATAGGAGATGATCAGCCGGGCCACCGCGCCGATCGAGGCGCCCACGGCGTAGCCGAGCAGGGCCGTGACCGCGCCCATCACTCCCTGGTAGAGCCAGGTGCGGGGCAGCAGCGACGGCGTCAGAGAGGCGCAGGTGAACAGGGTGGCCAGCAGCGTGCCGCCGAAGCCGAGCCGCCGCCGTACCACCCTCGCGCCGTCCACGCCCACTTACAGTAGGGGATCAGGTGAAAGAGGTGGTCATTGAGGTCAGGGCATTAGGGTGGCGGTGTGAATGAGGGATCTCTCGAGCTGACGGTAGGTCCGGTCGCCCACGGCGGCTGGTGCGTGGCACGCCACGAGGGGCGGGTGGTGTTCGTCCGGCACGCCCTGCCGGGCGAGCGGGTGATCGCCCACGTCACCGAGGAGACCACCCGGTTCCTGCGGGCCGACGCGGTCGAGATCCTGGAGCCGTCGCCCGACCGCGTGGTGCCGCCCTGCCCGTACGCCGGGCCGGGCCGCTGCGGCGGTTGCGACTGGCAGCACGCCACCCTGGAGGCGCAGCGCCGGCTCAAGGCGCAGGTCGTGGCCGAGCAGATGCGCCGGCTCGCGGGCATCGAGCGCGAGATCGTGGTCGAGGAGGTGCCCGGGGCCAAGGACGGCCTCGGCTGGCGCACGCGCGTGCAGTTCGCCGCCCTGCCGGGCGGTGAGCTGGGCTTCCGCCGGCACCGCTCCCACGAGATCGAGGTCGTCGACGCCTGCCTGATCGCCCATCCCGAGGTGGAGGCGGTCGGCGTGGAGGGCGACCGGTGGCCGGGGGCGCGGTCCGTCGAGGTCATCGCCTCCTCCGAGGGTGAGCGGGCCGTGGTCGTCGCGCCGCGCCCCCGGCGCTCCGTCACGGTGCCCGACCTGGAGGCGTCCGCCTCGATCCTGCTCGACCAGGGCAAGGGCCGCACGGTCGCGCGCCGCGGGTCCGGGCTGCTGCACGAACAGGTCGGCGACCGGGAGTTCCGGGTCGCGGGCAGCGGGTTCTGGCAGGTGCATCCCGGGGCCGCCGCGACGCTGCTCGACGCGGTGCTGGCGTACGCCGCCCCCGAGCCGGGGGAGTGGGCGCTCGACCTCTACTGCGGGGTGGGGCTGTTCGCGGCCGGTCTCGCGGAGGCCGTGGGGCCCGAGGGAGCGGTGCTCGGGCTGGAGTCGGAGGAGTCGGCCGTGCGCGACGCGCGGGCCAACCTGCGCGACCTGCCGCAGGCGCGGGTGGAGCGGGGCCGGGTGGAGGAGGGCCTCGACCGCTTCCAGATCGAGCGGGCCGACCTCGTGGTGGTGGACCCGCCGCGGGCCGGGCTGGGCCGCGAGGTGGTCGGCCGCGTCGCGGCGCTGGAGGCCCGGCGGATCGTGTACGTCTCCTGCGACCCCGCGACCTTCGCCCGCGACGTCGCCTGGCTGGGCGAAGGCGGCTACGAGCTGGCCGAGATGCGGGCCTTCGACGCCTTCCCGATGACCCACCACGTGGAGATCGTGGCCCTGCTCGTCAGGGCGTGATGGAAGAGTCTTTAGACGCCCCTTGAGGTTTCTTGGTTGACATTAATCACAAGAGAATTGTCCGAATTTTCGTGACAAATTGGTAACGGGGCCGACAGAATGCGGGACCACCAGCGTCTACCGCAACTGGAGGCAACCCCCATGCGTAAACCTCTCGGGGTCCTCGCAGCCGTCGCCGGTCTGGCAGCCTGCGCCCCCGCCACCGGCGGGGAGCAGGGCCGTCAGGCGGCCGGAGTGGCGGCCGAGGTGACGGCGCCGGCGGCCATGCCGAGCGCCGAGCCGACTCCCAAGCCGGCGCCCGAATCGGATGACTGCCGGGTGAAGGTGACCCGGCCCGACATCGCCGCACTCAGGATCCAGTCCGCGGCCGTGCGCCGCGGCTGTGTGCACCCGGCGCTGCTGCGCATCCGCGTCAAGCGCGCCGTCCCCGGCGACGACCGGGTCGTCAAGAGCGGCGCGACCAGGAAGGGTCGCATCGCGCTCAAGCTCCCCTGCGAGCCGGGCACGTACTACGCGACGGCCACCGACTACCGAGGCCGTACCGTCAAGTCGAAGGCCGTGCGGCTGACCTGCGTCACCCCCACGC
>NZ_SMKQ01000231.1 GCF_004348995.1 Nonomuraea terrae
GTGTCGAACTTCTCGTGTGCGGCCAGGTCGGTGCCGGGTGCGACGATCGTGTCGATGGCGTCGAGGACGTCGGCGGGCAACACCGTGCCGGCGGCGGCGAGCTGCGCGTTGAGGTGGTCCAGCGTGCGGGGGCCGATGATCGCGCCGGTCACGGCCGGGTGCGCGGTCACGAATCCGAGCGCGAGCTGGATCATCGTCAGACCGGCCTGGTCGGCGACCTCGGCCAGCCTCTCGACCGCGTCGAGCCGGGCGCGATTGAACGGAATGGACACGTCGAAGCGTTCCGGCATGAACGCCGAGCGGTTCGTGGCGACCTCCCGGCCCTCGCGGACGGCGCCCGACAGCCAGCCCGAGGCCAGCGGGCTCCACACCAGCACGCCGAGCCCGTACTGCTCGGTCACGGGCAGTACGTGGGCCTCGACGCCCCGCTGCAGGATCGAGTAGCTGGGCTGCTCGGTGACGTAACGGCCGAGGTGGTGCTCGCGGGCGGCCCACTGGGTCTGCACGAGGCGGTAGGCGGGGAAGGTCGAGGTGCCGAAGTAGCGGATCTTCCCCGCGCGCCGCAGGTCGGTCAGGGCCGACAGCGTCTCCTCGTCGCTCGTCGCCGGGTCCCACCGGTGGATCTGGTAGAGATCGACGTGGTCGACGCCGAGGCGGCGCAGGCTGTCGTCCAGCGCGGTGACCAGCCAGCGGCGCGAGCTGCCCTGGTGGTTGGGCTCGTCGCTCATCGGCATGCTCGCCTTGGTGGCCAGCACGACGTCGTCGCGGCGGCCGGCGATGGCCTTGCCGACCATCTCCTCCGACTCGCCGCCGCTGTACATGTCGGCGGTGTCGATGAGGTTGATCCCGGCTTCGAGGGCGGCGTCGACGATGGCGGTGGCCTCGCCCTGGGTGGTGCGCCCGATGCGGCCGAAGTTCATCGCGCCGAGCGCGAGAGTGCTGACCTGTACGCCGGTGCGGCCCAACGTGCGGTACTGCATGGCCGTGTCTCCTCTATCGGGTGAAGCCTGGCGTCAGCGCACGGCTTGGACGCCGGTGCGCTGCTCTGGCATCATGAGCAAACGGAACAATGTCCCGCTTGACGATACGGAACGTTGTCCCGTTTAGCA
Source organism: Nonomuraea terrae (assembly GCF_004348995.1). GTDB lineage: Bacteria > Actinomycetota > Actinomycetes > Streptosporangiales > Streptosporangiaceae > Nonomuraea > Nonomuraea terrae. Next base: position 1,110 of record NZ_SMKQ01000231.1, read on the forward strand.
AGCTCGAGAGCGGAGGGAACGGCACGGTGAACGACAGCGATACCACCCGGCCCAAACGGGCGGACGCCCGGCGCAACAAGGAGACCCTGCTCGACGCGGCCGCCGAGGTCTTCGTCACCTCCGGCGTCGAAGCGCCGGTACGCGACATCGCGGCCAAGGCCGGCGTCGGGACGGCCACGATCTACCGCCACTTCCCGACCCGGGCGGATCTCATCATCGCCGTCTACCGGCACCAGGTGGAGGCGTGCGCCGAGGCCGGTCCGTCCCTGCTGGAGAGCAGCCGGAGCCCGCACGCCGCGCTGGGGCGATGGATCGACCTGTTCGTCGACTTCCTGGTCACCAAGCACGGTCTCGCCGCCGTGCTGCAGTCCGACGACGCCGGCTTCCAGACGCTGCACACCTATTTCCTCGACCGGCTGGTGCCCGTGTGCGCCCGGCTGCTCGACGCCGCGGCCGGCGCCGGCGAGACCCGCTCCGACGTGGACGCGTACGCACTCATGCGCGGCGTCGGCAACCTGTGCATCGGCGCCGAGACCGACCCGCGCTACGACGCGCGCCGCCTGGTCGAGCTGCTCATCGCCGGGCTGCGCCGGCCTCACTAGAGGCGCGGCAGCCGCCCGCCTCGGCGCCGGAGACCTGCCAGTCCGCGCCGGGGAACGGGCTCATGAAGGAGGTGAGCAGGTCCACCGCGTAGTCGGGCGCCTGGCCGCCGAGGTCCAGCAGGGAGACCATCTGGGGGCCGTCGGCGCCGCGCAGCGTCAGGGCGCCGCCGGACGCGCGGGCGGCGAAACCCGGTTTGGCCGCGACCGTGACACAGGCCAGGCCGACCCCGGCCGCCCTGATCTCCTGCCGGGCCCCGATCCGCCGCATCCGCTGGTCGTAGCGGCGCAGGTCGAGCGAGTCGGACGGGCCGATGCGCACCGATTCACGGAAGACATCGTCGCCGATCTCCCGGCTCAGCCGGACGTCGAGGCGGATGTCGGGCCGCAGGTCGACGCCGGTCGCGGCGATCCTGAGGCTGCCGTAGGCGCCCTCGAAGCCCGGGGTGACGTATCCGAGCGCCGCAGGCGCCTTCAGGCCGAACGGGATCCGGCCGGGCCGCACCCGCAGCCATGACACCCGCCGGGCCTCCAGCGACACGTCCCGCACCACGCTCCTGGCGAGCGCGAACCGGCCGCCGACGTGGTAGGTGAGGAACCCGCCCGTGTACGGGACCTCCTTGCGCACCGCGACACGCTGCGGCGCGACCGGGTCCACCCTGAGCCCGGCGTGCAGCGTGACGCGTCCGGTCGGCGCGGGCCGGGAGACCAGGTCGAGCGACCGGTCCGGGTTGAGACGGATCGTGGTGTCGGCGGCCAGATCCTCGACCGCGAGCGACACGTCTCCGAGCCGGCCCGACGGGTCCACCAGGCGGCCCTCCACCCCGAGGCTCCCGTCGAGCGTGCCCGCCCCTCCCTCGGCCTTGTACGTCACCGCCGGCACGCCGAGCCCGGCCGCCGAGGCGTCGGCGTCCACCCCGAAGGCGGCGGGCACGTCGGCGAAACGCAGCGCCCCGGTGCCCCTGCCCGGCACGGTGACCTCGGCGGTGAGCTTGCGCACGGCCGCCGAGTTACGGACGCGGACGCGGGTGCGGGCGCCGTACGCGCCGTCCACCGCCACGGCGGCGGGCACCGGGTCGATCGCGACGTGACCGCGCACCCCGCCCGCCTCCGCCCGCACGTCCAGCGCGCCGAGCGTGGCGGCGGGCTCGATCCGGTACGCCGCCCGCACGGCGTTCCCGCCCGCGCCGAACGGCCCGAGCGACATGCGGGTGATCGTGGACGGCAGCCCGGTCAGCGTGGCGCCGGCCTTGACCGGCACGGGTGACAGGACGCCGCTGTCCAGGTAGACCGCTAGACTCCGCCGCCTGGGCCGGAAGCCCGAGAAGGTGAACGTGCCGGTCGCCGGGTCCACCGACACCTGCTCGGGCAGGCCGCGTACGTCGAGGTGGGCCTGCAGGCCGAAGCAGCCGCGCCCGGGTAGGCAGAACGCGCCCGGCGCGCAGCCCGGCGAGCCCTCGCGGCACGCGCCGTCCACCAGCGACACGCCGTCCGGCACGGCGGGGGCGGAACGCATGCGGGCGAGGGCCGCGCTCTTGCCGAGCCAGGCGCGGGCACGCACGTCCAGGCGCGAACCCGAGTACGTCAGCCGGCCCCCCTCCGACGAGACCGCCAGCCTGCCGGGCAGGGGCCCGAGCGTGCCGGCCAGCCCGAAGCGGTCGTCGCCCCTGGTGACGTCGGCGTCCACGGCGAGCGTCTGGCGGGCCGCGCGGAAGGCGGCGGCGAACCCCTGCGCGGACGGGCCGAACTCCACGTGCGACAGGCCCTCGACCTGCACGCTGGCGTCCAGGTCGCCGCTCGCCTGATCGTGGTGGGCCGCGAGGTGCGGCCCGGTCGGCGCGGTGGCGCCGTCGTGGTTGGTGAAGGCCAGCGCCGCCGATCCGACCGGGCCGGACAGTCCGCGGAAGCGGTACGACGCCGGGTTCCATGAGGCGTCGAACCGGGCCGGGACGCCGCGGACCTCGGCGGCGGCGCGGACGTACCGGCCGCCCATGGTGCCCCTGGCGAGGGCGGAGACGGCGGCGACGGGGGCGTCGGCGGTCCAGGTGAGCGTCCCGGGCGCGGCGACGAGCTCGGCGTGCTCGCGGAGGCCGTCGATGCGGGCGCGGACGTCCTCGCCGGAGGGGCCGGGCTTTTTACCAGCATAAATCCGTATCTGGCGGAGTTCGGCGGCGGTCGTGACCTTGACGGACGAGCGTTCGCCCAGCTCCCACGCGGCCGTCACGTCGCCCCGCACGCCGAGGACGGTGCCGTCGATGACCGGCCCCGACCCGAGATCGGCGTACGCGGCCCGCAGCCGGTCGATCGCGCCGGACGCCCGGTAGGCGGCCGTCCCCTTGGCGGGGTCGAGGGTGACGTCCACGGTGGCGGGCGTGTTGGAGAGCTCCACGCGGGCCAGGCGGGTGCGGTCCACGCTGGCGGCGCCCACGAACGACCGGCCGGCGGAGGCCAGGTCGAGGTGGGCGTGCGGCCTGGAGCCGTACGCGACGTCGAAACCGGACACGTCCGTCAGCAGGGCCGAGACGCCCAGCGCGGCGCCGTCCTTGATCATGGTGACGTGGGAGCCGCTCGGGGCGGCGAGGGCGCCTCCACGGCGCTGCAGCACGACGGCGAACCTGCCGACCGGTGAGCTCGCCGTGTGCGTGACGCGGTGCGCGGCCAGGTCGTTGGCCAGGCGCAGCCGGGCGGGCAGCTCGCTCAGCTCCGACTTCAGCACGGTCCCGGCCACGTCGGAGTACAGCAGGCGGGCGGCGCCGGCGGGCGCGGCCGCGTCCACGGTGAGGGTCTGCCCGGCGTCCGTGGTGGTGTAGCGGGCGTTGAACGACCGGGGGACGCGCTGGAGCTCGACGTCGGTCACCCTGGTGAGGCGGCCGTCGCGGTAGGTGAAGTCGTGCACGCGCGCGTCGCCGGCCGGGGCGGATCCGGTGAAGGCGACCCGGCCGCCCGACAGCCGGACCTCGGCGCGGGCGGGCATCCGGTCGAGCGCGGCGTGGGTGAAGCGGCGGCCCGTCACGGCGAGCGCCTCCAGCCGGGCGGGCGCGGAGGCGGTGGCGTCCAGGGTGAGGGGGTCGAGGGCGGCCTTCACGGTGAGCCGGCCGGTGGCGGGCGACTGGCGCAGGCTCACGGCGCTGCGGCCGGTCAGGCCGGCCACCACGGCCGCGGACGCGCCCGGCTCGGTGCGCTCCACGTCGGCCGTGACACGCCCGCCCGCCACGGTGAACGTCCCCCGGTCGGCCGCCGACAGGGACGAGCCGCGGCGCAGGCCGTCGAAACCGACGGAGACCTTGCCGTCGTACTCCGCCCAGACCAGCGCCTTGAGGTCCGCACGCCCCAGCCGCCGCACGGCGAACCGCAGGCCGACCTCCTTGCCGGGAAGTGCGGCGGGCACCAGGGTCGCGGCCAGGTCGGGCCGGTCGTCGGCGGTCACGTCCGCCGCGGCCGGCACGCCGACCAGCCGCCGCACCGAACACGAAACCGGCACGTCCGCGCTCTCGACGCACAACCGGTACGTCATCTTGGACGCCCCCACTCGCTCACCCGCGCCCTCGCCGAGCCGGTCGAGCACCTCAGCGATCGGGGCGAGGGGTTTCACCAGGGTGAGCAGCCGGGCTCCGGCGGTGTCCGGCAGCACGCCGTGCACGTCGGGAGCCCGCCCGCCGACCCCCTGCTCCTCCTGGACGGCGGCGGCACGCGCGCTGACCTCGCGGGCGAGCGCCGGCCCGGCCGGCGTGGTGACCTCGGGTGCCTGCGGCCCCGCCGCGTCGTCGCCGGCGGAACGAAGGGCGAGCGACGGCCGCTCCGGGACGGCGACGACGGCGCCGGACGGCTCCTCGACCCCCGGCACGGGCTTCAGGTCGACACCGGCCGCCTGCCCCCGGTCCGGCTTCGGCGTCCTCGCCTGCGCTCGCACCGGCTTCGGCGTTCCCGCCTGGGCGTGGACAGGCGTGGGCACCTGGCCCTGGACAGGCTGGCCTGCCTCGGCCCGCGTCGCGGACGGCTGCGCCACGAGGAGCGAGCCCGCGACGGACGTGGCGGCGAGCACGCGCAGAAAGGCGTGCGGCATGAAGCGTTCTCCCCCGGACCAATCATCCCGTCAGAAACATAAGTCACGAGATGACCACATCCCCTCACAGTGAGTCAAACCCCTCCCAACATGGGACTCCAGTTTTATGGGGCGATACGACCTCCGGGCCCGCCAGCCGATCCGGCGGAACGGCCAGAAACGGCGCAGAAGGCGCACTGAACAGGGCGGCGGGCGTCTTACACGTGGCATCGCTCCCTGAGCCCATGAGCCGCATGCCACGACCGCCGATGACGCGCCGGGGAACCGGCCACGGGCCAGGCTGGAGTCAGGCGGGGAGACGGGGGTCCACGTGGATCTTGGGAGCGTCGCCCCATTCCGGGCGCCGCTCCCCCGCGAGCACCCCGGCCACCTCGTCCAGCGCCACCGTGGCGGCCACCAGCGGGCGGGGATCGACGAGGCCGGAGGCGTACAACTCCGCGGTGCCCGCCAGGCCGCCCGAGGCGCTGAGCACGCCGACGGCGGTGATGTCGCCGAGCACGAGCGCGCGGGTGTCGACCGTGCTGGGCTCGGCCGACAGCCCGATGAACACCACGCGCCGGCCCGGCTCGACGGCCCGCAGGGCGAGCGCGGGCGCGCCGGAGCCGTTCGAGGCGTCGATGACCGCGTCGAAGCGCCGCTCCGGCGGCTCCGTCCAGGTGCGGGTGAAGCCGAGAGAACGGGCGAAGTCGAGCGAGCGCTCGGTGAGACCCAGCAGGTGCACCTCGGCGCCACGGGCCGCCGCCGTCAGGGCCGCCAGCAGGCCGATCGTGCCCGGGCCGATGACCAGCAGGCGCATGCCGGGTTCGAGCGCGGCGGCGTCGACGGCCCTGAGCGCGTTCCCACCGGGCTCGACCAGCGCGCCGAGGACCGGGTCGAGGCCGTCCGGGAGGGGTTGCAGGGCGTGCGCGGGGACGGGGAGGCGCTCGGCCAGCGCGCCCGGCCAGTCGTTGCGGATGCCGATCTCGTACCGGTCGGCGCACAGGTGCTGCCGGCCCGACCCGCAGCGGGGGCACCGGCCGCAGCCGAGCATGGTGTCGCCGGTGACGCGGCGGCCGAGCCAGCCGGGGTCGGCGCCTTCGCCGACCTCGCGGACGATCCCCGCCCACTCGTGGCCGATCCGCACGGGGTAGCGGGCCTCGCCGGTGCGCAGGTACGCCATCGCGCCGGTGAAGAACTCCATGTCGGTGCCGCAGACGCCGGCCCGTTCGACCTCGACGACCACCTCGCCCGCGCCCGGCCGGGGCGGATCGACCTCCCGGACCTCGGCGCGGCCCGGCCCTGTGATGACGAAGGCCCGCATGGCGGCAAGGTACGCGATTCCCGCGTCTTTGCGCGAGGGCCGCTCTGGTGCAAGGTGGAGGTGACCCTCCGAAGCCCTGAGAGGAACCCACCATGCAGGCGAACGTCGGTGACAAGCTGGTCGTCCACGGTCACGTCGTCGGCCAGGGGAACAAGAAGGCGGAGATCATCGAAATCCGGGGCGCCGACGGGGCTCCCCCCTACCTGGTGCGTTACGACGACGGCCACGAGCACCTCGTCTTCCCCGGGCCCGACGCGGTGATCGAACCGGCCCGGCCGCAGTAGTCAATCCTCCAGCGACCGCAGGGCCTCGGCGACCGTCTCGCCGAGGCCGGTCGCGACCACCTCGCCGTCCCGGTCGCGGGCGATCGCGACGACCCCGCCGAGCGGTCCGCCGGCCAGTGCGATGGCATGGCCCTCCGCCAGCAGCGTCTCGGCGGGCGGGCGGCGGCGGGTGGCCGGGCGGCCGAGCAGCCGCCGGGCACTGACCAGGGCGGCGACCGGGCTGCGGTGGCGGGTCAGCAGCACGGGGCCCTCGTCGTACGGCTGGGCGGCCTGACGGACGAGATCGCCGAGCTTGGCGCGGGCCGTCGACAGCGACAGGACCGGCAGACCGCTCAGCACCCCGGACACCCGCGACAGCGGCACCAGGGCGGCCAACTCCCAGCGCTCACGGGTGATCAGGGTGGTGGTGCCGTCCTTGGCGGCGCGGACGAGGGTGCCCCAGTGGGCGCGCGCGTCCTCCACTCCGACCGGCGGGCCGTACCGGGCCTGCAGTTCGTCGAACGACGGCGGTTCCATGTCGATCATGACGAAAACCGTAAGCCGCCTTACAACAATTTCGCAAGCCGCCTTACATATTCGCTCGCGACGGGTGGCCGAAAATTACTCGAAACCGGTCGGTCTGGCCCGATACCGTGCGTCGGTGCACGTATATCTGGAGACCGAGCGGCTGGTGCTGCGCCGCTTCACGCCGTCCGACGAGGACCGCCTGTACACCCTCCACAACGACCCCGAGGTCATGCGCTACCTCAACGGCGGCAAGCCGACCCCGCGCGAGGTGATCGTGGAGCGGACCCTGCCCCGGTTCATCGGCGGCGGCTTCTTCGCGGCCGAGAAGAAGACGACGGGCGACTTCCTCGGCTGGTTCCATCTGCGACCGGCGGCCGGCGGCCCCGCCGACGAGCCCGAGCTCGGCTACCGCCTGCACAAGGCCGCCTGGGGCAAGGGCTACGCGACGGAGGGCTCACGCGCACTGATCGACAAGGCGTTCACGGAGCTGGACGCGCGGCGCGTGTTCGCCCAGACGATGATGGTCAACCTCGGCTCGCGCCGGGTCATGGAGAAGTGCGGCCTGCGCCTGGCGCGCACCTTCCGTCTTGACTGGCCCGAGCCCATCCCGGGATCGGAACACGGCGAAGTCGAATACGAGATCACCCGCGCCACCTGGGAAGCCACCCCCTGACACCGTCCCCCGAGGAGCCCGTGCCTCGTCCGCCGAGCCGACTCTGACGGCCGGCGTCCGGAAGCCGTGCCCGGCGACGTGCTCCGCGGCCGGTGATCCGAGCAGCACTGGTCCTACAGCTTGATGCGGGCGGCGACCGGCAGGTGGTCGCTGCCGGTGGCGGGCAGGGTCCAGGTGGTGACAGGGATCGCCGCGCGGGTCATGACATGGTCGATCCGGGCCAGGGGGAACGCGGCGGGCCAGCTGAAGCCGAACCCGTCCTGCGCGGGGGTCAGCCGGGAGGTGACCGGAGTCAGGCCGCGGTCGTCGAGGGTGGCGTTGAGATCGCCCAGCAGCACGATCCTGTCCACTTCTTCGGCGGTGACGGCGGCGCCCAGCGCGGCGGCGCTCTCGTCGCGCCATCCGGTGTCGAAGCCGCCGGGTAACCGGATGCGGACCGAGGGCAGGTGCGCGACGTAGACCGCCATGTCACCCGATGGCGTCCGTACGGTGGACCGCATCCCCCGGTTCCAGTCCGGTCCGACGCCCACGGGCCTGATGTCCACCGGGTGAGTGTCCGTCAGAGGGTGTTCCGACCACAGCCCGACACTGCCCACGACCGCGTGGTGGGGATGGCCGGGAGCCAGGACGGCCTGGTAGACGGGCAGGGCGCCGGTCGTCAGCTCCTGCAGGGCGATGAGGTCGGCTCCCGCCCCCGCCAGGGCTCGCGCGGTCGCCGCCGGGTCGGGGTTGCCGTCGTCGACGTTGTGCTGGAGCACGGTCAGGTCGTGAACCGCCCCTTGATCGGCCGGTAGCAACCGTTCGCCGAAGACGGCGGCCCAGACCGCCGCGGGCAGCACCAGCGCCACCAGCGCGGTGGCCGAGCGACGCGCCAGCGCCAGGACCAGTAGCGCCGGAACGGCCAGGCCGCCCCAGGGCAGGAAGGTCTCCAGCAGGCTGCCGAGATTGCCCACGGCGTCGGGCACGACGGCGGGAAACGCCAGCAGCACGCCCACCAGCACGGCGGCCGACGCGAGGACCCGCCCGCGCCGCCACTCCAGGACGGGCCCGCTCGCGGCTTTCCGATCTTCCAGGCTCACAGCCCGACCGTACGGGGAATCGCGTGTGCCGGTGGACCTCACCCCTCAGCCGGAGGCGGCGTGATGTTCATGGCCGGGTAGACCTGGTGCACTGGTCTGACCAGTCGCTAGGGTGCCTCGTATGGGATATGACGCGCTGTTCCGCCTGGACGGGCGGCGAGCCGTGGTGATCGGCTCCGGGAGCGGCATCGGCAGGGAGGCGGCGCTCGCGCTGGCCGCGCACGGGGCGTCCGTGGTGTGCGCCGACCGCGACCTGGACACCGCGAAGGAGACCGCCGCCGGGTGCGGCGGCGAGGCCCGGCAGGTCGACGTGCTGGACGCCGGCGCGGTGCGCGACCTCGCCGCGCGCTTCCCGGCCGACGTGCTGGTGTTCACCGCGGCGATGAACGTGCGCAAGCGGCTGCTCGACTACTCCGGCGAGGAGTTCGACCGGGTGGTGGCGCTGAACCTGCGGGCGTCGTTCGACGTGGTCCGGGCCTTCGGGGCCGGGATGGTCGAACGCGGGCGCGGCTCCATCATCGGGTTCGCCTCGATCCGGGCCTCCGTCACCGAGCCGGGGCAGGGTGTCTACTCGGCCACGAAGGCCGGGCTGGTGCAGCTGCTGCGGACGGCCGCGGCCGAGTTCGGCCCGCACGGCGTCCGGGTGAACGCCGTCGCGCCCGGCGTGGTGGAGACGCCGCTGACGAAGCAGATCAAGGACAATCCCGGCTGGTACGACGCGTACGCCGCCAAGAGCGCGCTGGGGCGCTGGGCGCGGGCGGAGGAGATGGCCGGGGCGGTGGTCTACCTGGCCAGTGACGCGGCGAGCTTCGTGACAGGCTCCGTGCTCTACGTGGACGGCGGATGGACCGCCGTGGACGGGCGTTTCGATCCGCCGAATTAACACGAATACTCCCGACCGGATCGGGCAGCGGGCACGGGTCCTACGAAAGGAGGACCTATGAGAGCGGCACGGAAGTTAGTCCCCGCGGGTGCCGCGGCCGTGCTGGCCTTCACCCTCGCCCCCGCCGCCCAGGCGCAGTCCCCCACGCCGGAGACCGCCGCGGTCGCCCCCGTGAGCTGGGCGCAGCGTGTCTCGGCCCAGGACAGGGCGTACCTGAGGGAGGCACACCGAGGGCATCTCGCCGAGATCGCGGCCGGACGGGCCGCGCTGCGCGAGTCGCGTGACCGAGATGTCCGCGGCATCGCGGCGCGTCTGATCCGTGACCACGGCAGGCTGGACGCGCGGCTCCGCGAGGCCGCCAGGCGGCTCCGCGTCAGCCTGCCCGACTCCCCCAGCGCCGAGCAGCGCAGGGATCTGCGCGCCGTGGTCGCCAGGAACGGTCACCGCTTCGACCGCGCCTGGCTGCGACTCCAGCGGGAAGCGCATGAACACGCGCTCTGGCTGGGTGAGCGACAGCTCCGGCGAGGGAGTTCCGGATGGGTGAAGGACCTGGCGCGCGACAGCGCACCGGTGATCCGGCACCACCTGCACATGGTGCGCACGGAGCTCTGACACCGCCGGGAGCTCTGATACCGCCGGTAGTTCTAGCACCGCAGGAGCTCTGACGCTGGAGCTCTGACGCTGGAGCTCTGACGGCTGGAGCGGTCACACCGCGCGGAATCGACGGCCGGGGCCGGTTCGGTCCCGGCCGTTGCGCTGCCCGGGAGTCAGCGCCGGCCGACGCCGTTCAGCAGGGTGTCGATGACGAGTTCGGCGGCCTGCGGCGGGTCGATCGAGGGGAACCGGTGGGCGACCGTGTCGACCAGTTGGGTCAGCAGGGCGCGTGCCGATCCGGGGGCACGTCGGGCCGCAGGAACCTCTCGTCGGCCGCCCGTTGGACGAACCTGTCGAGGCGGGCGATCTGCTCCTCGCGCCGCGCGTTGGCCGCGGGGTCGGCGCGTATGAGGCGGCGGGTCTCCCACAGCCACTCGCGGCTCACCGGGACGATGCCTTCCACGTAGCGGTGCAGCGCCCCGGGGACAGGCGGGTCCATGAGCCGCGCCTCGTCGAGGACCCGCTCCGTGGAGTCGAGCTTCGCCTCGAACACGGCGGTGAGCAGGGCCTCACGGGTGGCGAAGCGCCGGTGAACGGTCCGCCGGTCGACCCCGGCGGCGGCGATCGCGGCGACGACTTCCCGCCCGGAGAATAGCCGCCCGCATCATCGAGCCCGCCCTGGCAGCGGCTCCCGCATCACCGAGCCGCCCTGGCCGGCATCTCGGCCGGCCACCACCATGACAGGTACGCACGGCCGGGCCGGAGCGGCTACGGCCGGATGATGGCCATCCTGGTGACGGTCAGCTCCTCAATGGCGAAGCGGGGGCCCTCGCGGCCGGCGCCGGAGTCCTTGACGCCCCCGTACGGCATGTTGTCGGCCCGGAACCCGGGCACGTCGTTGACCACCACTCCCCCGGCCTCGATCCGCTCGATCGCGGCGAACGCCGTGGCCAGCGAGCGGGTGAACACCGCGGCGTGCAGCCCGTACCGCGACCGGTTGACCGCGGCGAAGGCGGCGTCCAGGTCGGGCACCGAGCGGACGCACACCACCGGCCCGAAGATCTCCTCGTCCCAGGCGGCGGCTCCGTCCGGGACACCGTCCAGCACCGTGGGCGCGACGGCCCGCCCGTCGCGGTGCCCGCCCGCGAGCACCTCGGCGCCGGACGTGGCGACCCACTCCAGGACGCGCTCGGTGGTCTTGTCGTCGATGAGCGGGGCGACGCGCGTGTCCGGCAGGCGGGGATCGCCGACGGAGACGTCCTTGACGCGCTCGCTCAGCAGGGACAGGAACCGCTCGCGTACGGGCTCCTCGACGAGCACCCGCTGCACCGAGATGCACGCCTGGCCGGAGGCGTAGTAACCACCGCGCACGACCGCGTCGGCGGCGGCCTCGAGGTCGGCGTCCGCCGCGACCACGAGGGCCGCGTTGGAGCCCAGCTCCAGGAGCACCTTCGTGGGGGCCGCGTTGCGCGCGATGGCGTGTCCGGCGGCGGCGGAGCCGGTGAACGACACCGCGCCGATCCGCCGGTCCTCCACCAGGGTCCGGCCGACCTCGACGTCGCCGGTGACGAGCTGGACGCCGGCCGGCGGCAGCGCGCCGGACTCGCGCAGGAGGTGAACCAGCCAGAGCGTGGCCAGCGGGGTCGCCGGAGCCGGCTTGACGATCACCGGGCAGCCCGCGGCCACGGACGGCGCGATCTTGTGGGCGGCGAGGAGGAGCGGGTAGTTGTAGCCGGTGACGCCGACGACGACGCCGATGGGCCGGCGCGTCCAGAACCCGATCAGCCCCTCACCCGCGGGCAGCAGGTCGAGCGGCACCGTCTCGCCGTGCAGCCTGGCCACCTCCTCGGCGGCCGTGGCGAGGGTGACGAGCGTCCTGGCCACCTCGACCTTGCAGTCCACCAACGGCTTCCCGGTCTCCAGGACCAGCAGCCGCTCGAACTCCGCACGCCGTTCCGCCAGGGCGTCATGGGCGTGCGTGAGTGCGGCGCGGCGGGCGTGCGACGGCAGCGCGGCCATCGCGGGGGCCACGTCGAGGGCCGCCTCCAGGGCGCGGCGGGCGTGCTCGGCCGTGCCCAGCGGGGCCGCGGCGACCACGGAGCCGTCATAGGGGAAGATCACGTCGGTGGTGTCCGCGGTCTCCGTCCATTCGTCGCCGATGGGCAGGCCGGCGGGCCATGCGAGGTCGAAGGTCATGTCTCTTTCCGTACTGCGCTCGGGAACACGTCGAGGTACGCGGGTGCGTCCTCGCGTCCGGTGGCGGCCAGGACGGCGTGCGCGACCGCGCGGCTGAACGCGTCGGCGGCGGTCGCGAGGACGTCCTGGAACGTGTCGTGGTCCGGGGCGGGGCGGGCGCAGGTGGCCAGGGCGAAGACGGTGTCGCCGTCGGTCATGGTGTGCGCCGGTCTGATGGCCCGGGCCAAGCCGTCGTGGGCCACCGCGGCCAGCTTGCCGCACTGGGCCTTGGTGAGGGCGAGGTCGGTGGCGACGACGCCGATGGTGGTGTTGAA
>NZ_SMKQ01000232.1 GCF_004348995.1 Nonomuraea terrae
CCCCTCCATCTCTCCGCCCTCCGACACTCCCCGTGCCGCCCTACGCCCCTGACGGTCTTCAGGGCTGACGAGGGCAGGCGGACCCGGCGCCATGATGATCAACGTTCGTCGGCGCACGCTAAGCTACGGGTTCGTCACCCGCTCGCCGACCCCCCAGGAAAATCATGCGACGTGCCATTGCGATCATCGCGCTGGCCGGCTCACTGGCCGGTTGCTCCTTCCCGGACACGTCCATACTGGACGAGCGGGAGAAGCCAGTGCAGCAGTACGCCGTCTTCGAGGTGGCTCTGGTCAACGCGCACGCCTTCTTCGACCTCGACGTGCAGTGGGGATACAGCGGCGAAGAACACAAGGAGCGCGTCCCGGGGAATACGACCGTGCAGCGGCGCGTGTCCTTGACCTGGCCCGACCATACCTCCGTCTGGGCCGGCGGGACTCCCTCCAAGAAGCCCGGCGTGGACGACCTGCTCGCCTACGCCCAAGGCGAGCCGATCGTCCGCTGCAGCATCACGATCAACGGCCGGGTCGTGGCGAAGAACGATCTGACGATGTGCCGTTACGACTTCCTCTGGACCCCGGTCCCCGACCCGGGCGGCACCGCCGGCTGATCGGGCCGGGGCGTCACCTGCCTGTGCTGTGCGATCGGGTCAGCCGGACAGGGAGGTGCCGAAGTCGGCGCCCTGGGCGGGTCCGAAGGGCTGGAAGGTTTCGGCGTTGCGGCCGGCGACCGCGACCTTGCCGTACGGCGCGGCGTCCGGCCGGCCCACGAACAGCTTGTTGCCGCTGAAGGCCACCGACCAGCCGAACAACCCGCCGCCGTCCGCGAGCCGGCGATCCTCCGAGGCGTCCTTCCAGGAGACGATCCGCACGCCACCGCCGTACGGGGCGCCGATCGCCAGCCGACCGTCCGCCGAGGCGGCCATCGAGAAGCCGAACGCCTGCTTGCCCGCCTGATCGACCGTCCGCATGGGTTTCCTGGCGGTGTCCAGGAGCTGCACCGAGCCGGGCCCGGGAGAGCTGACCGCGTATCCCGCCCCCTCGGCGTACGCCACCGCGTACCCGTACCGGTCACCGGACGCGTCCGTCGGCGAGTCCAGCTTGAACGACGTGATCTCCGAGGCCAGCACGTCGTCGATGAACACGGCCGAGCCCGAGTTGATCCGCCCGGCCTCGATCTGGCGGCCCGCGCCGTCGGCGTTCTCGTACGGGACCCCGACGAGCAACTCGTTTTCCGCCCCGAACGCCATCGACCAGCCGAACTGGTCGCCGACCTCGGCGTTGCCGCGTACGTCGGACGTCTCCTGACTGATGCGGCGCAGCTCACCGTCGCCTTTACGGACGTAGAGCGCGCCGGCGTCGAGCAGCCCGGACTCGTCCTCGTACGGCGCCCCGACGGCCACCAGGTCGCCCTTGGCGGCCAGCGACCAGCCGAAGTGGGCCGACCGCTGGGGCTGGGGCGCGGTCAGACGCTGTGGTGGCGCCGCCTTGCCGCCGAAGACGACGTACGCGGCCCCGGCGTCCTCCTCGCCGTCCACGTCCGCGTAAGGGGCGCCGATCACCAGGTCGGCACAGGCGTCGCCGTCGACCTTCGCGAGGCGTACGGACCAGCCGAAGGCGTCACCGGCCGCCGGCCCGGGAACGGTCACAGGGACGATCTTGTCGCCGGACAGCACCTGCACCGCCCCCTTCTGCCCATCGGCGAACGGATCCCCCACGGCGACGTCGTCCACCCCGTCCCCGTCGAAGTCCGCCGCACCAGCACAACGCGCCGGCGCGGAACCGGGGGCGCCGCCGATCGCAGAGCCGGCCGCTGCTGCCGGGCCTGGGGCGGCTGCCATGGCCGGGGCGGCGACGGCGGGAACGCCGGTCGCGGTCAGCAGGAGAGCGGCGAGGGCCGAGCGGGTCATCACAGCGCCACCTCGATCGGCGTGCCGTTCTCCAGCATGGTCGCGGTCATTTTGACCGGCTTGCGGTACATCGGCAGGTCGATCACGAACGCACCGTCCACCCGTGCGCCCGGAAGGATCGCCGGAGGGAGGGTGATCGGCGCCGCGTCGTGTTCGGCGCCCCGGTCGTCGAGCAGGGAGACCACGGGTTGCACCAGTACCCGGCGCTCGCCGCCCGGGTTGATCATCGACCAGCGGATCACGCAGAGCTGGCCGTTGGCGGCCGTCCTGCCCTCGTACTCCCTCAACCCGCACTGCGGTGCCGTCGGGACGATCGCGATGGGATCGTCGAACTCGGTGCCCAGCGCGAACCTGCGTCCCACGTCATTGGGCGCGGAGCCGGCCGCGACCTGCGAGACGCCTCCTGGAGCGGCCGTGTCGCGACCGGAGGTGACGATCAGCACCGCCCCCGTCACGACGATGGCCAGCACGGCCGCCGCCGCGGCGATGAGCCACCGCGTGCCGGACGTTCGCGTACCGCGGAGCGTCTCGGGCTCCTCGACCGGGACGGCGGCCTGCGCGTTGCTGCCGGAAGCGCCGAGCTGGGAGGCGCCGGCGTCCGCCACCTGCGAGGCGCCACGGTCGGCGCGGCGGGAGGCGCCGGCGTCCGCGAGCCGCGAAGAACCAGGGTCGGTGACGTGCGAAGCGCCCCCGGGGCTGGTGGTTCCCCTTGACGAGCCGCCCTGGGCGCCGGTCCTGCCCGGCCGAGCGTCGCCCGCCCCCAAGCCTGCCTGCCCGCCTCGCCGCGGCTGCCCAGCCTCCTGCCGGAACGCCGCCGGCCGCGGCGTCGTCCGGGTCTCGGATCCCGCGGTCGGAACCGGCCCCGGGGAGGGGAGCGGTCCCGTCGTGGGAACGCCCGTCGTGGGAATGGTCCCCGGAGAAGGACTCGGCCCTGCAGCCGGGACCGCTCCGGCCCTCCCGGCTCTTGCCTGGGCCGGTCCCGCCTGTTCGGCTCCTGTCCGGGCCTGTCCGGGGCGTCCGCCTCCTGCTTGGACGGGGCCGGCCGGGCCTGCTCCTGTCTGGGGCGGTTCCGGGTGGTCGGTTCCCGACTCGGCCAGTGGTGTCTGGGCGGGCCCCTGTTGCAGCGGTTGTTCCGTCTCCTGCTGCTTTCCCGCGCGCTGTCGCTTCTCGCCCGAGCGGAACAGCCGGCGGGCACGTCCGCCTTCACGCCTCGGGGCGTCCGGCCGGGGAACCTCCCAGCGGGCCAGTTCCTCCCGGGCCGCCTCCTCCTCCCTGCGGGCCCGTTCCTCCAGCGAACGAGACTCGCCGGGAGACACCGAAGGCGCGGCGCCGAACCCGGCGGGCGGCAGAATCGGCGCCTTCCCGGTCGCGTCACTCGGCGGCGGCGTGGTGAACGCGGCCGTGATGTCCGGTTCCTCGACGACGTTCTGCGGCGGCTGCCAGCCGCTCAGCATCTCGTTCGCCACCAGGGTGGGCGGGTCGGCGGCCCGCATCGGGGTGCCGCCGACCAGGGCGATCAGCAGGTCCTGCGCGGTGGGGCGCGTGGCGACGTCCATGGAGGTGGCGCGCCGTACGAGCTCGTCGAGCGGCGCGGGGAGCGTACCGAGGTCAGGAGGGGTGTTGAGCACCCGCGTGGCCAGCGTGATGGCGTCGCCGCGCCCGAACGGATGCCGTCCGCTGCCGGCGTAAGCCACCAGGCAGCCCCATGCGAAGATGTCGACCGCCGGGGTGACGGCCTCGCCGCGTACCTGCTCGGGCGCCCACCACCCCGGGCTCCCCAGCAGTTCCCCGGACATCGTGAACCCGGTCTCCCGGTCGAGCGCCCTGGCGATGCCGAAGTCGATCACGCGTGGGCCGGACAGGGAGAGCATCACGTTCGCCGGCTTCAGGTCCCTGTGCACGAGCCCCGACACGTGGATCGCCGCCAGCGCCGCCGCCACCCCCAGCGCGACACCGTGCAGCGCTCCCGGTTCGAGGGCGCCGTAGGTGGTGATCTGCTCCGACAGCGGGGTGCCCGCGATGTACTCCGTCACCATGTACGGCCGGCCGTCGCCGGTGTTGCCGTTGTCCAGCACCTGAGCGGTACAGAACGACGCCACCCTGCGGGCGTTCTCGACCTCCGCGTGGAACCGGGCCGCGAAGCCCTGCTGATTGGCGAACTCGGCCTTGACCACCTTCAGCGCGACGAAACGCCGCGACGGAGCACGCGCGAGGAACACCGTGCCCATCCCGCCTTCGCCGAGTCTCCCCAGCAGTCGGTACGGCCCGATCTCCCGCAAGTCCGTCGGGCGGAGCGGCGCGGCGCCCGTTGGCTCCATGAGGGACGGCCCTTCCTGTTCCACGACATCCTCTCCCTTGGTCTCCCCACCCGCCATCGCAGGTTCTTCGATGCGAGAGACTGGTTGGATGATGAGGCTGTTGGGCCCTGCAGAAATACGTATTTTGGCGAATAAGCTAGATATTCGTCCGACAAAAAAACTTGGCCAGAACTTCGTGATCGACGCAGGCACCGTCCGGCGCATCGTCCGTGTGGCCGACCTCTCGCCCGATGACGTGGTGATCGAGGTGGGGCCCGGTCTCGGCTCGCTCACGCTGGCGCTCCTGCCGGCAGCCTCTCACGTCGTCGCCGTCGAGATCGACCCGGTGCTGTCCGCCCAACTGCCCATCACCGCGGCCGAGCACGGCGTCGCCGACAACCTCACGGTCATCAACGCCGACGCCATGAAGATCACCCTGCCTGACCTCCTGGGCCACGTCCCGACCGCGCTGGTGGCCAACCTCCCGTACAACGTGGCCGTCCCCGTGGTGCTGCACCTGCTGCAGGAGCTGCCGTCGCTGCGCAAGGGCCTGATCATGGTGCAGTTGGAGGTGGCCGACCGCCTCGCCGCGGGTCCTGGCTCCAAGGTGTACGGCGTGCCGTCGGTCAAGGCGGCCTGGTACGCCGACGTGCGCCGGGCCGGCCCGGTGGGCCGTACGGTGTTCTGGCCCGTACCGAACGTCGATTCCGGGCTCGTCTCGCTCATCCGGCGTGACCCTCCGTCGACTACGGCGTCGCGCGAAGAGGTGTTCAAGGTCGTGGACGCGGCCTTCGCCCAGCGCCGCAAGACCCTGCGCGCCGCCCTGGCCTCCTGGGCGGGCAGCGCGGCACAGGCGGAGGCGGCCTTGCGGGCGGCCGGCGTGGACCCGTCGGCCCGCGGCGAACAACTCGACATCCACGCCTTCGCCCGCATAGCCGAGCTTCGCCCCTGACCCTCACCGAAGCTCGGCCCCTGCCCCTCACTGGCGCCACTGCCTCTCGCTGGAGCTCCGCCCCTACCTCTCACTGGAGCGCCGCCTTGGCCTCACCGGAGCTCCTCCTCTGCCCTTCGCTGGAGCTCCGCCCCTGTCCCCCGCTGGAGCTCCGCCTCTGCCGTTCACCGTCGGATCCGCTGGGTGAGTCGTGCCACCAGGTTTTCCACAGCCTTACCCGGCTCTCTCCGCGCTTTCCACAGAACTGCATTCGGCTCCGCGCCCGGAACCCCCGTCAGCCGATCCTGGCCTCCCCGAACCCCAGCAAGCTCAGGGAGGCCGATCATGACCACTCACCCATGGCCCGTGTGGCTCAAGTGCTTCATCGCCGGTGGCGGCGGATTCTGTACGGGCTTCGTGGCGGTCGTAGCCACATCCCCCGCCTCCGCCCATGAGACCCCCGAAGCCGCGTCCATCCATGAGAGACAGACGCCCACCCAGGCCGAAAAGAGCGACACGACCCCACCCGCCCAAGACGAGGGCGTCACCGGCGCCCCGCCCTTGCAAAGAGAGCACCTCACCGGAACGCTGCTCGTCGCAGAGCAGCACCTCGACGACGCCTTCGGCGAGAACGACCCCACGGGCATCCTGCTCGCCGACATGAACGGCGCCGCACCTCCATTCGTCGGCCAGAACGGCGACTGGGGAGCCGCCGACCGGAAGAGCGACGTGGGAGCCCTGCTCGACCAGGGGCGGCATACCGCCGGCACGCCGCTGGGTCATGGCGAGCGCACCAGGGAAACGCTGCTGGATCAAGGGCAGCGCGCCGCAGGATCGCTGCTGGATCAGGGGGAGCGCACGGCGGGAACGGTGCTGGATCAAGGGAGGCGCGCCACCGGAACCTTGCTGGATCAGGGTGAACGCGCGGCGGGAACGGTGCTGGGCCAAGGGAGGCGCGCCACCGAAACCCTGCTGGACGAAGGGCAGCGCGCCGCGGGGACCCTGCTGGGCCGGAAGAAGGGTGCCCCGGCGAAGATGCCGGCCCAGGTGAACAAGCGGCGCACCGGAGGCGAGATCGCCCTCTCGGCGGCCCTCCGCCATCTCGGCGTCTCCTACTCCTGGGGCGGCGGCTCGGCCAAAGGCCCCACTCTGGGCATCGGCAGGGGAGCCTCCACCAGGGGCTTCGACTGCAGCGGCCTCGCCCTGTACGCCTGGTCCAAAGCAGGCGTGAAGCTGGCCCACTACACGGGCACCCAGTTCCGCCAGGGCCGCAAGATCCCGCTTTCCGCCCGCCGCCCAGGCGACCTGCTGTTCTTCGGCGGCGGCACCGGCGACCCCACCCACGTGGGCCTGTTCCTCCGGGGAAACCTCATGATCCACGCCCCGAAGACAGGCGACGTGGTGCGAACCACCGACTTCCGCAACTCCAGCTACTACCGCAAGATCTTCCGAGGCGTCGTACGCCCAGGCTGACCCCGCCGAGCAAGGGCGCGATCCATCAGATGACGGCCAGCCTCTCCAAGGCGGTCATCGATCGCATCAACAGCGTCAACACCGTCAACACCGTCAATCCTGGTCCCCTTCATACAGGGTGGGCCAGCCCCGAACTGACCCGGCAGGCCGCCAACGCGCTGCCTACGCGCTCAAGGACATCGACGCCTACCGCACCTACCTGTACGACCCGCTGCACCGTCAGATCGACGCCATCGGCCTGCCGCTCGTGGCCAACATGATCTCCATGGACCTCACCGACGACCCCGACCCCGAGATCGGCGACAAGATCGCCCAGGTGCACAGCGACCGGTTCACCGACCACCCCGAACTCCTCGGCCTGGTCGAGAACCTCGACTCCTACGAGGGCAGCGGCGTCCCCGAGGACGGCTCCAAGCCCGCATGAGCCGGAACCACCGGGAGACGGCCGCCACCGTCTCCCGCTTCGATCTTGGGTGCGGTCGGCATGCCTACGGCAGACGACGCGGCTTGGTCGGCGGCTCCCTGCCGGCCGCGCACCCGGTCGTCCCCGACTCACCTCGCAGGCCGCGGTGGGTGCGGGCAGGGCGGGGAGCGACGTCGCGTCCTCGATCAGTGCTTTTCGGTCAGGTCAGCGGCGGGTTCTGCATCGATCGCCTTGGTGTAGCGGGTGGCGAGGGTGCGCAGGTGGCCGAGCAGCTCGGGCGGGCCTGTGACGCGGAAGTCGGCGTCGAGCAGGCCCAGGTGGACAGCCAGGCCCTCGATGGTGTCGGCGCCGGTGTGCAGGACGCAGCTGCCGTCGTCGAGCGCCTCCACCGTGCCGACGGCCGGGCTGATCCGCTCCGCCACCGCTGAAGCGGGCGCGTATACCGTGACGCTTGCCCGGTGACGCCAGGCGGCGGTCGAGACCCGGCCCGAGACGTAGCCCGCCACGTCGTCGGGCAGGTCGCGGGGGGTGAAGCGCGGCCCGGCCGGCTCGCGGGGTGTCAGCCGGTCCACGCGGAAGGTGCGCCAGTCGTCGCGGCCGAGGTCGAAGGCCAGCAGGTACCAGCGGCGGCCCCAGTTGACCAGCCGGTACGGCTCGACTTCGCGAGTGATGGCCTCACCCGTGTGGGTGGTGTAGTCGAAACGCAGCCGTTCGTGCGTACGGCACAGGGCGGCGACAGTCGTGAGGACCTGCGGGTCCACAGCAGATGTGGTGCGGTCGCCCGGCACCGGCACCGTGACGGAGCGCATCGTGCTGACACGGTGCCGCAGCCGGGACGGCATGACCTGCTCCAGCTTCGCCATCGCGCGCAGCGACGCCTCGGCGTTCCCCGCGATGGCGCCGCTCACGGCGGTGCCCAGGCCGACCGCGACCGCGACGGCCTCCTCGTCGTCCAGCAGCAGCGGCGGCAGGGACGCGCCCGCGCCGAGCCGGTAGCCGCCCGCCGAGCCCCTGCCGGCCAGAACGGGGTAGCCGAGCGAGCGCAGGCGTTCGACGTCGGCGCGAATGGTCCGACCGCTCACGCCGAGCCGTTCGGCCAGTTCGGCGCCTGTCCAGTCGCGCGGGGTCTGCAGGAGGGCGAGCAGGCGCAGCAGGCGCGCCGAGGTTTCCAGCATGGCGCCAAGCATGCCGCACCATTAGGAACGAATCTCTCCTAATGGGCTGAAACAGTGGGGTCCATGAGCGACATTCACGAGTTCCGCATCGACGTCCCGCAGGCCCACCTCGACGATCTCGCCGACCGTCTGGCGCGTACCCGCTTCGCCGAGGAGCTGCCGATCGCCGAGGTCACCGACGGCGTCCCGCGCGGTCCCGTCCAGCCCGGCTGGGAGTACGGCGTGCCAGGCTCCTTCGTACGCGACCTCGTGGCCCGCTGGCGCGCCTTCGACTGGCGGGCCAGGGAAGCCGAGCTCAACGCGTACCCGCAGTTCACCACGGAGATCGACGGGCAGGACATTCATTTCGTGCACGTACGCTCCGCGCGCCCGGACGCGACCCCGCTGATCCTCACCCACGGCTGGCCCAGCACCTTCGTGGAGTACCTCCATCTGGCCGGTCCGCTGTCCGAGGACTTCCACGTGGTGATCCCCTCCCTGCCGGGCTTCGGCTTCTCCGGCCCCACCCGTACCAAGGGCTGGAACGCCGCCCGCGTCGCCGACGCCTGGGCCGAGCTCATGCGGCGGCTCGGCTACCAGCGGTTCGGCGCGCACGGCAACGACGCGGGCGCCATCGTCAGCCCCGAGCTGGGCCGCCGCCACCCCGACCGCGTCATCGGCGTGCACGTCAACCAGATCTTCAGCTTCCCGTCCGGCGACCCGGGCGAACTCGTCGGGCTCACCCCCGAGGAGCAGCAGTACCTCGGCTTCCTCGGCGCTTTCGTCGAGCACGCCGTCCACGACCGCGTCCAGCAGGCGCAGCCCCAGACCCTCGCGCACGCCCTCGCCGACTCACCGGCCGGCCTGCTCGCCTGGATGGGCCAGCTCCTCGCCGGAGTCCCCGACCCTGATGTGATCCTCACCAACGCCACGATCTACTGGCTCACCAACACCGCGGCGTCCTCGGCCCGCTTCTACTACGAGAACCACCGCATGCCGTCCACCACCGAACCCACCAGCTTCCCCCTGGGCCTGGCCTCGTTCGCCTACGACTTCCGCCCGCTGCGGCGCTTCGCCGAGCGCGACCACAAGTACATCGTCTCCTGGAACGAGTACGACCGCGGCAGCCACTGGGCCACCCACGACGCCCCCGACCTCCTGATCGACGACCTGCGCGCCTTCTTCCGCTGACGCGGGGCGGACATCGTACGAACAGGCGGGAGCCCGATCGCGGCCGGGTGGGCTCCCGCTGGTGGTGGTCCTGCCGGAGCCGGTGCCGGCCTGTCCGCTCAGCTTCGGGCGCAGGCCGCCACCACCCGCGGCACCAGCTCCGACAACAACTCCTGGTCCTCCTTCCGCGACGGCTCGTACTCCATGAGCCCGAGCCCGACGACGGGGAACCGTTCGGCCACGGCGGTGACCAGGGCGAGGAGCTCGCCGGGCCGCAACCCGCCGGGCGTGGGGGAGCCGACGCTCTCGAACGCCTGCGGGTCCAGCACGTCCAAGTCGATGTGCACGTACACCACGGGAGCCTCGGCGACCGCTTCGATCGCCCGCACCAACGCCGCGGCGTCCACGACTGGAGGAAGATGCCGAATCCCCTGGTCCCGGACGAACGCGAGCTCACCGGGATCGAGGTCGCGCACTCCGGCCAGCACGATCTGCTGGGGCCGCAATGCCTGGTCGGGGACCAGCCCCTCGGGGCCTTCACCGGTCAGCGCCCGCAGCACCATCCCGTGATAGGCCCCGGAGGGAGACGAGGCCGGGCTGTTCATGTCCGCATGAGCGTCGAACCAGACGACCACCAGCCGATGCCCGTACCGCTTCCGAGCCGCCGCCACCGGCTGCAACTCGACGCCGCAGTCCCCACCCGCGGTGACGACGAGCCCCTCGGTCTCGAACGATGGGCGGAGGGACGGCCCGCCAAGGTCCGCGAGCGCAGCGCGGACCTTGGCCGACGTGCTCACGAGGTCGTCATCGACCTCGACCCGCACCCGCCGATCGGCGTCCACCATGCCGGCGAGCAACCGCGCCCCTTCGCGCAACCGCTTCGACGTGGGAGCCGCGGAGCCCCGCCACTGGGGCACCTCCACCACCGTCACCTCGGACAACGCGCTCCTCCCCGAACGCCCGCGCTCACGTTTCCTCGCCAGCCTGGCAACGAACCCCACCCGTGTCCACCCTCTCCAGCCACGTCGGACGCCGGCCCCCGCGCGGACGACCCTCCGGACGCCGGGCGGCGACAGGCTCGGACGGGTGGGCCTACCGTCACGAGAGAATGGTCGGTTCACTGTTCGTTACCGAACAGGAGGGGGCAAATGGTCGCCAACTTGACGCTCCGTGGTGCGGCCGGCGCAGTCATCCGGGTCATATTTCGAGAACCGCATGTCAGGGCAGCGTGCCCGGATAACATCGAGTGTCCTTGGCCCCGGCAAGTGATGAGAGTGGCAGAAGATCGATGAGTTCGGTGACCGTACGTGTGCCCGCGAAGGTCAACGTGCAGCTTTCTGTCGGCCCGCTCCGGGAAGATGGCTACCACGACCTGGTCAACGTCTTCCACGCCGTGTCGATCTTCGATGAGGTGGTGGCGAAGGAGTCCGAGTCGATCACCGTTCAGGTGAACGGCAAATGGTCCGACCAGGTGCCGACCGACGACGGCAACCTGGCGATCCGCGCCGCTCGCGCCCTCGCCAAGCACGCGGGCCGCACCTACGGCGCCGACCTGGTCATCCAGAAGGAGATCCCCGTGGCGGGCGGGATGGCGGGTGGCAGCGCCGACGCCGCCGGCGCCCTCGTGGCATGCAACGAGCTGTGGGGGCTGGGGCTGCCGTTCGAAGACCTCATGGAGATCGCCGGAGATCTCGGCAGCGACGTGCCGTTCTCGCTCCTCGGCGGCACGGCGGTCGGCACCGGGCGGGGTGAGCAGCTGTGCGAGCTGCCCACGGGCGGCACGTTCCACTGGGTGTTCGCACTGGCCGACGGCGGGCTCTCCACGGCCAGCGTGTACGCCGAGTGCGATCGGCTCAGGGCCGCCTCCGGAGCCGAGGTGCCCTGGCCGCAGCTGAACGACTCGCTGATGGAGGCCCTCGGCACCGGTGACGCGTACGCACTCGGGTCCCACCTGAGCAACGACCTCCAGGTCGCCGCTCTCCATCTCCGCCCCGAACTCGCCCCGACCCTCGACTCGGGCCGCCAGCACGGCGCTCTGGGCGCGATCGTCTCCGGCTCGGGCCCGACCTGCGCGTTCCTCGCGATCGACGCCACCCACGCCCGTGACCTGGCGCTCAGCCTGACCACGACGGGAGCCGCCCACACGGCGGTGGCCGCCCACGGCCCCGTCCAGGGCGCCACCCTGGTCTGACCGCCGCCCTGGGGCACCGCACGGAGGCCGCCGAGCAGCGGCATGCCGGGGCGACGCCGACGATCTCGGCGTTCCAGTGGCGGGCGGGGGGTCGGCGGGGAGCCGATACCCTGGGAGGGCGATGAATCTGGTCAATCTTGAGTCGGTCTCCCACGCCTACGGGCCCAAGCCTCTCCTCAGCGACGTCTCCCTCGGGGTGGAGGAAGGCGAGCGCATCGGTGTCGTCGGGCGCAACGGCGGCGGCAAGACGACCCTGCTGTCCGTCCTCGCCGCAACCGTACGGCCCGACAGCGGTCGCGTCACCCACACCCGCGGCCTGCGCGTCGGCTTCCTGTCGCAGCAGGACACCCTCGATCCCGGCGCGAGCGTGCGCGAGATCGTCCTCGGCAGCAAGGCTGAGCACGAGTGGGCCGGTGACCAGCGGGTTCGCGAGATCCTGGCCAACCTGATCGGCGACCTCGACCTCGACTCCAAGGCCGGCGACCTGTCCGGCGGCGAGCGCAGGCGCACGGCGCTGGCCCGGTTGCTCATCGACGACCACGACCTGATCATGCTGGACGAGCCCACCAACCACCTCGACATCGAGGCCATCGCGTGGCTCGCCGCCCATCTGGCCGGGCGCAAGAGCGCGCTGGTCGTCGTGACGCACGACCGGTGGTTCCTCGACGCCGTGTCCACCCGTACGTGGGAGGTCGTGGACGGCCGCGTCGAGCGGTACGAAGGCGGATATGCCGCATATGTGCTGGCCAAGGCCGAGCGTGCGCGGATCGCCCAGGCCGCCGAAGACCGCCGCCAGAACCTCATGCGCAAGGAGATCGCCTGGCTGCGGCGCGGCCCGCCCGCCCGTACGTCCAAGCCGAAGTTCCGTATCGACGCCGCACAGGCCCTGATCGCGAACGAGCCCCCGCCCCGTGAGACCGTCGAGCTGATGAGCTTCGCCGCGGCCCGGCTCGGCAAGACCGTCTACGACCTCGACGACGTCACCCTGCACGCGGGCGGCCCCGGCGCGGGGCCGCTGGTGCTCGATCACCTCACGTGGCAGTTCGGTCCTGGCGACCGGATCGGGCTGATCGGCGTCAACGGGTCCGGCAAGTCCTCGGTGCTGCGGCTGCTCGCGGGCACGGTCCAGCCCGACTCGGGCCGCGTGGTCAGGGGCAAGACCGTACGCCTCGCCCACCTGTCCCAGGAGCTGACCGAGCTCGACCCGACCCGGCGGGTGCTGGAGTCGGTCGAGGAGGTGCGCAAGTACCTGCAGCTCGGCAAGAAGGAGTGGACGGCGTCCCAGCTGCTCGAACGCCTCGGCTTCCGGGGCGACGCGCAGTGGAAGGTGATCGGCGACCTGTCGGGTGGCGAGCGGCGGCGGCTGCAGCTGCTGCGGCTGCTGATGGACGACCCCAACGTCCTGCTCCTCGACGAGCCCACCAACGACCTCGACATCGAGACGCTCAACGAGCTCGAAGACCTGCTGGACGGCTGGCCCGGCACGCTGATCCTGGTCAGCCACGACCGCTACTTCCTGGAGCGGGTGACCGACCGGTCCGTCGCGCTGCTGGGCGACGGCAAGCTGTCGCTGCTGCCCGGCGGGGTGGACGAATACCTCGAACGCCGCGCGGCGGGCACGGCGGTGACCGCCCGCCTCAGCTCCGGCGAGACGGTCTCCAGTCAGGTCGACGCCGCCCCGAGCGATGCCACCGGCGAGGCGAAGGGCGGGCTGTCGACCAAGGAGGAACGCGAGCTGCGCAAGGAGCTCAACCGCCTGGAGCGCCAGCTCGACAAGCTGAGCGGTCAGGAGGCCCGGCTCCACGCCGCCATGGCGGAGGCGGCCAGCGACTACGCCAAGCTCGGCACGCTCGACGCCCAGCTGCGCGACATCCTCGCCCAGAAGGACACGATCGAAGCCGAGTGGCTCGAAGTGGCCGACCGCCTCGGCGAGTGACTCCGGCGTCGAGGCGGCACGGCCCCCTCGACGCCCCGCCGGCACACCCCGTGGCGCCGAGCACGCGTGAGTGCGGCCTGCCGGGTGGCGCGGGCGGGTGCGGGTCAGGAG
>NZ_SMKQ01000233.1 GCF_004348995.1 Nonomuraea terrae
CGCCTGGCACCCTGCCCACTCCCCCGGTGTCCTAGCGGTGGGCGCACTGCATGCTCACCCAGCCGCCACTGAGTCGCCACCCAGCCGACGAGCGCGCCGCCGCCACCGCTCCCCGGAGCCCTGACGGCCGCGTCGGGAAACGCGCGGGAACACAGGACACGGCACCTATAAGGTTCCGCAGTGGACAATCTTGAAAGCCTCGTCATCGCCCGGCGGCTGCGTGTCCCCATCAGCGACGTACCCGGCTCCCCCGCCGTCCCCGGCCAGGGCTGGGGAGAGGTGGCCGCCCGCCAGCTCGACGCCACCCTGCTGAGCGCCGGCTTCAAGTGCTCGGCGGCCCTCCTCGAACGCCTGGCGAGGCTGCCCGGCGAGACCGTCGTCGACCTCGGCGTGCGCGTGCTGGCCGCCGTCCGCCGCCTGGCCGGCGACCACGTCCAGCACAACACGTACTTCGTCGACTTCCCGCGCAACGTGCCCGACACCGTCGAGTTCTGGGCGGTGCTGCTGCGGGAGGCGCTGCTCGACCCGGTGGCCGCCGAGCGCGTGCAGCCGTCGACGCTCAACCTGCTCGCGCTGCCCCGTTACGGCCGCTACCAGCACACCTACGCCGACCTGCTCGCCGCGCACGCCGAGCTGATGCCGCTGGCCGGCGACCGGGTGACCGTGCTGGAGCTCGGCGGCAGCCTGGAGTCGGAGGCGCGGGAGCTGTTCATGTCGCTGGCGGGCTCGCAGGTGCCGCTCGCCGCCGAAGACCTGGACGCCCTGCGGACGCTGGCCGCGTCGTGCGCCGACGAGCCGGAGCACATCCCGGTGCGGGAGAACCGCGCCATCGTCAACGAGCTGCGCCTGGCCGCGGGCCGGCCGCTGATCGTCGACACGGTGACCGACGTGCTGCGGGTCGCGTGCGGCGCGTCCGGCGGTGACGTCACCCTGGCCACCGCCACCCGCTTCCGATCGTTCCGGCGGGCCGAGCGCCGCGCCCTGCTGCAGGCGCTGGACGCGGTCGCGTCCCCGGCCAAGCTCGGCGACGTGCCGCGCCACCGTGAGCAGTGGAAACGGCTCGGCGAGCGGCTGCACCCGCACGAGTACCCGCAGTTCCCGGCCGCCGCCCAGGTGTTCGACGTCGCCCGAGGCGATCGCCGCGCGCGCAGCCTCAACGGCCGGGTCGAGGCGGCTCTGCTGGCCGGCCGCGCCGGCGACGCCGTCCGGCTGCTGGAGAAGACACCTGGCGCGCTGCTGCGCCGTCTCGACCACCTGCTGCGGACCGGCGAGTCGCCGTCGGCCGTGCTCGACGCCATGGAGGAGGCGGCGGCGCAGGCCTCCGGCCGGGTGCTGCTGTCGCTGCGCGAGCACCTGCAGAACCGGGCCGTCCCCGCCGTCGGCCGCGTCTTCGCCAACCGGCACAGCCGCGCGTGGGCGGCGGCCGACGCCCGCCCGCCGCTCGGGGACGACGTCGTGGCGCGGGCGGCGGCCGTCCTCGACGAGGAGATCACCCGGCGGCTGCCCGACCCCGGCGAGCTGGTCGTCGACGCGAACGTGCTCGACGTGGCGCTGCCGCTGTCCGGCAAGGCCGCCGCGCCGGGGCTCGGCATGCTGCCGCGCGGCTCGCAGGCGCGCGTCGACGGCGAGCTGCTGCGCTTCTTCGTCTACTGGCGTCAGGCCGGGCGGCGCACCGACTACGACCTGTCGGCCCTGATGCTGGACGACACGTACGGCGACGCCGAGCACGTGTCGTGGACGAGCTACCGCAACGGCTTCGCCGAATACTCGGGCGACCTCACCGACGCGGCCGGCGGCGCGAGCGAGCTCATCAACATCCGTCTCGCCCAGGCGACCCGGCGGATCATCATCCCGCAGGTCAACATCTACGCCGGCGAGGCGTTCGACGAGGCGGCCGAGGCGTTCTTCGGCTACATGACCAGGGACGCCGGGCAGGAGGGGCTGCCGTTCGAGCCTCGCACCGTGCGGATGAAGTCCGACCTGCGCGGCGCCGGCCGGGTCGCGCTGCCGCTGGCGTTCCTGCGCGGCGACGACGGCGCGTGGCGGGTGAAGTGGCTGCACCTGTACCTGAAGGGGCACCCGAACTTCAACCAGGTGGAGGGCAACCGGGTCACGACCTCGCTGCTGGTGCGGTCGATCGTCGAACGCGAGCAGCTGCGGGTCCGGTACCTGGCCGGCCTGCTGCAGGCCAAGAGTTCGCCGGCAGGGCACACCACGTACATCGGGCTGCAGGCGCCGGCCGGCCTGCCGGACGGGTCGCGGGTGTACACGCCGGCGACTCTGCACGAGCTGATCCCCGCCTGATAAGGTGCGGATCGCGAGGCTATGGGAGAGCTTCCTTCTCATCCTTCTTTGGTAAAGAATCTCTAGTTCTTCCGCTTTCCTTGCGTTTCTGGTCGTGAGGCCATTCGGCGGCTTCCTTCTCCTGGTTCAACTCCAGGCAGGCCTGTAAGCCTGCTAGGCATCTAGCCGCCGAGCTTTCCTCGCCACCAGGCCGGGAAAGCGCCGCGCCGCACAGCGCGGCGGTCCGGGCTGCTCCTCCCCCCGCCTGCTCCCCCAGCGCTCCCATAGAGCGGGGTGCGCCCTACCCTGTCGCAAAGGGCGACATAACCAGACGCCTTCACGGGTGCGCGGCGAGCCGCCACCGATGCAAGGGATGCAAGCGGGGGAATCGAACCTGGAGTCACGGCGGCGCAGGAGCGGCTACTGCGCCAGAAGCCCCGCGCCGCTAATGGAGTAGCGAGTAAGACCTGGCAGGATCACACCCACTCGGCAAAGACCCAGTTACTGGAGCCGGTGTCCCAGCACGACCCGACATCTCCTCCTGCCGCCTTGACGGCGTACCTCCAGTAGTTGCAGGTGCCCAGGTCGGGGTAATAGCCGTGGTACTTCCAGCCCATTGCCGTTACTGAGGCCGAGGACGCCGTGGCGTTCGCGTGGGCTGGACTCGTCAGGGCAACGACTGCCCCGGAGATGGCGATGCTTGCGATGGCGATCGCCCGTTTCGCGTTACGCATAGGGTCGGTCCTTTCCCTCTGGGGGTAATGCGGAGATTCGTTGCGGCATTTGCAGCTCGGTGTCAGCCCGTGTTGATCAGCCGCTTTTGGTCCGCTGCCGTCCCTTGAGAATCGTCGGCACCATCACCGCGGTGCAAGCTGCAGCAGAGCCTTTGGCGCTTATTGTTGGGCGAATGTCCGGTGCATGTCCGACTCCTCGAACAGGCGCCAATTCTTGGCCTCAACCACCGGCAGCCGACAACGATCGCGGCCCCCTCCACCGCGCCGGAACGTAAGCGTCCTGCTCGGCGCCGCCATATATGGGACGCGCGTTCGCGTATTCGCCGAACCCGCTGCGGGCCACGCCACCGGCAACCGAGCTCGCCCTCTGACCTCGGCACCCCCAGTGAAACGCCGAAGGCGGCCCAATCCGCCTGAATCTGGGCCGCCCTCGTTACTCACGTCGCACAAAGCGAGAGAAAACAGCGCCCATGATGCCACAGGCCGTCGTCACGATTCCCGTCACGGAACTCCAGCGGCTCCTCGAGGAAAACGCTCGCCTGTCGATGCGGATCACGGAACTGCTCGTCGCCTCCGGCCACGTCGGCCCGGCAGCGCGTCGTCCGCCTCGACCAGTACCGCCTCGACCAGTACCGCCGCGACCGCCCGCCCAAGGCGGTGTGACACAGCAAGCCCAGATCATCAACGACCTGGCCGGACAGGGAGAGCGCCGCAGGTCGAAGGGGCCGTCGCCGGCGAGCACAGGCAGGACGGTGGTGTTGCCGGCGCGGATGCGGGCGGTGGCGTGCACGCCGGTCCCGGACCGGGCCGGCGAGGGCTGTGCGGGTGCGGGCGGAACGGCCGCGAGCGTCATACGAGGCCCACGGTCCACGCGGCGAGCCGCTCGCGGATCCACTCGGCCACGGGTGGTGACCTCCTGCCGCAGTGATTCCCGATGACGGCCCCATTGCCGGTGGTGGCCGACATGAGCAGGCCCGCGAGAACGAGGATCGCGGGCACGCCCCACTGGACCGCCAGGCCGGCGAGGCCGTAGGCGTCCCCCAGCAGGGGCGAGGCCAGCTCGGCGAGGCCGAAGCCGTATCCGCCGAACAGTCCCACGCAGCCGCGGACGTAGTAGACCCCGTACTCGGCCTGATGAACGTCCCGGTCGGATCTGCTGCGGCGGCCAACGCGACCTCCCAGGGGAGCAGGGGTGATCGGGGCACGAATGATCTCCGTTTTTCGCCACACCCAAGGGGTGCTTTCCGCGGCGCGGGAGCATGATCACAACGAGCAGTCCCGCTCCCGGTGCTCGTCGAGTGCGCGGAGCACGTCGGCGCAGGCCTGCGCGAAGCCGGCCAGCCGCTCGGGCCCCAGCACGTCGACGAACAGTGCGTGAACCATCTCGGTGTGCTCGGGGACTGCCTTGTTGATCGCCGCGTAGCCCTTGTCGGTGAGCCGCACGTCGGGGTAGCGGCGGTCGTCGGAGTCCACTCGCTCGACCAGCCCGCGTTGCGCCATCCGGGTGAGCTGGTGGGACAGGCGGCTCTTCTCCCACTGGGTCGCGGCGGCCACCTCCGCGACGGGCATCTCCCGCCGCTCCGACTCCGTGAGCCGGACCAGGACCTCGAAGTCGGCCGCGGACAGGTCGCACTCGCGCTGCAGGTGCTGCTGCAGGTGCGAGCCGAGATGCTTGGCCATTTCGATGTACGTGCGCCACATTCGGTCGGCCTCGCCGAGTTCCTGTTCCCATCCCATGACGCCCACTCTACCTGTTGCTTGACGTATCAACCTGGCGCTGTATGGTGGGCCGGGTTGATACATCAACCTGAAAACGTGAGGGGTGTCTCTGTGAGCGAGCAGCAGATCATCGCAGTAGTGGGCGCGACCGGAGCGCAAGGGGGCGGGCTGGTCCGCGCGATCCTCGACGACCGCAGTGGGCGGTTCGCCGCGCGGGCTCTGACCCGGGACCCGGGTTCGGCGCGGGCCAGGGAGCTGGCCGCGCTCGGGGCCGAGGTCGTCGGGGCCGATCTCGACGACGAGGGCAGCCTGCGCAAGGCGTTCGACGGCGCCCACGGCGCCTTCGTGGTGACCAACTTCTGGGAGCCTCGCACGCCCGAGGAGGAGCGGGTGCGGCCCGCGACCGCCAAGGAGCGGGAGCAGGCCGGCAACGCGGCGCGGGCGGGGCAGGAGGCCGGCGTACGGCATTTCGTCTGGTCCACGCTGTCCGACACCCGCGGCTACTTCTGGCCGGGCGACGGGACGCCGAGCTTCGAGGGCTCGTATAAGGTGCCGCACGCCGACGGCAAGGCCGAGGCCGACCGGTTCTTCCTGGAGTCGGGCGTGCCCACCACCTTCCTGCAGGCGAACGTCTACTACGAGGCGTTCCGGGGCATGTTCGCGCCCCGGCGTGACGAGACGGGCGCGCTGGTGCTGCCGCTCGGGTTCGGCGAGGCGCGGGTGGCCGCGCAGGCCGCGGAGGACGTCGGCAGGACCGCGCTGGGGATCTTCCGCCACGGGATCGGGATGGCCGGCAGGCGGGTGAACGTCGCCGGGTCCGTGCTCACCGGCGCGCAGTACGCCGCCGCGCTGAGCCTGGCGCTCGGCGAGCCCGTCACCTACCGGGCGGTCAGCCCCGACATGATCCGGGCCGCGGGGTTCCCGGGCGCGGGCGAGGTCGGCAACATGCTCCAGTACCTGATCGCGGCCGCCCCGGACATCGCCGAGCTCATCGACTTCGAGCTGCTGCGCGAGCTCAACCCGAGGCTGCAGTCTTTCGACACGTGGCTGGCCGCCCACCGCGACACCATCCCGCGCTGACCGGCACCCGTCCCCTCCCCGCGCGTGGTCGCCCCCGGGTAACGCCGCGGAGCCGTGCCACAAGATCGGGAGCTGCCCTGCCTACAGGGACGAACCGGCGGCCGCATCCCAAGCGCACGGCGGCCACGCCTCAGAAGGGACGAGATGAACAAGCTCCATCGCATGGGACTCGCGGCGACCGCCGCCGCCGCCGCGAGCCTCGCCCCTGCTTCCCGGCACGGCGAACGCCACCCCAAGAGCCGGCCGGTGCTGGCCACGGTAGCGGGGCCCGACCCGGCCGCGGGGCGTGCAGCCGGACGGAGGCTTGGAGATGGCGCAGTCGAACATGCCGAGCCCCATGCTGGACACGTCGAAGACGTCGCCGACGATCCAGGTGGCTTCGGGCAGGACACGGCGGCCCACCTCCACGTACAGCTCGTTGCTCTCGACGCACACCAGCTCGCGCGGCGGCAGGTTCTCCCACCTCCGATTCCCTTTGTCACGGCACCACCAGGCGAGGCGGCCGGTGCCCGCGCACAGGTCGATGATCCGGTTACCTCCGCGGGACGGCCGCGGCCGCTGGCAAGCCCCGCGACTGGTTCGCCCCCAGCCCCGCCGCCTCGGCCGCGCCCACGCCGCCGCCCGGCTTCCACGACCTCACCAACATCGTGGCCCGCATACCGGAGCGTGCGTATGAGCCGCAACGAAGTGCTGCCCGGCGTGCCGGCGGAGTACGCCTGCGACACCTGGCACGCCGCCGGCGCCCGCCTGATCGTCGTCACCCTGGGGGCGGAGGGTGCGCTGGTGTCCCTGGACGGTGAGCGGGCGGAGGTGCCGGCGCCGCGGGTGGAGGTCGTGGACACGGTCGGGGCCGGGGAACGCGTTCACCGCCGGGCTCCTGCCCGGCTCGGGGCGGAGGGCCTGCTCGGAGGGCGTCTCGACGGCCTGGAGCTGGAGATCGCCGTGGCGGCGGCTTCCTTCGCGGTCCGGGTGGCGGCGCTGACGTGCTCGGTCGCGGGCGCCAACCCGCCCTGGGCGTGGCAGCTCGGAGACGAATCCGAGATCGGGCACGGCTTCCCGCAGCTCTGACCATCGCGACTCTTCCCGATCACCAGGGCTCATACCGGCATGACATACGGGAACTCGCCGTGCCGCAGTTGCTCGGACACGGACGGCGTGAGCCCGGAAGGTACGGCCGTACCGGCGACGAGCGACAGCATGACCTCGGGCGCGTTGTCGGCCATTGCCCGGCCGTTGAACCCGGCGAAGCCGTACGTCGCGGGCGTACCGACGACGTAGGGCAGGACGTCGGGAAACAGCCGCCGGGCCACCGCCTCGCCGTAGCCCTGGGCGTCGTGGGCCGTCCCGCTGGCGGCGACGACTGCGGCCACCAGGCCCGCCGTATGCTTGCCGACGGCCTGGACGTCTTCGGACGGATGCCGGGTGTTGGCCGGGTCGGAGAAATCCGTGTCATCCGGCCAGAAGATCGGCCACATCATGGGATGGCCGGCGCGGTTGATCTGCCGCCAGCCGCCCGCGTCCGTCGCCAGCTTCGTAGCGGACCAGACGCCGATACGGCTACCGGGCCGCAGCCGCGCGTGCCGGTGCGAGACCTCCAGCACGATCGACTCGACGGTCGTGTCGGCGAAGCTGTTGCGTGCGGCTTCGGGGCGCCACCCCGACAGGTCGACGGCGGTGCCGTTCTTCACGGCCGCGTTGACGATGCTCAGGAGCGACAGGTCGATGTAGAAGGAGTCGCCGACGCGTCCGGCCCACATCCGGACGTCACCTCCGTCGGCCGCCTCACCGGTCCAGCCCTCCAGCAGCAGTTCGCCGGTGGGGGCGTCCTGGCGCGCCGCGTCGCCGGTGAGGGCATGCAGCTTCAGCGGCTGCCGTCCGCCTGGGTCCGCTTCGCCGAAGGACGCCCGATAGGTCAGCTCCTCGAACTCGGCCCCGTCGATGTGCACCTTGAACTCGTAGCGTGCCTCCGGGTGGAAGCCCGGCTCCGCGTACACCCCCGTGATGTCGCTGTTGACGTCCATGACGAAGACGGTGCTGTCGCTGCCGGAGAAGACGTAGAGATCGTCGAGGTAGAGCTGGCCGTTCTGTCCCGCCAGCGGCGTATCAAGGTGATGGGACATGGCACGTCCCCCTCTGTGCGTTTCCCCTGGCCGCGCCCCCTACCCCAGCCACGCGTCTTGTGCGGTGGCGCGGCGAGCGTGTCCGTAAAGTCTTTTCTAGGGAGTGCGTCTGGCATCATCAGCCCCATGCGCGACTGCGCGCCGTGCACCAGAGCAAACGAATCGTAGGAACCTGCATACGCCCTAGGAGCGTCCTGAAGATCTTGGCGGTCTGGCCAGACGGGGCTCAGGACTTCAGACTCGGGTCATGATGGGCCGTCGGAGGGTTGCGGCCGGGCCTGAGGTGTGGGTCGTGTGCCGGGAGTTGATTCCGGCCGGGAGCGTGTTCGCGTTCCTGGCCGAACATCGGCGGGTGTTGTTCCCGCCGGAGTCGTTCGCGGATATGTATGCGCCGGTCAACGGGCGTCCGTCGGTTCCGCCGGGTCTGCTGGCGTCGGTGGTGGTGCTGCAGGCGCTGCATGGATTGTCCGATGAGGAAGCGGTGGCGGCGCTACGGTTCGATCTGCGTTGGAAGGCCGCCTGCGGGCTGGGACTGTATGACCAGGGGTTTGATCCGTCGCTGCTGACGTATTTCCGGCGTCGGCTGGCTCGCTCGTCGCATCCGGACCGGATCTTCCAGGCCGTCCGCACCGTGGTGGAGCAGACCGGGGTGCTGGCGGGCCGGACTCGGCGGGCGCTGGATTCGGCGGTGCTGCTGGATGCGGTCGCCACTCAAGACACCATCACCCAGCTGATCGCCGCGATCCGCCGGGTGGCCCGCCAGGTGCCTGGGGCCGCCGCGCTGGTGGCGGCGCACTGCCATGCCCACGACTACGCCGATCCCGGCAAGCCGAAGATCGCCTGGGACGATGAGGAGGCCAGGACCGCTCTGGTGAGCGGGCTGGTCACCGACGCGCTCACCCTGTTGGACCACCTGAGTGGCCGGGATCTGGACGAGGTGGCCGATCACGCGGTCGGCCTGCTGGCGGTGGTCGCCGGCCAGGACGTCGAGCCCGCCGACGGTTCGGATGGCACCGATGGACGGTGGCGGATCGCTCGCCGCACCGCGCCCGATCGGGTCATCTCCACCGTCGATCCCGAGGCCCGCCACATTCACAAGAGCGGCCGGCAGCGTGACGACGGCTACAAGGCCCACCTGGCCGTCGAGCCGGAGACCGGACTGTTCACCGCGGTCGCGCTACGTCCCGGCGCCGGTGCCGCCCACCACGAGGCCGCCGTTGCTCCTGACCTGCTCGCCGACGAGCGGGGACCGCTGCAGATCCTGGCCGATGCCGCCTACGCCGCCGCCGAGCTGCGCGCCACCCTCACCAACGCCGGGCACCGGCTGCTGATCAAGCCACCCGCGCGTAAGCCTGCCGTGCCCGGCGGGTTCACCCTGGACGACTTCGTCATCGACAACGGCGCCGGCACGGTCACCTGCCCCGCCGGGCACACCGTTCCGCTCGCCGCCCCGTCAGGCCGCTACCAGCAACGCCGCGCCACCTTCACCGGATTATGCGCCACCTGCCCCTTGCACGATCGCTGCACCACCGCCACGACCGGCCGCATCGTGACCATCCGCCCGCACCACGATCTGCAGGCCGCCGCCCGCCACCAAGCCGCCACCGACCCCGCCTGGCAGGACGACTACCGGCGCTGGCGGCCCATGGTCGAACGCGCCGTGGCCTGGCTGGTCGCCCGCGGCAACCGCCGTCTGCCCTACCGCGGCACCCATGCCAACGACCGCTGGCTCCACCATCGCGCCGCCGCTCTCAACCTTCGTCGCCTCATCAACCTGGGACTCACCCACACCAGCGGCATCTGGGCCCTCGATGCGACCACTCCATAGCCAGCAGACGGGCCGACGCATGCCGACCCGCCCACCAAGATTTTCAGGACGCTCCTAGGCGTGTCGCCGGCCCAAGACTCCTCGTGTCGATCTCCATGGGGCAGTTCACCACCGAGCGGTCACATATCGTCGAACAGCCGGCGCGCGACCAGTTCCTCCGGAACCGCCAGCCCGCGTGAGCGCATGGCCGGTGTCCCAGGGCACGTCGGTCACCCGGCCGGTGTCGAGGGCGGAGGGTGGGCAGTCCGCAGCGCGTTCAGGTAGTCGTCGGCGGTGAGGGCCAGGTCAGAGGCGGCGCAGCCAGAAGCCGGCGCTGTGCTCGTCGTGGTGGGGCCGGTCGTAGATCCAGCCGTCGATGAGGGCCAGGTCGGCGAGCGTCCACGCGTACGAGCGGGACGCCCACCCGTCTTCGGGGCGGTTCATCAGGTGGTACTCGGTGCGCAGAACCCGGCCGTCGCCGTCGACGCGCTCGAGTTCGCGGACGAGGACCCGGTCGCCGAACGCGTGCAGGCGCGGGCGGGACCGGTTGAGGACGGGGCACGCCGAGCAGTCGCCGGCGTCTGTGAGGCAGGGGCCGAACCCGCCCCAGGCGGCGCGTGGGGTGTTGTGTGCCTCGAACACTTTGCACCCTTGGAGAGGCCGGCCGGCGGCCGCGTACCTGTCGGGGAGCAGCAGGACCGTGGCCACGGATTCGGCGTAGATCCGGCTCACCGCGCTGAACGGCACTCTTCCGGCGAACGTCACCCCGGGCCGGCGGCCGGTGTCGTGCCACTTGCCCGCCACTCGGTGACGCAGACGGGCTGCCGCGGGCGCGAAGTAGCGGTCGAACGCGTCGTCACGGTCGTACTGGTCGCCGACGTACGCCAGCGGGACGGGGCGCGGCTGGGCGGCGAGCTGCGCCGGGTCGGCTTCCTCCAGGAGAGCATCGTCGACCGGGAACAGCATCGAGCGGGCGCCGGGCGAGGTGGGCGGCGAGATCATCATCGACACGCCCAAGAGCCGTGGCCGGCAAGCGGACGGTGAGCCTGGACGCGGAGACAACACGGATGCCGGCCGAGTGGAGGATCGAGCAGAAGCGCCCGCGCATGGCGTCAGGGATCCCGTATCAGGATCATGATCTGATCCATGCTCGGCCGGACGGGCGGCCGGTGTCGCCCGAGCGGGTGTCCGCCGGGGTTCAAGGCATTGGCTCAGGCCGCCGGCCTGCCGGTGATCAGACTGCACGAGGCGCGGCACACCGCCGCGACGCTCGGGCTCGAGGCCGGTCTCGACATCAAGATCGTGAGCGCGCAGCTGGGGCACTCGCGCGCGCATCACGCAAGACGTGTACACGCACGTGCGCCAGGCGTTGCACGACGAGGCGGCGGAGCAAGTTCTGACGCTGGTGGAGAAGGGCGATGCGGAGCAGGAGGCTACGGATGCCTGATCATGTGCGGGCTGCTACCACCGCGCTACCACCGGTCTGCCTGACGTGTTCAGAACACCCTCGACGAGTGTCGGGTTCAAGCAGCTCAGCCCGATTCCAAGATGGGGCATATCGCGCAAAAACGATTAATGGCGCTACCCACCATGAGGGCGATGCACCGTGTCACTAGCGGTAACTTTGGTCCCTATGTCAGTAGTACGGCGGGCTTTGGGCGCGTTGATTCACCGTGCCTACGCGGCGATCCGCCACGCCGGTGCGATCACTCCGGCCACCCCGGCGGGTTACCGTTTCCGCCGGATCGGCGACGGGGTCAGCATCGCCTTTCCCCCTGGCGCGATCTTCGGTGAGCCGTGGATCGAGATCGGCGACCACACGCTCATCGGCGAGCGCGTGTCGATCTCCTGCGGCATGGGCCCGGGGGTCGACCTGGGCCCCGGCTCGATCCTGCGGATCGGCGGGAGCTGCTCGATCGGCAGGGGCTCGCACATCGTGGCCCACCAGTCGATCGACATCGGCGACCACGTCTTCACGGGGCCGTACGTCTACATCACCGACCAGAACCACGTCTACGACGACCCGGACGTGCCGATCGGCCGGCAGTGGCCGCGCAACAGCCCGGTCTCGATCGGCTCGGGCTCGTGGCTGGGCGCGGGCGCTATCATCCTGCCGGGCACGACGCTCGGCAGGCAGTGCGTGGTGGCGGGCGGCGCGGTGGTGCGCGGCGAGTTCCCCGACCACAGCGTGGTGGCCGGCGTCCCGGCCCGGCGGGTGCGCGGCTACTCCCCCGAGCTGGGCTGGCACTCCCCCGTCTCGCTGGACGTCTGATCGGGGGATGGACCGAACCCTGTTCTGGCGACTAGCGTCTGTTCATGCGCACTCCCATCTGTGAGCGCCTGGGCATCGAGCTGCCGCTGTTCGCCTTCAGCCACTGCCGCGACGTGGTGGCCGCCGTCACGAACGCGGGCGGGTTCGGGGTGCTGGGCGCGGTCGCGTACTCGCCCGAGCGGCTCGACACGGAGCTGAGCTGGCTCGACGAGCGGGTGGGCGGCCGGCCGTACGGCGTGGACGTGCTCGTGCCGGGCAAGGTCGACCCCTCCGCGCACGACCGGGGCGTCCACCTGATGGACGCCGTCCCCGACCGGCACCGCGACTTCGTCACCCACCTGCTGGCCAAGTACGGCGTCAGCGCCACGGGACGGCCGCTGACCGCCGTGGCGGACGAGTTCGGCAGGCGGGTGACCGCGGCGGGCGCGACGAGCCTCATCGACGTGGCGCTCCGGCACCGCATCGGGCTGATCGCCAGCGCCCTGGGGCCGCCGCCGCCCGAGATGGTGGCCAAGGCCAGGGAGGCGGGCGTGCCGGTGGCCGCGCTGGTCGGCACGGTCGAGCACGCGCGCCGGCAGGTGGCGGCCGGCGCGGACATCGTCGTGGCGCAGGGCGGCGAGGCGGGCGGCCACACCGGCGAGGTCTCCACGATGGTGCTGGTGCCGCAGGTCGTGGACGCGATCGCGCCGGTCCCCGTGCTGGCCGCGGGCGGGATCGCGTCCGGGCGGCAGATGGCCGCGGCCATGGCGCTCGGCGCCGAGGGCGTGTGGTGCGGCTCGGTGTGGCTGACGACCGAGGAGGCCGAGACGCCACCGGCGGTCATGCGCAAGCTGCTGGCGGCCTCGTCCCTGGACACCGTGCGGTCGCGCTCCCGTACGGGCAAGCCGGCCCGGCAGCTGCGCTCGGCCTGGACGGAGGAGTGGGACTACGGCCAGGAGAGCCCGGGGCCGCTGGGCATGCCGCTGCAGATGCTGGTGGCCGAGGGGGCGATGGCGCGCATCGCCGCGGCGGCGGAGAAGGGCGACGCGGGGGCGGTGGAGCTGGTCAACTACTTCGTCGGCCAGGTCGTGGGCCAGCTCGACCGGGTGCGTCCCGCGCGCGAGGTCGTCTACGACATGGTCAGCGAGTTCGGCGACGCGGTGGAACGGCTGCGGCGTCTGTCGGAGTGACCCCGGGGATCAGGCAAAGGGGTGATACCGGGCTACGATGCGCGTGTGGTCGGGACACCGCCCGAGCTGGAGCGCGGCACCGGCGTACCGGCTCACGTGCAGATCGAGCGGTGGCTGCTGCAGTCGATCTCCAACGGCGAGCTGGCGCCGGGCGACCGGCTGCCCGGCGAGCGGGAGCTGGCCGGGCAGCTCGGCGTGAGCCGGATGACGCTGCGGCAGGCCCTGGCCACGCTGGAACGGGATGGTGTGCTGTTGCGGGTGCTCGGCCGGTCGGGCGGCGCGTTCGTGGCGGAGCCGCGCATCGAGTGCGACCTGACGGGTCTGGCCGGGTTCACCGAGCAGATGCGCCGCGCCCACCTGCGGGCCGAGGCGCGGATCCTGCG
>NZ_SMKQ01000234.1 GCF_004348995.1 Nonomuraea terrae
GCCCCCGACTGGGCCCGGCGCCGGCGCGGCCCGGAACGCTCCATCTCCTCGGCGAGCCGTTCGTGCCCTCCCGTGTGCGGTACGGGCGTCCAGGTCTTGGCGAGCACGTCCTCCACCGCGCGGCGCAGGTCCCACGGCTCCGCCACTCCCCCGGCGGCCAGCAGCGCCCGCAGCAGGTCGGCGGCCTTCGGGCGGTCGGCGGGCTCCTTCGCCAGCGCCGCCGCCACGGCGGGACGCAACAGGGCGGGCACCCCGTCAATCCGCGGCGCCTCGAACAGGATGCGCCGGGTCAGCACGTCGGGCTCCCCGCCCCCGAACGGATGGTGCCCGGTCGCGGTGAAGGCCACCAGGCAGCCCCAGGCGAACACGTCGGAGGACGGCAGCGCGGGCCCGCCGGTCAGCCGCTCCGGCGCCACCCAGCCGGGGCTGCCCATGACCTGCCCGGCCTGCGTGAGCGCGCCGGCCGTGTCCACGTCACGGGCGATGCCGAAGTCGATGACGTGCGGCCCCTTCGGCGACAGCAGCACGTTGCCCGGCTTCAGGTCCCGGTGCACCAGCCCCGCCTCGTGCACCGCCACGAGCGCGGCGGCCACTCCCAGCGCTACGCCGTAGGCCAGGTCGGGCGTGAGCGGCCCCCGGTCCAGGACGACCTGGGAGAGCGCGGGGCCCGGGATGTACTCGGTGACCAGGTAAGGACGGTCCCGGTCGGTGCCGTCCTCGACGACGGCGGCCGTACAGAACGGCACTAATCTGCGCGAGAACGCCACTTCCTCAGCGAAGCGGGCCCGCAACGTGGCATCGTTGAGATGCACCGCGTGCGGCGTCTTGAGGGCGACCAGGCCGCCTTGAGGGTGTTCGGCCAGGTACACCACTCCCATCCCGCCCGTGCCGAGGCGGCCGAGGAGCAGATATCGGCCGATGACGACCGGGTCCCCCACCGTCAGCGGTCGCACGCCCGCAGGCATGTCGCTCGCACCACGCGCCATCCGGTTCGCCTCTCCTGTCCGCGGTCACGGCCAAGCACACTGTGGCCGCATCCGGAGAGGCTTTCCGCACGTCTTACATAAGGGGTATTGGAGGCAAGGCTTTCGTACCCCTTAAGTCAGTAAATAGTGTGATCAGGTGGTCTGAAGTGGTGAAACGGGCGACTCAGGAGGCGATCGCGGCGGCCTCTTCCGCCTCGACCTGACGGTTCCAGTCGCGCTTGACCGCCCGCCACGCCTCGTCGTCGACGCCGATCCGCCAGTAACCGGAGATCGACAGCCGGTCGAGGCCGATCCCCCGCTCCACCCGCAGGTGGCGGCGGAGCTCCTTGACGAACCCGGCCTCGCCGTGCACGAACGCGTGCGCGTCGCCCTCGGGGAACTCCAGCCCCCGCACCGCCTCCACGAGCCCCACGCCCACGGGACGGTCGCCGCGGTAGACCCACGTGACGCGCGCGTCCGCGGCCGTCGTCAGCTTCTGCTCGTCCTCGGGCCCGTCCACCTCGACGAACACGTGCGCGAGGGCGCCCTCCCGCAGCGCCTCCAGCGACGCCGCGATGGCCGGCAGCGCGCTCAGGTCGCCCACCAGCAGGTGCCAGTCGGCGTCGGGGTCGGGCGCGTAGCCGCCGCCGGGGCCCAGCATGAGCAGCTCGTCGCCGGGCACGGCGCGCTCGGCCCACGGCCCGGCCAGGCCCTCGTCGCCGTGCACGACGAAGTCGAGGGTCAGCTCAAGGGCGTCGGGGTCCCAGGCCCGCACGGTGTACGTCCGCAGCCGCGGCCACTGGTCGCGCGGCATCGTCTCCCGGCACAGCTGCATGGTGAACGGCTCGGGGTAGTCCACCCCGTCATACGGGAAGATCAGCTTCACGTAGTGGTCGGTGAGCCCGGAGGTGGCGAAGTCCGCCAGCCCGTCGCCGCCGAGGACCACGCGTACCATGTGGCGGGAGATGCGCTCGGTCCGCCGGACGACGCCCCGATGTTCAGCCAAAACAGCCCCCTGACAATATGTTAGGTATACCTAACCTTACACTTTCCGCCGCGCCAGCGTACGCCGATCTTGGCAAAACGGACAATAGTCACGCTGCGGCCGTGCCGCCCACCGAATCCGCGCGTTCGGCCACCGCCGTCAAGAACTGTGACATGTGCCGGAAGGCCAACCGCGCCTCGGGCACCACGTCCGCCAGGATCGGGAAGACGTGCGGCATCCGCCGCCACTCCTCGTACCAGACCGGCACCCCCGCCTCCCTGGCCCGCGCCGCCACGCGCCGGGCCTCGTCGCGCAGCACCTCCGTCGACCCCGTGACGATCATCAGCGGCGGCAGGCCCGTGAAGTCCCCGTGCACCGGCGAGACGAGCGGGTCACGCGGGTCCAGCCCGGACGTCCAGCGCCGCGCCAGCCAGCGCACCCGGCTCTCCGGCAGCAGCGGGTCCTGCCACCGGTTCTCCCGGCGCGGGCTGTCGGTCAGGTCCGCCCACGGCGACAGGCAGATCGCCGCCCCCGGAAGCGGGATCCCCCGGTCGCGCAGCGCCAGCAGAGTCGCCAGGGTGAGGTGGCCCCCCGCGGAGTCCCCCGCCACGATGACGTCCTCGGGCGCGTGCCCGCGCCCCAGCAGGCACTCGTACGCGTCCAGAGCGTCGGTCAGCGAGTCGGCCAGTTTGTGCACCGGCCCCTGCCGGTAGTCCAGCGCCAGCACCGGCCGCCCGGCGATCGCCGACAACCGCCACGTGATGGACCGGTGCGTGCACGGCGAGCAGAAGAAGTAGCCGCCGCCGTGGAGGTACAGCACCACCTTGCGCTCGTCGACCCCTTCGCCGCAGCGCACCCACTCCCCGCCGCACGCGGTGAACGCCTCCTGCCCGAGCGAGACGTGCGCCGGGTGGGGAACCTGGACCAGCCGCGCGAGGTCACCGAGCCGGGCCGCCCCGAACAACGCCAGCGGGTGGCGCATGAGCAGGCTGGACGCGGGTTTCAAGGTGCCCCACATGAGCCCGATGAGCGCCCGGGCCTGCCAGCTCATGGGGTAGTCCGGCACCACATCCTTGTCGATCCCCATATCGACCCTCCGAGGACTGTTGTTCCCCTTTCAACATCGTCCTACCGGCCAGTAAGTATCTCGTCCCTTACATGGATATTTCGGCCCTGTGACACGGCGCCCTCGCCCTGAGCCCCTTCCGCCGACCCTTCTCCGGCTGGGCGTCGTCCTGGTCTTCTGCCCCAGGAGGGCCGTCCCGCACCCCGGCGATTAATTCGTTGCGGGGCCACCGCCTCGCGGCCGATAATCGCGTGTTTCCCATCGGTAAATCCGTGCGCTGATCCAGGCACGTCCTGTCATCGCTCCGTCACTCGGAGGTGTGCGACGACCCCCCTCTATGCCAGGCTCGTCTGGTACGGCTTCAGAAAACACGCCACCTATGTCTGGGCGGCGCTCGCCGGCGCGTTCACCAACAGCGTGTTCGGCGTGCTGCGCGCCTACGTCCTCATCGCGCTGTGGCAGGCCCGCCCTGGCCTCGGCGGCTACGACGTGGCCGACGCCGTCACCTTCTGCTTCGTCACGCAGGCGTTCATCGGGCCGATGCAGCTCTTCGGCGGCGGCCTGTCGCTGCCCGAGCGCATCCGCAGCGGCGACGTCGCGCTCGACCTCGTCCGCCCCGCCTCCCTGCAGTTGTGGACACTGGCGGAGGACGCCGGCAGGGCCGCCTACCTGTTCGTCGTCCGCGGCCTGCCGCCCATGCTGCTCGGTGCCGCCGTCTTCGGCATCGTCGTGCCCGCCGACCCCGGCCGGTGGGCGGCGTTCCTGGCCGGGTTCGCCATCGCGGTGGTCATCAGCTTCGGCTGGCGCTAT
Source organism: Nonomuraea terrae (assembly GCF_004348995.1). Classification (GTDB taxonomy): domain Bacteria; phylum Actinomycetota; class Actinomycetes; order Streptosporangiales; family Streptosporangiaceae; genus Nonomuraea; species Nonomuraea terrae. The sequence continues at coordinate 3,827 of NZ_SMKQ01000234.1, forward strand.
CTGATCGCGCTGTCGGTCGGCTGGCTGCTCGACGACCGCGGCGTGGCCGTCCTGTCGATGGTGCTGACCACGTTCTTCAGCGGCATGCTGGTGCCGCTCAACCTCTTCCCCGGCTGGTTCGGTGACCTGGTCAACGCGCTGCCGTGGGCCGCCATGGTCCAGCTGCCCGCCGACCTCTACCTCGGCAAGGCCCCCGTGCTGGAGACGCTCGCCGTCCAGGTGTTCTGGGCCGTCGTCCTGCTCGGTCTCGGCGCGCTCGGCACGCGGGCGGTCCGCCACAAGGTGGTGATCCAGGGTGGTTAGGACGTACTTCCTGCTGGCGTGGACGTGGACGCGCGCCGCCGCCGCGTACCCGGCCTCGTTCGCCCTGATGGTGCTGCTCGGCTTCGTCGCCGCCGCCCTCGACGTCGCCGTGGTCCTGATCATCTTCGCCAACACCACCGCCCTGGCGGGCTTCTCCCGCGAGGAGGTGCTCTTCCTGTACGGCGCCGCCGGCCTGTCCTTCACCCTGTGCGACACGTTCGTCAGCAACATCGACCGGGTCAGCCAGCACATCAAGGCCGGCACCCTCGACACGTTCCTCATCCGGCCGGCCGGCGCCTGGGTCCAGCTCACCACCGACCGCTTCAACCCCACCAGGGCCGGCCGGGTCCTGCAGGCCGCCGTCGTGCTCGGGTACGCGATCGCCGCCCTCGGCATCGGCTGGGAGCGCGGCTGGATGATCCCCGTCATGGTGGCCACCGGGGTGGTCATCTTCGCCGCGCTCTGGACGCTCGCCGGGGCCGTGCAGTTCGTGCTCACCGACGCGCCCGAGGTCACCAGCGCCTTCACCTACGGCAGCAACCAGCTCACCCAGTACCCGCTCGCCGTCTACGCCCGCGACCTGGTCAAAGGCGTCACGTACGTACTGCCGCTGGCCTTCGTCAACTGGCAGCCCGGCCTGTACGTCCTCGACCGCGACGACCCCTTCGGCACACCCGGGGCCATGCGGTTCCTCGGACCGGCCGCCGCCCTCGTCCTCGCCCTGCTGGCCGCGCTGGCCTGGCGGCAGGGCATCCGCCACTACCGATCCACCGGGAGTTGATGATCATGATCGAGCTGGACCGGGCCGGACGCTCGTTCAAGGTGAAACGGAACGTCGTCCACGCCGTACGCGATCTGTCGCTGACCGTGACGGCCGGGGAGTTCGTCGGCTGCCTCGGCCCGAACGGCGCGGGCAAGTCCACCACGATCAAGATGCTCTGCGGCATCCTGACGCCCACGTCGGGCACGGTCCGGGTGGCCGGGCTCGACCCGTCGCGGCGGCGCACCGCGCTGGCGCGGCGCCTGGGGGTGGTGTTCGGGCAGCGGACGACGCTGTGGTGGGACCTGCCGCTCGTGGACAGCTTCGCGCTGATCCGACACCTTTACCAAGTAGATCGAGTGACGTTCCGAGCACGCCTCGCCGAGCTGACGGAGACACTCGACCTCGGGGCGTTCCTGCGCACGCCCGTGCGCCAGCTCAGCCTGGGCCAGCGCATGCGCGGCGACCTGGCGGCGGCCCTCCTTCACGCGCCGGACGTCCTGGTGCTGGACGAGCCGACCATCGGCCTCGACGTGGTGAGCAAGGCCGGCATCCGCGACTTCCTGCGGCGGGTCAACGCCGAGCGCGGCACGACCGTGCTGCTGACCACGCATGACCTGGGCGACATCGAGCGGTTGTGCCGCAGGGTCGTGCTGATCGGCCACGGGCGGCTGGCGTTCGACGGGAGCCTGGAGGAGCTGATGGCCACCGCGCCCGGCCAGTCCTCCATCGAGGAGGTCGTGACCCGCCTCTACACCGCCGGCACTCAGTAGTAGCTGCCCTCCGGTTGCGGCTCGTAGTCGTCGTCGAGCTCGTCGTCCCGGCGCGCCCAGCGCGAGGGCATCAGCACGGGGATGAACAGGGCCACGCCGAGCAGGGCGTACAGGCCGGTCGTGAGCATCGTGCGGTTGCCGAGGCCGGCGTCCCTGATGATCTGGTGGACCGACTCCTCCGAGGGGATGAACGACAGCGCTCGCGTCTTGTCCAGCGCGTAGACCACCGTCCAGGCCAGCAGCACCATGGAGGGCACGAACGTCGCGAGCGGTGAGATGCGGCCCGCCGCCACCAGACCGACGACCAGCCCGACGGCGGCCAACGCGCCGAGGGCGATCCACAGGTTCTGGTTGCTGGGCAGGTCGGCCGAGGCGTTGAGTGCGGCCTGCTGGACCGCCCAGCCGCCGCCTCCGATCACGGCCGCGGTCACCACGAGTCCGACAACTAATCCACCCAAATGCCGCAATCTTCTCACCTCTATGTGAACGTGGTGGAGACGACCATAGCGACAAAAGCCATTTACGGCCCAGCCATTGCGCAGCTTGGAACAAGAGGTCGTAAGACTGCCTGCCCCGTGAGAGCATGGGGCACACCCATGCGTGCGCACCTACCCCTGAGGCTCGCGCGGACAGCCGCCTTCGCCGCCGTCTGCGTGACGCTGGCCGCGTTCGCCCACCTGCTCGGCGGCGGCTCCGCCCCCGAGCCGGGCACCGCCGGCTTCGCGCTGGCGGCGGTGGCCGTGCTGGGGCTCACGCTGTGCGGCCGGGAGCGTTCGGCGGGCACGATCAACATCGTGCTGGTCGGCGCGCAGATCGGGCTGCACGAGCTGTTCGCCGGCGAGGGCGCCGCCTACGTCTCGGTGCACGGCCACGCCCAGGGCGGTCTGGCCGTCAACGCCGGCATGCTGCTCACCCACCTGACCGCCACGGTGATCACCGGCCTGTGGCTGTCGCGGGGCGAGGCCGCGCTCTGGTCGGTGCTACGCCGCCTCGGCCGCCGACTCGTGCTGCTGGAACCGCCGGCCGCCGTGCCCGCCATGCGCCCGTGCGCGCCGGTCGTCCGCACCCGGATCGTCCCCCCTCAGCCGGGTTTCCGGCACTGCCTGGCCAGGCGTGGTCCTCCACTGCCCGCCTGACCTTCTGACACCTCGTTCTTTCCAGACCCAAGTGGAGATTCCGCATGTCCTTCGTACGCCGTGCGGCGACCGTGCTCGCCGCCACCACCGCTCTCACCGCCGCCCTCGCCCTGCCCGCGCTGGCGCACGTCACCATCCAGCCGGGCACCGCCGAGCAGGGCTCGTTCTCCAAGGTCGCCTTCCGGGTGCCGAACGAGCGCGACGACGCCTCGACCACCAAGGTCGAGGTGTCCTTCCCCACCGACCACCCGCTGGCGTTCGTCACGGTCAAGCCCGTACCGGGCTGGAAGGTCGAAGTCACCGAGGGCAAGCTGCCCCAGCCCGTCACGACCGAGTACGGCCCCCTGGAGGAGGCCGTCACCAAGGTCGTCTGGTCGGGCGGCGAGATCAAGCCCGGCGAGTTCCAGGAGTTCGAGGTGTCCATGGGGCAGCTGCCCACGGACGTCGACCAGCTCGTCTTCCCGACGAAGCAGACGTACTCGGGCGGTGAGGTCGTCGACTGGGCACAGGCGCCGAAGGCCGACGGCAGCGAGCCGGAGCACCCCGCGCCGCTGCTCAAGCTGGTGCCCGCGTCCTCTGCCGGAGGCGGTCACGGGGCCGCGCCGGTGAGCGCGTCGCCGGCCGCCGCGGCTCCGTCGGTGACGCCGGTGGCCGCGGCCGGTGCTTCCGGCGCCTCCGACACCACGGCCCGCGTGCTCGGCGGCGCCGGGCTCGTCGTCGGCGTCGTCGGCGTCGTGGTCGGCGTCCTCGGCCTGCGCCGCCGTCCCACCGCCTGACGGTCCGTCCCGTGCCGGGGAGCCGATCCCCGGCACGGGGTCAGGACGTGATGTCCTTGCCGGAGAAGCGGGCCCACGCGATCGAGCCGAACAGCGCGATGTAGGCCGCGAACGCCAGCAGGCCGTCCCACAGCGCCGCCCAGTCGATCGGGGCGCGCAGCACGGCGTCGAAGTCGGTGAACCGGGCCGGCAGCAGGTACGGCGTGATCACGTCCAGCTCGGGGATCGCGCGCAGCACCTGGCAGACGACGACCAGCACCATCGTGGCCGCGATCGCCCCGATGGACACCTCGGTGAACGCCGACAGCGCCAGCGCCACCGCCGCGAGGGCGGCCATGGCGGCGCCGACGTAACCGACGGCGACGGCGATCCTGACCAGCCCCTCTCCCATGGAGATCGTGGTGCCGGACAGCAGCGTCAAGGGCCCGGCCGGGAACAACACCAGCCCCGTCAGCAGTGACGACAACGCCACCACGGCCGTGGCCGCGTAGGCGTAGATGGCGGCGTTCAGGTACTTCACCAGCAGCAGCCGCGTCCGCCCGGCGGGCGCGGCCAGCAGGTAGCGCAGCGTGCCGGCGCCGGCCTCGCCGGCGAGCGCGTCGCCCGCCACCACGCTCACCGTCACCGGCATGAGCAGCAGCACCAGGAACGAGAACGCGAAGAACGTCAGCATGAGGCTGTTGCCCGCCACCGAGGCGATGACTCCGCCTATGCCGTCGTCGGGCGCGCTGACCAGGCTCAGCGCGATGCCGATGATGATCGGCACGATGGCGAGCACGGACAGCATGAGCAGGTTGCGGGGGCGGCGGAAGGTCAGGCCCAGCTCGGAGCCGAGCAGCCGCCAGAACGCGCCCGCCCTTCGGGGCAGCGGCGCCGCAGGACCGCCCGCCCTGCCGGGCTCGGGCTCGCGTGGTGTGCGTTCCGCGGTGCCGCGGGTCTCCGTCACCGGCACGAGCCCCGGTGTCCGCCGCGGCCCCGGCCCCGGTGCGGTCGCCGTCGCGGTCCCGCCGGCGGGCGGCGTCGTGGCCTCCGTGGCCGGTGAAGTCGTACGGGACGGTGTCGCGCTCTCAGCCGTCGACATCGAAGCCCTCCCCTGTCAGTCGCACGAACACGTCCTCGAGGCTCGGCCGGACCACGGCCAGCCCCCGTACGGCCACCTCCTCGCCCACCAGCGCGGCGTTGAGCCGCTCGGGCGCGTGCCCGCCCAGTTCCGCCGTCACCGTGCCCCCTTCGTCCGTACGGACGTCCGCCAGGCCGAGCGCGCCGAGCACCCGCGCGGCCCCCGCCGCGTCCGGCGTCTCCACCCGGATCCGCGCCGCCAGGCCGCCGCTCAGCGACGCGATGGTGCCGTGCGCGACGAGCCTTCCCGTGCGCATGATCGCGGCGTGCGTGCACATCTGCTCCACCTCGGCCAGCAGGTGGGAGGAGACGAACACGGTGGTGCCGTCGGAGGCGATCTCCTTGACCAGTGCCCGCACCTCGCGGGTGCCCTGCGGGTCGAGGCCGTTGGTGGGCTCGTCGAGGACGAGCAGCTCACGCGGCCCCAGCAGGGCGGCGGCGATGGCCAGGCGCTGACGCATGCCGAGGGAGTAGTGGCGGTAGCGCTTGCCGGCGGCGGCCGACAGGCCCACCCGTTCGAGTGCCTCGGCGATCCGGCGTCGCGCGGTCGCCCTGGGCGCGGTCGGGTCGGCGGCGTCGAAGCGCATCAGGTTGGCCGCGCCCGACAGGTACGGGTAGAAGGCCGGCCCCTCGACCAGCGCCCCCACCCGCGGCAGGGCCTCCGCCTGGGGCAGCCCGAGCACGGAGTACTCCCCCGCGGTCGGCTTCACCAGGCCGAGCAGCATGCGGATCGTGGTCGTCTTGCCGGAGCCGTTCGGGCCCAGGAAGCCGAACACCGAGCCGCGCGGCACGCTCAGGTCGAGCGTGTCCACGGCGACCTGCCCGCTGCGGAAGCGCTTGGTCAGCCCTCGCGTGACGATCGCCTCGCCCCCGGAGGGCGGGGCCGCCCCGAAGGGCGCCCCCGCTTCGCTCGTGACGGCGGTCACTTGACGCCCGCCGCCCTGGTGATCTCCTCCGGGGTGACCGCGCCGACCAGCAGACGGCCGTCGTCGGTCAGCAGGGCGGTGACCAGCTTGGTGCTGATCAGCTTGCCCGAGCCCCACGGGCCGCTCACCGGGGTCGCGGACGCGAGCACGCTGTCGAGCAGTGCCGCCCCCTCGCCGCCCTCTTGCGAGGCCTGCGCGGTCACATCGTTCAGGTCGAACGGCACGACCGCCACCGTCGTCCAGCCGTCGCCGACGACCTTCGCCTCGCCCGCGACGTCCTTGGCCCGCTCGGCGTGCTCCTCGGCGTGCCTGCCGGCCTCCTCGGGGAGGGCGAGCGTGTTCTCCTCCACCTTGGCGCCCGCGGGCGGGGTGAAGGTGAAGTTCTCGGCCGCCGGCGGCGTGAACGTCACCTGGGTGAACCCGATCTGGAACGCCGGCTCCGCCGAGCCCTTGGCGAACACCTGGACCTGGAGCGGGACGTACGTCTCGCCGTCGAGCGCGATCCGCACCTCCTGCACCAGCGAGCCCGCGTCCTTCGGTGACAGCACGAGCTGGTAGACCGGGCGGCCCGCCACCTCCGCCGTGTTGATCACCCGGACGGTGGTGTGCTCGTCGGCCTGGGCGAGCAGCCGCTCCGCCGCCTGCTGCGGCGTCAGGTCGGGCGTCTGCGGCACGGGGGCCGGGGTGTGCGTCGGGGCGGCGGGCGCCTTGACGCTCACCCGCGTGGCGGTGTTGGTGGCGCTGTCCCAGTACCACGCCTCGCCGCCGTTGATGATCAGGTTGGTCTCGTTCATCTGGGTCGGCATGGCGACGCGCAGCTTGTCGGCGGCGCCGTACCAGACCTTCACCTCATGGGACCCGGACAGCAGGCTCAGCGGCGACGACGCGCCCGCCTGCGACAGCGCGGGCAGCGACGGCAGGCCGAGTGAGGCCGTCTGCTGCACCGTGCCCGACATGGGCGGAATGCCGCCCTCCTTGCCGGTGGCGGCCGCGGCGTCGGCCAGCAACTGCTCCGCCGAGCGTTCCGGCAGTACGGGATCGCCGCTCACCGCGGCGATCACCGGGCCGGCGCCGATCGCGGCCCCGATCACGGCCGCCGCCGCGATCGGCACTCCCCACCTCACGAACGTGCCTCTGCGCATCTCACTCCTTAACGGTATGTCGATGCTCAGAGCCTGCGTCATGCATCCTGTGGTGAGCCTGAGACAGCCTGAGACGCCTCTCAGCCGCGCCCGCCGGCCGGGCTCAGGCACCACGGCCTGCCCGGCCCGGAAGCCGCCCGCACAGCCCGTGGTCGAGCCGGTGGTTAGAGTGCATGGCGTGCGCATACGCCCCCTTGATCGACGTTCGCCCTCATCGGGGGTGACGGGCGGATCGCGCGCCCGCAGGCGGCTGAGAGTGCTCTCAGCCTTCTCAGCGTCGTCTCAGCGCAGGACCAGGAGAATCACCGCATGAGAGTGCTTGTCGTCGAGGACGAGCGGCGGATGGCGGCCGCGCTCCAACGGGGTCTGCAGGCCGAGGGGTTCGCCGTGGACCTGGCCCACGACGGTGAGGAGGGGCTGCACGCGGCCCGGCACGGCGACTACGACGTCGTGGTGCTCGACATCATGCTGCCCAGGCTGTCGGGCTACAACGTGTGCAAGCAGCTGCGCGCCGAGGAGAACTGGGTGCCGATCCTCATGCTGTCGGCCAAGGACGGCGAGTACGACATGGCCGACGGTCTCGACCTCGGCGCCGACGACTACCTGACCAAGCCGTTCTCGTACGTGGTCCTGGTGGCCCGGCTGCGGGCGCTGATGCGGCGCGACGCGGGACGGCGTCCGTCGGTGCTGGTGGCCGGCGACCTGTCGCTCGATCCGGCGCGGCGCCGGGTGGAGCGCGGCGAGAGCCCGGTCGAGCTGACGCCGCGGGAGTTCGCGCTGCTGGAGTTCCTGCTGCGGCGGCGCGACGAGGTGGTGTCGAAGACGGAGATCCTTGAGCACGTGTGGGACACGTTCGACACCGATCCCAACGTGGTCGAGGTGTACGTCGGCTACCTGCGGCGCAAGATCGACGTCCCGTTCGGCAGGAACGCGCTGCAGACCGTGCGCGGCGCGGGATACCGGCTGGCGGGCGACGGTGGCTGACTCGCCGCTGGTCTGGTGGCGGCGGCAGGGGCTGCGGTCCCGGCTCACGGTCGCCGCCTCGGCGGTGCTCGCGCTGGCGCTGGCGCTGTCGGCGTCGGTGCTGCTCAGCGTGCTCGAACGGGCGCTGATGGACACCGTGGACGAGTCGACGCTCGCCCAGGCGCAGGCCGTGCGGGTGGCGGCCGACGCCGGCACGCTGACCAGCCCGATCACCACCCACGACGGCACGGTCGTGCAGGTCATCGACGCGCGCGGGCGGATCACGCACGTCACGTACGGCACCGACCGGCTGGTGCCGCTGCTGGACGCCGAGGCACGGGCGAAGGTCCTCGCGAACGGTGAGGCCGCGCTGCTGGACGGGCGGCCGTACGCCATCCCCGGGTTCCTGCGGGCCATCGTGCTCAGCGCGGATCACGGGCAGACCGTGGTGGCGGCCCGGCCCATCGGCGAGATCCTCACCAGCCTGGCCACGGCCGGGCGGGTGCTGCTGGTCGGCACGCCGGTTCTGATCGTGCTGCTGGCGGTGGCGAGCTGGCTCATGATCGGCCGCACGCTGCGGCCGATCGCGGCGCTGCGCCGGGGCGCGGCGGACATCACCCACACCGCCCGGTCGCGCCGGCTGCCGGTGCCGCAGTCGCTGGACGAGGTGCACTCGCTGGCCACCACGCTCAACGACATGCTGGCCCGGCTGGAGGAGGCCGAGCAGCGGCAGCGGGCGCTGGTCTCCGACGCCGCGCACGAGCTGCGCAGCCCGCTGGCCAGCATCCGGCTGCAGCTGGAGGTCGCGCTCGGGCATCCCGACGGGCAGGACTGGCGGGAGACCGCCGAGGGGGTGCTGGAGGACACGATGCGGCTGTCGCGGCTGGCCGAGGACCTGCTCGCGCTGGCCCGCCTGGACGAACGCGGCGGCGTGCCGGCCCGGCGCGAGCCCGTCGACCTGGACGAGGTGGTACGCCGTACCGTGGACCGCTACGCCGAGGTGCGGCTGACCGCGTGCGCGCCGGTCGTGGTCCGCGGCGACGCCCTCGACCTCGGCCGCGTGCTGACGAACCTCCTGGACAACGCGGTACGCCACACCTCGTCCAAGGTGGAGGTGGCGCTGACGGCCGACGGCGTGCTGACGGTCACCGACGACGGGCCGGGCATCCCGGAGGCGGATCGGGAGCGCGTCTTCAACCGCTTCACCCGGCTCGACTCGGGACGCAGCCGCGACGAGGGCGGTACGGGGCTGGGGCTGGCGATCGTCCGGGAAACCGTCCGCGCCCACGGCGGCACCGTCACTCTGGAAGACGCCGCCCCGGGTCTCCGCGCCGTCGTCCACCTCCCGCCCACCATCTGACCCCGACGCCCCAGGCCCGTCCGCACCGTTCCCAGCAGCTGAGTCGCGCCGTCCCTGGGCCTCCGCGCCGTGATGCGCGTCGTGGCCACTCGACGCGTACGCCGCTTCCGCCAGGGGCCGCGGTGACCGCCCTCGGCCAGTCCCGTTCGGTACAGGTGTCTAGTCACTGTGGGCGTGGCGTGTTAGGCACGAGTCATGCGTGCAGCGCGCAAGACGCCGCAGGGCCGCCCGGCGGGTGCTCTGCAGGGCCGCCCGGCCGGTGGTCTTCAGGGGCGCCCGGCCGGTGGTCTTCGGGGCCGCCCGGCTGAGGCCCCACAGGGCCGCCTGAGCGAACGGACCGGTCGTACACTCGCGCACCTCGCCGCCACCGGCCGCGCCGTCGCACGCCTCACCGCTGCCGGCCTCGCCGTACACCTTCGCGTTCGCCCGGCGCGCGGACGCCGCCACGGTTTCGTGG
>NZ_SMKQ01000235.1 GCF_004348995.1 Nonomuraea terrae
CCCCGGCCCCCGCCCGAGGGACAGAACCCGTGACCACGGTCAGGGGCGTTCGACGCAGACGCTGACGTGAGGGGTGTCGTCGCCCTCGAACGTGAACTCTTCCACCAGGCGCAGGAGGCCGTCGTCGCCGGTCTCGATGCGGCTGGTGCTGCGGCCGCCCGCCTTGCCGCCGGCCACGAGCGCGTGCGCGTACGAGATGGACACCTGGTCGCCGTCGCGGGTGCCGACGAAGCGGCCGTGGGTCACGGTGTCGCCGGTGTAGCCGCCCCACACCACCTCGTCGCGTTCCCAGTATTCGAACTCCGTCGGGCTGTCGGGGTTCACCGTGCTCGCGGTCGAGCTCACCATCACGAATTTGCGGCCGTTGAGATTCACGCCGTCCATGGTCCCCGACATTTCCGAAATATCAGCGATCGCCTGGACATTTTGTGAGGCGCGCTTGTCAGCACCCGCAATCCGTCCACCCCGGCCCGGGGATGAGGGCCGCCCGGCGGCGGCTCGGTCCATCGGCGGGCGGCAGGCCGCGAACCTTGCCCGGGACTTTACCGTTCCTGGCCTGACGCCATCATTGCGCTGCGTGATAGTAATGTGACGCTGCGTATCGACAACAGTTTCGGGAGATTTTCATGGTGGCGTACACGCTCTCGATCGTGGCGGCGGTGGGCGTGGTGGCGCTCACCGCGCTGGCGTTCAGGGGGGTGAGGAGAGCGGGCGACGACCGCGACCCGGCCGGCCCTTCCGCCGCTCACGCGGGCGCGATGCTGTCGGCGATGTTCCTGCTGGTGTTCGCCATCGCGGTCATCGTGCCGTGGACGACCGCCGACGCCGCGCGGCTCAACACCCACGCCGAGAGCCAGGCGGCGGTGGACGCCTACTGGGCCGCCTCGGAGCTGCCGGACACGGCGTCCCAGGAGGTCCGCAAGGGGCTGCACGACTACATGGCGTTCGTGGTGCGCGACGAGTGGCCGCTCATGGCCGAGGGCAAGATGCACCCGGTCGGTGCCGAGCGGCTCGACGACCTGCGCGGACGGGTCCACGCGACGGAGCCGCGCGACGGTCAGGAGGAGGACGCCAAGGCCGGCGTCCTGCACCACCTCAGCGCCATGTCCAACGCCCGCGCCCTGCGCACCGCCGACGCCGGCGCGAGCCCGCCCGCCGGGCTGCTCCCTCTGACGATCCTGACCGGCTTGCTGGTCGTCGTCTTCCCGTTCCTCGCCGGGGCCAGGCCGCGTGGGCCGGCGATCCTGCCTCTGCTGGCGACGGCGGGGTTGCTCGGGTTCGGCGTCTATCTGTCGTGGGACATCTCGCACGTCTTCACCGGCCCGCTGGCGGTCGGGCCAGAGGCGTTCCGTGGGGCGCTGGAGGACTTCGCCCGGATCGCCGAGGGGATGTGACGGTGGGGGTCAGACGCGCGCCGCTCCTCCTGGCCACCGCGCTGCTCGCCCTCATCGCCACCGGCCCCGCCGGCGCCACCGCCCACATGCCGTCCCAGAGCGATCACGGGTGGGGTGACCGGGTCCCAGGGACGGCGGGTCAGAAGGCGCGGCCCGCGCGGGCGCCTGAAGGGGTCGCGGGGGTGCCCGTGCCGTCGGGGCAGGGGCCGGTGCGGCCGGTGCGGCCTGTGCCGCCGAAGGGGGTGACGGTGGGACCGACGGTCGAGGTGCCGAAGGTGTCGGTACGTCGCTCGCCCGGCCCCAGGGTGTCGATCGCCGTGCCGGGCGGGAAGCGGCGGGTGGCGCCCAAGATCACGCTGCCCCGGGTGACGATCTATCCCGGCGGCGTGTGCGCGGGCCGGACCCGGAGCGGGCGATCGGCCGAGGGCGCCGGACCGGCTCCGGCCGGGGGGTCGGTCCAGGTCGGGGAGTGTCCGCGTGGTGGAGGGCGGAGGGCCGTGCCGTTCGCGGGGGCGGTTCGGGTGCCGGATGTCGTCACGCCAACGCGGGAGGAGAAGCCGGTGGCGCGGGCGTTGTTCAAGCGACCCGAACCGCCGGCGCGGCGGGCGAATCCGCTGGGCACCGTCCTGCTCACGGTCGTCGTGGTGACGGTGATCACCTCGGCCACCGCCGTGGCCTTCCGAGCCCGGTGATCACATCACCGGCGGGTCGGCGAGGAACCTCTCCTTCAGGGCGTGGGTCCGGGCGCAGCCGCTGCGCCACCGCGAACCCGTCGAGGTCGGGCAGCATCACGTCCAGCAGGACGATGTCGGGGCGGTCGCGGCCGACGTGCTCCGGCGCCCGCGTGCCCGACGCGGCCGTGCGCACGCGGAAGCCGCTCACCTCCAGGGCGTCGGTGAGGAGTTCGGCGATGTTGGGCTCGTCGTCCACCACGCGCACCACGGCGGCGTCCATGAGCCCAGTTGTATCCGCTCTACCTGGGTGTTCGGTGAAAGCCCAGGAGAAAAACGGCGCGCGGGCGGGCCGTGCCGCGTGGCACACTGACCGGCGGAACCGACGTGACGGGGGAGTGACGGTGTCCGGCGAAGAGGTGCCGAGCGGCGGCCACGCGGTCAGGGCGGGCGAAGAGGTGCTGACCGGCGGTGGCGTCAACCACGTGGTCAGGGCCGGTGACACCGTGCGCCGCCCGGCCGGGCCATGGACGCCGGCCGTGCACGCGCTGCTGCGGCACCTGCGGGAGCGCGGGTTCACCGGCGCGCCCCGCTGCCACGGCCTCGACGCGCAGGGCCGGGAGGTCCTCGACTTCGTGCCGGGGGAGGCCGCCGACTACCCGCTGCCCGGCTGGGCCAAGACCGACGGCGTGCTGACGGCGGTCGCCCGGCTCCTGCGCGACTACCACGAAGCCACCGCCGGCTTCGCCGCGCCGCCGGACGCCGTCTGGTACTTCCCGCCCGTCGAGCCGGCGGAGGTGATCTGCCACGGCGACGTGGCGACGTACAACTGCGTGTTCCGGGCCGGGCGGCCGGTCGCGTTCATCGACTTCGACACCGCCCACCCCGGCCCCCGCGTCTGGGACGTCGCCTACGCGGCCTACCGGTTCGTGCCGCTCGGCGACCCCGATCACGCCGACGCTCGCCCGGCGGCGGAGCAGGCGCGGCGGCTGCGGCTGTTCGCCGACGCGTACGGGCTCGGCGACGACGAGCGGCGGGCGCTGGTGCCGACCGCGCGCGCCCGCCTCGACCACCTGGTGCGCCACATGCACGAGCGGGCCGCCGCGGGCGACCGGGCGTTCGCCGCCCACATCGCCCGCGGCGACGACCGCCACTACCGCGCCGACATCGAGCACCTGGCCCGGCACGAGCCGGAGCTCACGGTGGCTCTCACAGGGGCTCTCACGGTGGCTCTCACGGTGGCTCTCACAGGTGCGGTCACTTGCCGAAGCCCGCGGTCAGACCGCTGAGCAGCTGACGGCGGCCCACGACGTAAAGGACCAAGATGGGCAGCGTCGACAGCAGGACCGAGGCCAGCACGGCCGGCACGTTGATGCTGTACTCGCCCTGGAACTCCGCGAGCGCCAGCGGCAGCGTCCGCCTGTCGGGGCTCTGGGTGAGGACCAGCGGCAGCAGGAACCCGTTCCAGATCTGCAGCGCGTTGTAGATCGTCACCGTCACCACCGCCGGGCGGGTCAGCGGGAACGCCAGCCGCCACAGCATGCGCGTCTCGGTGGCGCCGTCGATGCGCATCGAGTCGAACAGCTCCTTCGGCACGTCGCGCAGGAAGTTCGACAGCACCAGCACCGACAGCGGGATGGAGAACGCGATCGACGGCAGGATCATCCCCAACAGCGTGTCGTACATCCCGAGCCGGATGATGATCAGATAGATCGGGATGATCGTCGCCTGCAGCGGGATGGCCAGGCCCATGAGGAAGAGCGAGCTCGTCCACCGCAGGAACCGCCCCGACCCGCCCCGCACGATCGCGTACGACGCCATGAACGACACCAGCACCGCCGGGATGACCGCGCCCAGCGTGACGATCAGGCTGTTGACGAAGTACAGCGGGAAGTCCGCCTCGATGACCATCTGGTAGTTGGTCAGCGTCGGCTCGGCCGGCGGTACGAGCGGGTTCTCCAGGTAGTAGTTGCTCTGCGACTTGAAGCTCGTGATGACGATCCAGTAGATCGGCACGATCACGATCGCGAGCCAGATCCAGCTGATCAGGCCCGCCAGCCAGTTGGGCCGCGCCCTGCCCTGGCGGCGGTTGCGATGCCGCCCGGACGGAGCCGGGGCCGTGCTCTGCGGGCCGTTGCTGAGGATGGTGGTCGCCATGGTCACATCCCCTCAAGCTGGCTGTGGGCGTTGTCCCGCCCGCCGAGCCGGCGCAGGAACAGCGCCAGGGCGAGACCGACCAGGACCAGGATGACCGCGATCACGCTCGCCGGGCCCATCAGGTTCGCCTGGAACCCGCGCTTGTACATGTCCAGGGCGAGCACCCGCGTCGCGTCACCGGGGCCGCCGGCCGTCAGGACCCAGATCAGGTCGAAGAACGTCAGCGAGCCGACGACCATGAGCGTCGACGACGTGATGACCGTGTACTTGAGCTGCGGCAGCGTGATGCTGAAGAACATGCGCACCCGGCCCGCGCCGTCCAGCTCGGCGGCCTCGTACATCGTGCGCGGGATCTGCCGCACCCCGCCCTGGTAGATCAGCGAGTGGAACGGGATGAACTGCCAGGACACCACGAAGATCACCACGCCGAAGGCGAGCCACGGCTCACCCAGCCAGTCCTGCGTCAGCAGCGGCAGCCGCAGCCCCGCGCCGAGCCCGAAGTTCGGGTCGAGCAGCGCCTTGAACGTGATCGCGATGGCCGCGGAGCTGAGCAGCAGCGGGATGAAGTACAGCACCGACAGCACGGCCCGGTAGCGCTGCTGACCTGCCAGGAACACGCCGAGCAGGATGCTCGCCGGCGTCTGCACCGCCCAGGAGGCCACGATCACCAGGAACGTGATCCACAGCGCGTGCGGCAGCCCTGGATCGGACAGCACCGCCCGCCAGCTGTCGAAGCCCGCGAAGCTGATGGCGCCGAGGCCATCCCAGGAGGTGAAGCTGAGGACGAGGACGCCGGCCAGCGGGATGACGCCGAAGCCGGCAAAGAGGGCCAGGGCAGGCAGGGCCATCCAGGAGAGCGAGCCGCCACGGCTCCTGTCGTCCCCGGCTTTCGCGGAGGCCGTGGCGGAAGTCGCTATCGCGCTCACTTGCCGATGACCGCGTTCATGTTCTCGGTGAACTGCTGAGGCGAGATCGACAGCTGGAACAGCTTGGCGATGTTGTCGAGCAGCACTTCGGCGGCGGTCGGGCTGAGCGCCTGGTCCCACGACTGGCCGAACGTCTTGGCGTTGGCGGCGATGTCGTAGACGAAGTTGAGGAAGTCGGCGTCCCCGGAGCCGGTGAAGTGGGCGTTGGCGCCGTTGACGATGGGCACCGCGCCGGTCCCCACCCACTCCTTGACCGACGCGTCGCTGATCAGCTCGGTGGCGAAGAACTTCTTGGCGATCTCTTTCTGCTCCGGTGTCGCCTTGGAGGAGATCGACATGTACTGGCCGGGGTTGCCGACGGTGTTGCCGGGGTCGCCCTTGCCGCCCTCGACGGGCGGGAAGTTCATGTAGCCGAGGTTGCCGCCGGAGACGAAGTCGCCGCCGTCCTCCTTCATGCCGCCGTACGTCCAGCCGCCGTGCAGCATCATCGCGGCCCTGCCGGTGTACAGCAGCGCCTGGTCGGCGTTGGAGTCGGCGGTGATCGAGGAGAAGCCCTTGATGAAGCCGTTGGCCTTGACGAGCTCCTGCGTCTTGGTGAGCGCGTCGATGGCGGCCGGGTTCGACCAGGCGTCCTTCTCGCCGTCGAAGACGGCCTGGAACACCTCCGGGCCGCCGATGCGGTCGAAGAGGAACTCCAGCCACATCATGTTGGTCCAGCGCGACTGGCCGCCGAGCGAGAACGGCGCGATGCCGGCGTTGTTGAACTTCGGCACCAGGGCCATGATGTCGCCCCACGACTCGGGCGGCTTGGCGCCGATCTTGTCGAACGCGCGCTTGTCGTAGTAGAGGACGATCGGCTGCAACGTCTCGCACGGCATCGCGTAGATCTTGCCGTCGACGGTGGCCGCGCCGAACGACGACGGGAACAGCCGCTCCTTCACGGCCGGGTTCTCGTCGAACCACGAGGTGAGGTCGTCGACCTGGCCCGCCTGCACGTAGCTGCGGAGCGTGCCGCCGCCCCAGCCCCAGATGAGGGTGGGCGCCTGGCCGGCGCCGATGGCCGTCTTGATCTTGGTTTTGAAGGCGTCGTTCTGGAAGGTCGTCCCGACGATCTGCCCGTTGGGGTTCGCCTTGTTGAACCGCTCCATGGTGCGCCTGCGCACACCCTCCTGCGGTTCGGTCGACAGGTACCAGTAGGTGGCGCTGCCGGCAGGGGCCTCCCCGCTGCCGCTACCGCCGCCGGCCCCGGCCTGGGTAGGTCCGGGGCTGCCGCAGGCAGCGAGAGTGGCTCCCAGGGGCAGGCCCATGGAGAGGCTGAGGAAAGTGCGGCGAGACGTTGTCCTGGACTCCACGCTGATCTCCGTACTCGAGTGCCGCGGGCTGGGGCGCGGCTCGTTGATCATCGGATGCGGTGGCCGCCGGCCGTGGCCCGGCGCGTCGCCGGGGCCACTGGTCGTGTCCTCCTGATGTCAGATCACCGAAACATTTTCGACATGACCGAGTGGCTCGCCAATCTAGGTTTCGGCAAATGTGGTGTCAAGACCTTGTCGATCACGATGCCGCTGGATATCCATTGAGTCACGTGTAAGGTACTTTCGCGCGGCCCTTTCGTCGGAGGCTGGAGCGGCGGAACACCCGCGCGGTGGTCATGAGTCGGCGTCGAAACATTTTCGAAAACTTCTAGCAGCACCGCACTTCTTTAAGGAGAGCAAGTACATGACGGCTCTAGATCGGACCCCGTCGGCGGACCGGGCCCTGCGCCCGTGGCAGGACCCGGCGCGACCCGTGGCCGACCGAGTCGAGGCGCTCCTTGCCGAGATGACGCTGGAGGAGAAAGTCGGCCAGCTCGGCAGCCGGTGGATCGGGAACGACATGCAGGAGCCGGAGCCCGAGCCGGGCGCCGAGCCGCTCAACGTCGCGCCGATGCAGGACGTCTTCGCCGCCTCCGGCACGGTGCCGCTGGAGGAGGCCGTCCGCCACGGGCTCGGCCACCTGACCCGCGTCTACGGCAGCGCCCCCGTGACTCCGGCCGAGGGCGCCGCGGAGGTCGTCCGCCTGCAGCGGGCCGTCGTCGAGCGGTCCCGGCTGCGCATCCCCGCGATCGTCCACGAGGAGTGCCTGACGGGCTTCACCGCCTACGGCGCCACGGTCTACCCGGCGGCCATCGCGTGGGCGGCCACGTTCGACCCCGAGCTGGTCGAGCGGATGGCCGCCGCCATCGGCCGCGACATGCGGGCCCTCGGCGTGCACCAGGGGTTGTCGCCGGTGCTCGACGTGGTCCGCGACTACCGATGGGGCCGGGTCGAGGAGACCATGGGGGAGGACCCGCACCTCGTCGCCATGCTCGGCTCCGCGTACGTCCGCGGCCTGGAGAGCGCCGGGATCATCGCCACCCTCAAACACTTCGCCGGTTACTCCGCCTCGCGCGCCGCCCGCAACCACGGCCCCGTGCCGATGGGCCGCCGCGAGCTGATGGACATGATCCTGCCACCGTTCGAGACCGCGATCGCGCTCGGCGGGGCGCGCTCGGTGATGAACTCCTACTCCGACGTCGACGGCGTGCCCGCCGCGGCCGACCCCTGGCTGCTGACCGAGGTGCTGCGCGAGGAGTGGGGCTTCGGCGGGACGGTGGTCTCCGACTACTGGGCGGTCCCGTTCCTCGCCACCATGCACCGCGTCGCCGCCGACCCCGCCGAGGCGGGCGCGCAGGCGCTGTCCGCCGGCATCGACGTCGAGCTGCCCGACACCCTCGGCTACGGCCAGCAGCTCGCCGAGCGCGTGCGCCGCGGCGAGCTGCCCGAGTCGCTGATCGACCGAGCCGCCCGCCGCCTGCTCACCCAGAAGGTGGAGCAGGGCCTGCTCGACCCGGGCTGGTCGCCCGAGGGCTCGGTCACCGGGGCCGAGGCCGTCGACCTCGACTCGCCCGCCAACCGCGCCCTGGCCAGGGAGCTGGCCGAGCGCTCGGTCATCCTGCTCGACGCCGGCACCGCGCTCCCGCTGCTCGGCGAGGGCCGCACCGCGCCGGGCCGGGTCGCCGTCGTCGGGCCGGGCGCGCACGACCCCCGCACGTTCATGGGCTGCTACGCCTTCCCCAACCACGTGCTGCCCCGTCACCCCGGCCTCGGCCTCGGCATCGCGGCGCCCAGCGTGCTCGACGCGCTGCGCGAGGAGCTCCCGGAGGCGGAGATCCGCTACGAGAAGGGCTGCGAGGTGCGCGGCGACGACCGCTCCGGCTTCGCCGCCGCGCTGGCCGCAGCCCGCGACGCCGACGTGTGCGTGGCCGTGGTCGGCGACCTGGCCGGCCTGTTCGGGCAGGGCACCTCCGGCGAGGGCTGCGACGCCGAGGACCTGCGGCTGCCCGGCGTCCAGGCCGACCTGCTGGCCGAGCTGGCCGCCACCGGCACGCCGGTCGTCGTGGTCGTCGTCTCCGGCCGCCCGTACGCGCTGGGCGAGGTCCATGAGCGGGCCGCCGCGCTCGTGCAGGCGTTCATGCCCGGCGAGGAGGGCGGCGCGGCCATCGCCGGCGTGCTGTCCGGACGGGTCCAGCCGGCGGGCCGGCTGCCCGTGCAGATCCCGCGCACCCCGGGCGGGCAGCCGGGCACGTACCTGCAGCCGCCCCTGGGCGCGGACAGCCACGGCATCAGCAACCTCGACCCGAGCCCCCTCTTCGCCTTCGGGTACGGCTCCTCCTACACCTCCTTCGAGGTCGGCGACCTCGAACTCAGCGACACCGAGGTGCCCACCGACGGCGAGTTCACCGCCTCCGTCACCGTGCGCAACGCCGGCGGCCGGGCCGGCGAGGAGGTCGTCCAGCTCTACCTGCACGACGTCCTCGCCCAGGTCACCCGGCCGGTGCGGCAGCTGACCGGGTTCGCCAGGGTCCGCCTGGAGCCGGGTGAGAGCACGCGGGTGCGCTTCCTGGTGCACGCGGACCGCACCGCGTTCACCGGCCGCGACCTGCGGCGGATCATCGAGCCCGGCGACGTCGAGGTGCTCGTCGGCACGTCCGCGGCCGACCTGCCGTGCCGCGGCGTCGTACGGCTGACCGGCCCCCTCCGGCACGTCGGACACGAGCGCAGACTGGTGACACCTGTGGAGATCGGCCCTGGTGCGCGATCGCAGGGGGGTGCCGATGCCGGCGAGTCCTAGACGCGCCACGCTGGCCACGGTGGCCGCGTCGGCCGGCGTGTCGGTCGCGACCGTCTCCAAGGTGCTCAACGGCCGCAGCGACGTCTCGCCCGCGACGCGCTCGCTGGTGCAGGCGGTGCTGCGCGAGCACGACTACGTCGCCCCGGCGCCGCGCCGCGAGGCCACCGGGCTCGCCACCGTCGAGCTCCAGTTCGACGCCGACCTCAACGCCTACTCCACCGAGATCGTCCAGGGCGCCGTGGCGGCCGGGGCGGAGGCGGGCGTCGGCATCGTGGTCAGCATCGGCAACGGCGTGGAGCGCACCACCGCCTGGGCCCGCGAGCTGGTCGCCGCGGGCCGGCGCGCGCTCATCGCGGTGACCAGCCAGATGAACGCCGGGCAGCCGGCCGCCCTGGCCAGGGCCCGACTGCCGCTGGTGCTCATCGACCCGCTCAACCTGCCGCGCACCCGCGTCACCAGCATCGGGTCGACCAACTTCGCCGGCGGCCTGGCCGCCACCCACCATCTGCTCTCCCTCGGCCACCGCCGCATCGCCTACGTCGGCGGCCCGGCCACGGCGGGCTGCAACCAGGCGCGCCTGCACGGCTACCGCGCCGCCATGGAGTCGGAGGGCGCGCCGGTGCTGCCCGGTTACGTGCGCTCGGGCCACTTCCGCTACCACGACGGCGTGGAGGGCGGCGCCGCCGTGCTCGACCTGCCCCGGCCACCGACCGCCATCTTCGCCGGCAGCGACGAGATGGCCGTCGGCATCATGGAGGCGGCCAGGGCGCGCGGGCTGCGCATCCCCGAGGATCTCAGCATCGTCGGCTTCGACGACACGCAGATCGCGCAGGTGACCTCGCCGCCGCTGACCACCGTCCGCCAGCCGCTGCGCGAGATGGGCGGCGTCGCCCTGCGCACGGCGCTGCGCCTGGCGGCGGGGGAGAAGGTCGACTCCCACCACGTGGAGCTGGCCACCGAACTCGTGGTGCGCGGCTCGACGGCGCCCGCCCCGTCGGGATGACGGGAAGAGCCCGGGCGCGGTCGCGGTTGCAGATCACCGTGGAGGAGAGCGAGGTCGTGGTCATCGGCGCCGGGCAGGCGGGCCTGTCCAGCGCCTACTACCTGCGGCGTTTCGGGTACGAGCCGGTCGTGCTCGACGCGGCCGACGGGCCGGGCGGCGCGTGGCGGCACCGGTCGCCCTCGCTGACCATGGAGAAGGTGCACGGCATCTTCGACCTGCCCGGAGTCCGCCGCCCGCCCGGCGGCGACGGGCGGCGGCCGGCCGCCGACGTCGTCCCCGGTTACTACGCCGCTTATGAGCGCGCGATCGGGCTCGACGTGCTGCGCCCGGTGCGGGTCACCGCCGTGCGGCGCGGGCCCGGGGAGCGCCTGGTCGTGGAGTCGGGCTCGGGCGCGTGGGCGGCGCGGGCCGTGGTCAACGCGTCCGGCACGTGGACGCGCCCGTACTGGCCGTACTACCCGGGCCGCGGCTCCTTCGCCGGGCGGCAGCTCCACTACGCCTGGTACCGGGGGCCGGAGGAGTTCGCGGGGCGGCATGTGGTCGTCGTCGGCGGCGGCGCCTCGGCGATGCACGTGTTGTCCGAGGTCGCGGGCGTCGCCGCGGCCACCACGTGGGTGACGCGCCGGCCGCCCGTGCTGGAGGAGGAGTTCTTCGGCGAGCAGGCCAGGCGCGCGGCCGTGGCCAAGGTCGAGGAACGCGTACGCGCCGGGTTTCCGCCGCAGAGCATCGTGAGCGTGACCGGCCTGCGCTACAGCGTCGCCCTCAGGGAGGCGCTGGCGAAGGGGGCGCTGGAACGGCTGCCGATGTTCGACCGCATCGTGGCGGACGGCGTCGCCTGGGACGACGGCGGGTTCGTCCCGGCCGACACGATCGTCTGGGCCACCGGGTTCCGCTCGGCGCTCGACCATCTCGCGCCCCTGCGGCTCAGGGAGCCCCAGGGCGGCATCCGCGTCGACGGCACGCGCGTCGTCAAGGAGCCCCGGCTGCAGCTCGTCGGCTACGGGCCTTCGGCCAGCACGATCGGCGCCAACCGGGCCGGTCGCGAGGCGGCCCGCAACGTCCGCGAGCGCCTGGCCGCGCCTCCTTCCCGGCCGGCCGCCTGACCGCGTCTCAGCTCTCCGCGACGCCGAAGGCGGTCCAGGAGCGGTCGGGGAAGCCCGCCGCCTGCGCCACGGCCGCCGACGCGGTGTTCGTGACGGCGTGCATGTACGTCGGCACCGCGCCCCCGTCGAGCACCCGCCGGGCCGCCTGCGCCACCAGCCGCCGCGCCAGCCCGCGCCCGCGCACCCCGCGCTCGGTGACCACCGCCAGCTCGTGCCCGTACGGGTCGTGGCGCTTGATCCCCACCCCCGCCAGGTGCTCGCCGGTCTCCTGGTCTACGGCCACCAGGACCTCCCCGCCGAACGGCCACAGCCACTCCGGCACGCCGGGTGCGGTGGCGGGCACCCACTGCCCGGCGTCCTCCAGCGGGGCCGGGCTCGTCGTCCACCGGAAGACGCCCTCGAACCAGCCGCGCTCGGCGTACCCGACGAGCGCGGGCACCTGCCGCGGCGAGGTCGCGGCGGCCACCCGCGCCACGTGCTCGGGCGGCACCGACAGCACCGCGCCGTCCGGCGTGCCGACGCCCAGGGCCGGGTGGACGCGACCGTCCCAGCCGGGCTCGGTGCGCCGGTCCGAGCCGGTGACCTGCAGCTTCTCCTGCGGCGGCCACGCGCCCAGCCAATGGCGCAAATGGTCAGTTATCGACACGGACTTACTATAAAGAGCGGAAAAGATATCGATCGCGGCGGGGCTTGGTAACGCACACGAAGGGGGTCGACACGTGCGGTGACACGGGCTAGCTTCCTGACATAAGGATCTTTATCCGGTCAGGAGGTCCGTATGCACGTTCCCGGTTACACCGAGATCCGGGAACTCGGCCACGGGGGAACGGGGCGGGTCATGCTCGCCGTACGCGACTCCGACGGTCTGGTCGTCGCCATCAAGCACTTGTCCGAGACGCTGCGCGCGGACGCCGCATTCGTGGCGGCGTTCCGCGCGGAGGCGGAGCTCATCCGCGAGATCGACAGCCCCCACACCGCCCGCGTGCTCGACTACGCCGAGGGCGAGGACGACGCCGTCATCGTGATGGAGCTGGTCGACGGCGTCACCCTGCGGCGGCTGCTGGAGCACGAGGGCCCTACCGGCGCCGAGGCCGCGCTCGTCGTGCTGAAGGGCGCGCTGCTCGGGCTGGCCGAGGCGCACCGGCGCGGGGTCGTGCACCGCGACTTCAAACCGGAGAACGTCCTGGTCACCCCGGACGGCGACAGCAAGCTCGTCGACTTCGGCGTGGCGGCGCGCGCGGGCGAGACGGCGCCCCGCGTGGGCACCCCCGCGTACATGGCCCCCGAGCAGTGGGACGACGCCCCGGCCGGCCCGGCGACCGACGTGTACGCCGCCACCCTGGTCTTCTACGAGTGCCTGACCGGCCACCGCCCCTTCCACGCCGACGACATCGCCGCGCTCGCCTACCAGCACCTGCACCTCGCGCCCCCGCTGGAGGAGATCGACGAGCCGCTGCGCCCGCTGGTCGGGCACGGCCTGGCCAAGGAGCCGGCGCAGCGCCCGGAGTCGGCCGAGGCGTTCCTGGCCGAGCTGGAGGAGGCGGCGCGGGCCGCGTACGGCGAGGAATGGGAGCCGCGCGGCCGGGCCGGGCTCGCGACGCTGACCCTGCCGCTGGCCGCCCTGCTGCCGCGACCTGTGCCGGCCGGTGGCGGCGACGGCGGCGTCACGAGCCTGTTCCACAACGCGCTCACGCCCGCGGGCAAGCTCGCCGTCACCGGCGGGCTGGTGCTCGCCACCGCTGCCGCGGTGACGTCGGCGTTCGTGATCTGGAGCGAGCCGCCGGGGCGGAGCAGCGGCAGCGCCCTGCCGCCCGGCACCGCGGTCGCGCCCGCCGCGCCCGCGACGACGTCCGCCCCGCCCACGCCGTCTCCGGCGGCGTCCCGTACGCCGTCGCCTGAGCCCACGCCGAGCGAGGCCGCCACACCTGCGGCCGTCACGCCGCCCGTGACGGACGCGAGGCTGCCGAGCCGCGCGCCCGTGCGGAACGTGGCGCCGCCCCGGAGCCGGCCGACCGGCGGACCGGCGGCCCGGGAGCCGACCCGCGAGCCTGTACCGACGCGCACGCAGCGGCCGGAGCCGAGCGGCCCGCCGTCCACGACCTCGCCCCCGGTG
>NZ_SMKQ01000236.1 GCF_004348995.1 Nonomuraea terrae
GGATGGGGGCGTTCGTGGCGCTGTACAACGCGGCCGGGTTCCGGCTGGCCGCGCCGCCGCTCGACCTGACCCCCGCGGCCGCTTCCCTGGTCTTCCTGTCGTACGCCATGGGCACCGTCTCCTCGGCCGCCGCGGGCCGGCTGGCGGGCCGCCTGGGGCGCACGCCGGCGCTCGTCACGGCGCTGGCCGTCACGGTGGTGGGCAGCGTGCTGACCGCGCACTCGTCGCTGCCGGTCGTCGCGCTCGGGTTCGCCGTGCTGACCGCCGGGTTCTTCGCCGCGCACGCCATCGCCAACGCCTGGGCCACCGCCGAGGCTCCCCCGGCCGCCCGGGGCCGTGCCGCGGGTCTCTACACCCTCTGCTACTACCTCGGCAGCGGCGCGGGCGGCACGGCGGGCGGCATCGTCTACGGCCACGCGGGCTGGGCCTGGCTCATCGCCCTGACCTCGGCATGGCTCGTGCTCGCGGCCCTGGCCGTCCTGGTGACCCGCGGCCGCCGGGCGCGCGCCTTCGCCGAGCCGGCCTGATGGCCTTCGGGGAGCCGGGCCGTGGATCGTCCCTGGTCGTCCTATATGGTGACCGGCGCCAGGAAAGCGGGACCTCGGCTCGCCGGCCGCGGGCGGGGGCGCAGCCTGGCCTGCACCGGGGGATGCGGAATGCCGGGGCTCCTCGACCATGAGGGGATTTCATGCCTGACCACCGAATGAATCGGCAGATCGTGATGGCGGAGCGGCCGTCGGGGGAATTGGCGCTCCACCATTTCCGGGCCGAGGTCGTGCCGATGCCGGAACGCCCGGCCGACGCCGTGCTGTTGCGCAACATCCTCGTCTCCGTCGCCCCGGGCGCACGTGCGGCGATGCAGGGGCCCACCCACCGCCCCCAGCTGGTCCCCGGTGAGCTGATCCCGAGCTCTGTCATCGCCGAGGTGGTGGCCGGGCCGCCGGACGGGCCCGCTCCAGGGAGCGTCGTCGCCGGCACGGCCGGATGGCAGGAATACTCCGTCGTCCCCGCGTCGGCGGTCCGCCCGCTGGAGCCCGTCGGCCCGCTCTCGCAGCAGTTGGGGTTCCTCGGCCTGAACGGGTTGACGGCGTATTTCGGCATCCACGCGATCGCGCAGGTCCGAGCAGGTGAGACGGTGCTCGTCTCCGGCGCCGCGGGCGGCGTCGGGCATCTCGCCGGCCAGCTCGCACGCGCGGCCGGGGCGCGTGCGGTCGGCATCAGCGGCTCCGACGACAAGAACCGGATCCTGGAATCGAAGCTGGGATACGCCGCGACGGTCGACCGGCGATCGGCATCGTTCCAGGACGACCTGCGTGCGGCCTGCCCGGACGGGGTGAACGTCTACTTCGACAACGTCGGCGGCCCCATCCTGGAGTCCGTGCTTCCGCTCCTGGTCAAGCACGGCCGGATCGTCTGCTGCGGTGTCACCTCCCACTACGACCTGAGCGACCCGCCGCCGGGACCGCGCGACCTGGCGGTGCGGCTCATCGCGAAGAGCCTGCGCATGGAGGGCTTCCTCGTCGCCGACCACCGGCCCCGATGGGACGAGGCGCTGCGGGACCTGCGGCGGATGCACGCCGCAGGAGAGCTGACGATCCTGGAGGACATCCGCGACGGCCTCGACTCCGCACCGGCCGCCCTCGTCGGGATGATGGCCGGCGGAAACGTCGGCCAGCTCGCGGTCCGGCTGGCGCAGGACCCGCCCGGCCGGCCGCCGGCGTAAAGGGTCACAAGAGCGACCGTTCGAGAGAGTCGGTCAGCCACAGCTGGGTCGCGCCCAGCGTGGCGCGCTCGCCGCTCACCTCGCCCACGAGCCGCCAGTAGCGGCGCAGGCGGGGGTCGCGGTCGGGCTCGACGCCGGCCAGCAGCTCGCGGCGGAAGGCCGGGGAGTCCTCACGCCGCCGGGCCATGGCGTGCGCGGCCACGAACCGGTCCAGCTCCGGGCCCCCGCGCGGCGCCTCCCCGGCCAGCACGAGCGGCTCGGCCAGCGCGGACGCCTCGCCGAGGCCGTACAGGAGGTCCTCCTCGTCGGCGATCGCCTCGAGGTTGGCCACGGCGCGGGCGCGCAGGCGGCGCGTGAACGCCCGGTCGGCGGCCAGGGCGACCATCTCGGCGTACGCGACGACCTGCGCCGGCGTCGGGTCGGCGGGCGGCACGGGCACGGCCATGGTGACGAACGCGGCGAACAGCTCCTCGGAGATGGGCGCCACCATCTGCCACCGCCAGAACCGCACCAGCCGGTCGTGGGCGGCGGGGCCGTCCTCCACGGCGGCCAGCAGCTCCAGCCGGGCGGCCCGGGCGGCGGGACCGGCCTCCTCCACGGCCAGCAGCGCCGCACGGCGCCAGGACAGGCCCGCGAGCCGCACGTCGAGGGCGGCCCGTTCGGCGGCGACGGCGTCGGCCACGGTGCTCTCGCCGGCGAGCACGCGGGCGATCGGGGCCAGCCCGAGGCCGAGCCCGCGCAGCCGGCGCACCAGGTGGAGGGTCTCGACGGCGGCCCCGTCGAACCTGCGGTGACCGCCGACGCTGCGCACGGAGGCGATGATGCCCTCGTCGCAGTAGAAGCGGATGGTCCGCACCGGCACCCCGGTCAGCCGGGCCAGCTCTCCGATCCCGATCGTGTCGTCGCGCAACGGCACTTGAACCTCCACTGGACTGGAGTTCCTACCGTAATCGCGTACCCCCGACGAGAGGAGCGACGCGATGGTGACCTGGGAGAGCGACCGGCTGATGAAGGACCTGCGCGAGCAGACGGCCGGGCTGGCCCGCGCCGCGGCCGCGGGCGACCCGGAGGCGACGGTGCCCACCTGCCCGGAATGGCGGCTGAGCGATCTGGTCGCGCACATCGGGCAAGCCCCGCGCTGGGCGGCCGACCTGGTGCGCAAGGCCGCACCGCTGCCCATCCCCGACCCCCGCGAGGTCGATCCCGGCGCGCCGGCCGGGTGGGAGCGATGGCTGACGGACGGCGCCGAGGAACTGATCGAGGCGGTCGGGGACGCGGGCGAGCACGCCGAGGTGTGGTCCGTGGTGGGGATGGTGCCGCCGGCGTTCTGGCTGCGCAGGATGCTGAACGACATCACCGTCCACCACTACGACGCCGCGGCGGCGACCGGCGCGCCGTTCGAGATCTCCGCCGAGCTCGCGGCCGACGTGATCACCGAGGGCATGGAGCTGCTGTCGGCCCCGGCGGCCGAGGACTTCAAACCGGAGCTGGCCGAGCTGCGCGGCTCAGGCGAGTGCCTGGCGATCCGCCCGTACGACGCGGAGGGCTGGTTGATCAGCAGGACCCCGGACGGGCCTCGGTGGGAGCGCGCGAGCGGCGACGGCGACGTGACGGTGCGGGGGCCGGCCGCCGAGCTGATGCTGGTGCTCACCGGCCGCGTGCCGGCCCGTGAGGTGACCGGCGACCGGGAGCTGCTCGACCACTGGCTGGCCCACACCAGGTTCTGACCGTCAGAGCTCGACGTTCGTGTCCGGGTCGCCGCCCGTGCGGCCGGAGCCGTCGAGCGACTCCATCCGCGCCATGTCGTCCGGCGACAGGCTGAAGTCGAACACCTCGAAGTTCTGCCGCATCCGCTCAGGGTCGGACGACTTGGGAATGGGCACCGCGCCGAGCTGGGTGTGCCAGCGGAGCACGACCTGGGCGGGCGTACGGCCGTGGGCGGCGGCCAGGCCGGCCACGACGGGATCGTCCAGCAGCTTGCCGGCGCGGGCGAGCGGGCTCCACGACTCGGTGACGATGTCGTGCTCGGCGTGCCAGGCGCGCAGCTCGCGCTGGGAGAAGCCGGGGTGCATCTCGACCTGGTTGACGACCGGACGGACGCCGGTCTCCGCGACCACCCGCTCGATGTGCTCGGGCGTGAAGTTCGACACGCCGATCGAGCGGGCCAGCCCCTGCTCGCGCAGGTGCACGAACGCCCGCCAGGTGTCGGCGTACAGGTCGCGGCCGGGCAGCGGCCAGTGGATGAGGTAGAGGTCGACGTAGTCGAGGCCGAGCCGGCCCAGGCTCTCCTCGCAGCCGCGCAGGGCGGCGTCGTAGCCGTGCTGGGAGCCGCGCAGCTTCGTGGTGACGAACAACTCCTCGCGCGGCACCCCGGCCTGCGCGATGCCGGCGCCCACGCCCTTCTCGTTGCCGTACGCGGCGGCGGTGTCGATCAGGCGGTAGCCGAGCGAGATGCCGTGGGCGACGGCCTGGCGGGCCTCGTCGTCGTTCATCGGCCAGGTGCCGAGGCCGATGCTCGGTATGGAACGCCCGTCGGCGAGATTGACGGTCATACGTGGTCCTTTCCCCCCCGGTTGAGCGGCGCGGGTGTCCCTACCCGGCCGCTTCCGGGACATTCCGGTTACGGTTTTCCGCCATGGAGGTCGGCGGTCCGCCCCCATGGCCGCCGCCCGCGCGGCTGCCTAACGTGGTGCGACGTGATCAGTCTGAGGGATTTGACCAAACGGTACGGAGACCGGGTGGCGGTCGACGACCTGTCGCTGGAGCT
This sequence comes from Nonomuraea terrae, assembly GCF_004348995.1. Taxonomy (GTDB): domain Bacteria; phylum Actinomycetota; class Actinomycetes; order Streptosporangiales; family Streptosporangiaceae; genus Nonomuraea; species Nonomuraea terrae. The sequence continues at coordinate 4,491 of NZ_SMKQ01000236.1, forward strand.
GAAACCAGGCGCCGTGACGGGTTTCCTGGGCCCGAACGGCGCCGGCAAGTCGACCACCATGCGCCTGGTCCTCGGCCTCGACCGGCCGAGTGCGGGCACGGCGCTCGTCGGCGGCGTGCCGTACCACCGGATCAAGAACCCGCTGCGCACGGTGGGGGCGCTGCTCGACGCGCGGGCGTTGCACCCGGGCCGCAGCGGGCGGGCGCACCTGCTCGCGCTGGCCCGCAGCAACGGCATCCCGCGGCGGCGGGTGGACGAGGTGCTGGAGATGGTCGGAATGGCGGGCGCGGCCGGCAAGCGGGCCGGGACGCTGTCCCTCGGGATGAGCCAGCGACTCGGCATCGCGGCGGCGCTGCTGGGCGACCCGGAGGTGCTGCTGTTCGACGAGCCGGTCAACGGGCTCGACCCCGACGGGGTGCGCTGGGTGCGCGGGCTGATGCGCTCGCTGGCGGCCGAGGGCCGCACGGTGTTCGTCTCCAGTCACCTGATGAGCGAGATGCAGCTGACCGCCGACCACCTCGTGGTGATCGGCAAGGGCCGCCTCATCATGGACGCGCCGCTGGCGGAGGTCATCGCGGGCAGCTCCCTGACGGCCGTGCTGGTCCGCACCCCGCACGCCGGCGACCTCGCCGTACGGCTGCGCGCCGCCGGCATCCGGGTCGACCGGCTCGGCGAGAACGAGCTGGAGGCGACCGGCGCGCCCGTCGAGCGGGTCGGTGACCTGGCGTACGAGGCGGGCATCCGGCTGCACGGGCTGCGCACCCGGGAGGCCTCGCTGGAACAGGCCTACCAGGAGCTGACCTCGGGCAGCGTCGAGTACGGAGCGGAAAGGGCGGGAGCATGAGCACTCTGCGGCAGGCGGTCGCGGCCGAGTGGGTGAAGCTGTGGTCGGTCAGGTCCACGTGGTGGTGCCTGGGCGGCGCGCTGGTCCTCATGGTGCTCGGCGCGGTCACGCTGGGCGGCTCCACCGCCACCGAGGCGCTGCGGGACGGCGCGACGGGGCTGCGGCTGACGGCGAGCGAGCCGGTGGTCGCGGCCACGTCGTTCGCTCAGTTGGCCCTGGTGGCGGCGGCGATGCTGGCGGTCACCTCCGAGTACGCCTCCGGCACCGTCCGGGTGACGCTGCAGGCGACGCCGGTGCGCGGAGTGATGCTGGCGGCCAAGGCGCTGGTGGTGGCGCCGGTCATGGCGGTCGCGGGCGTGCTCTCGGGGGCTGCGGCGACGGCGGCCGTCTACCTGCTGCTGTCGATCGACCTGTTCGGCGGGCTCGTCGTGCTGCCGCCCGGCGAGGTGGTGCGCGACCTGCTGGGCGTGGGCGTGTTCTACGCGCTGGTGTCGGTGATGACCGTGGGGGCCGGGCTGGCGATGCGCAGCGCGGCCGGGACGCTGACGGTGATGTTCATGCTGCTGCTGGGCCTGCCGCTGATGTTGCTGATGGCCGGATCCCCGGCGGCGCTGGGGGCGGCGCTGCGGATGCCGACGTTCGCGGGGCTGGCGTTCATGGGCAGCACGGTGAACATGGCGGGCGGGCCGATGCCCTACCCGGCCTGGGAGGGGCTGGCGTGGCTGCTGGCCTGGGCTGCGGTGGCGGTGGCGGCGGGCCACGTCCTGCTGCGCCGCCGCGATGCCTGAACCGCCTAGACTCACGCCGATGTCAGGCAGCAGGATCCCCCGCGCGCTGGCCGGAGCCGTCCTCGGGATGGCGCTCGGCCTGGCCGAGTCGCTCTTCCTGCTGGCGGCGGCGCCCGCGTGCTTGGTGCCCGCGCTGCGGCCGGTCGCCGCGCGCGGGCTGGCCCGGCTGACGGCCATGGAGCGGGCCCGGCTGTCGCGCTTCTTCGGCCTTGACACCTCGCGCGAGAACGGCGGGTACGCCTTCCTCGCCGCCCGCGCCGCCCTCGGCCTGCTCGGCGGGTACGCCTGCACGTCGTTGCTGTTCCTGGCCCTGCTGTTCCTGGCCGGCGGCACGTGGGCGCTGCTGTGGGGGCGGGCGGAACCGATCCCGCTCGAGCTGCCCGGCGTCAACCTGGTCACCAGCAGCGACGTGGTGGGCCTGAGCAGCGGGGCGCTGCTGCTGGTGGTGAGCGCCCTCCTGGTGCTGGGCATGGCGGCGCTCGAACGCCGCGTGGCCGTTCACTTCCTCGGCCCCGACGGCGGCGAGCTGATGCGCCGGCGCATCGCCGAGCTGACCGCGACCCGCTCCGGCATCGTCAGGGCCGTCGACGACGAGCGGCGCAGGATCGAACGCGACCTGCACGACGGCGTCCAGCAGCGCGGTGTCGCCCTCGCCATGCTGCTGGGGCGGGCCCGGCACAGCAGCGACGAGGAGCAGGTCCACGAGCTGGTCGCCCAGGCGTACACCGAGTCGCGCCGGCTCCTCGACGAGCTGCGCAGCGTGGCCTGGCGGATCTACCCGACCGCGCTCGACGAACTGGGGCTGCGGGCCGCGCTCGCGGGCGTCGCCGAGCGCTCGCCGGTGCCGGTGACCGTGCACGACGGGTTGTCCGGCCGTCTCGTCTCGGAGGTGGAGACCGCCCTGTACTTCGTGGTCCGTGAGGCGATCACCAACGCCGTCAAGCACGCCGGCGCGCATGACATCCTGGTGGTCCTGAGCGAGGACGAGCGGACGGTGAGCGTGGCGATCTCCGACGACGGCAAGGGCGGGGCCGACCCGTCGGGCGGCGGGCTGTCCGGGCTGGCCCGGCGGGTGCTGGCGCTCGACGGCACGTTCACCGTCGACAGCCCGCCCGGCGGTCCCACCCGCGTCACCGCCATGCTGCCGAAGGCGCCGCCGTGCGGGTGATCCTGGCCGACGACTCCGTGCTGCTGCGCGAAGGGCTGACGCGGCTGCTGGCCGACGCCGGGCATGAGGTCGTGGCCGCCGTCGGCGACGCGCCCGCGCTGGTCGAGGCGGTCGAGCGGCACCGCCCCGACGTGGCCGTGGTCGACGTGCGCATGCCGCCGACGCACAAGGACGACGGTCTGCGCGCGGCGCTGGAGATCCGCGAGCGCCTGCCCGGCGTCGGGGTGCTGGTGTTGTCGCAGTACGTCGAGCAGCACTACGCGGCCCGGCTGCTGGCCGGCTCCACCGAGGGCCTCGGCTACCTGCTGAAGGACCGCGTGTCGGAGGTCGCCGAGTTCCTCGACTCGCTGGAGCGGGTCAGCGCGGGCGGCACGGCGTTCGACCCCGAGGTGGTGCGGCAGCTGCTGGCCCGCACCACCCACGCCGACCCGCTGAGCCGGCTGAGCCCGCGCGAGGGCGAGGTGCTGCGCCTGCTGGCCGAGGGGCTGGTGAACGCGGCCATCGCCGAACGCCTGCACGTCTCGCTCAGCACGGTCGAGAAACACGTGAACGCCCTCATGGACAAGCTCGACCTGCCCCGCCAGCCCGGCTACAGCCGCCGTGTCCTGGCCGTGCTGCGCTATCTCGAAAGCTGACCGCCGGGGTCGCGCCCGGCGCGGTTGCGGCGGTGACGGCGTACTTTCGCGATCGTGCCGCACGCCCGGCCGCCGGGGCCGCCCGCGTTCATCAGGCACCAGCGTTTGCTCGCGTTCCTGGTGTGGTCGTAGAACACCCAGCGGCAGTCGGGGCAGGCCTTGAGCCGATCCCACTGCCGGGTGGTGATCGCCTCCAGGACGATGGCGAGGATCTCGCCGGCGGTGCCGGCGTCGTGCCGGAAGACGAGCGTGCGGTCGTGCACGCGTACGCCGAGGCCGAGGTCGTGGACCCAGGCGTTGATCAGGTCGTCGGAGCCGGGCTGGCGCTCCACCGCGGCGCGGAGGTCGTCGCGGAGCCGGCGCAGGACGTCCCGGTCCGGCGCCGGCAGGGGCGCGGCGTAGTCGTCGAAGCGGTCGGCCGGCCGGCGGGTGTCGTTGGGGATCAGCCAGGTGTTCAGCAGCTCTCGCACGCGTTCCAGCGCGCCCGGGGCCTCCTGCGGGGACCCATCGCGAACGTTAACCACTTATCCAGGTTACCGGTTGCAGCGTTCGGCCTTCGCTCGTTAACCTGCTATTGCAATGGCCGGTTACACGGAGGTGCGCATGGACGTGATGTGGTCGTCGCTGGCCTGGCCCGGCCTTGAGCACGTCCGATGGACGGAAGACGATGGGCTGCACGCGGACGGCCTGGCCGTGCACGAGTTGCCGGACGGGCCGGCGCGCGTCGCGTACCGGCTCACCGCCGACGACGGCGGGCGCACCCGGCACCTGTCGGTCGAGGTCGGCGGGCGCGCCCTGGTCATCGCCGGTGACGGCCGGGGAGCCTGGACCGACGGGAGCGGCCGGCCGCTGCCCGGCCTGTCCGGCTGCGTGGACGTCGACATCTCCACGACGCCGCTGACCAACACCCTGGCGATCCGCAGGCTCGGCCTCGCTCCGGGCGCCGCCGCCGACCTGCTCGTGGTCTACGTCGACGTTCCCGACCTGGAGCCGCGCGCGGTGACCCAGCGCTACACGTGCCTGGGGCGCAGCGGGGCGGTGACGGTGTACCGCTATGAGTCGGGGACGTTCCGGGCCGACATCACGGTGGACGACCACGGGCTCGTCGTCGACTACCCCGGCCTCTGGCGACGGTCCCGCTGAGAGAAAGAACGCATCACATGACGCTCTCCCTGATCCTGCACGCCACCGGGCCGCATCCGGGCACCGCCGAGCAGGTCATGCTGTTCGGGCAGTTCGTCGGCACGTGAGACCTGGTCGTCGCGTTTCTTCGACAACGCCGGGATCCGCGTCTGTCGCGAACCCGGCGTCTGGACCTTCGGCTGGGTCCTCGACGGGCGGTCGGTCCGAGGACGTGCTTGGAACCTGCGCCGGCGCATGACCGCGACCCGCCGGGGCGCCTGACCTCGTCGCGGCATTCGGGGAGACCGGTTCTGTGGGGAGCGGCGCGGGTGTGGGGTGCGGACCCGTATGATCTTCGCCAATCGGGGCGATACCGCTGAGAGGTCATGTGTTCGGGATCATCCGGCCGTGCGGTGAGCACGGCTGCCCGTCGCTGCGTGAAGCGTGGCGGGCCCATCTGTGTGGTCTGTGCCTGACGTTGCGCGACGGCCATGGGCAGGGCGCGCGGCTGGCGACCAACTACGACACGCTGATCATCTCGGTGCTCACCGAGGCGCAGCTCCCGTCGGCGGCGCCGCGCCGGACTGCGGGACCGTGCGCGTTACGGGGCTTCCGCGGCGCCGAGGTGGTGGACGCGCGGGCGAGCGGCGCGCGGCTCGCGGCCGGGGTGTCGCTCGTGCTGGCCGCCGGCAAGATCCGCGACCACGTCGCCGACGGCGACGGCGGCCGCGCCACGGCCGGGGCGCGTACGCGACTGGCGGCTCGCTGGGAGAAGGCCGGCGCCCGCCTGGCGGCCGAGGTCGGCTTCGACACGACGCCCCTCGCCGCGACGGTCACCCGCCAGCTGGCCCTGGAACGCGCGTTCGCAGCCCGTGGTCGCGAAACGGCGGTGCTCGAACGGGCCGCGCCGCCGGTCACCGCGGTGCTGGAGCCGACGGAGGAAGCGGTCGCCGGAGCGCCGGAGCCGGCGGAGGTGGCGGAGGCGGAGCTCGCCGGAGCCCGGCAACCGGCGGAGGAGGCGGTCGCCGGGGTGCTGGAGCTGACGGCGCCGGCCGAGGAGGCGGTCGCGGCGGCGTTCGCGCACACGGCGGTGCTGGCCGGCCGGCCGGAGAACGCCGCCGCGCTGGCCGAGGCGGGCAGGTTCTTCGGCCGCATCGCACACCTGGTGGACGCGTACGAGGATCGGGCGGAGGACGACGCCCGCGGGGCGTTCAACCCGCTGACCGCCACCGGCACCACGCCGGAGGAGGCGCGGCGGCTGTGCGACGACGCCGCCCACGGCCTGGCCCTGGCGCTCGCCGAGGTGCGCTTCGAGGAACGCCACCTGGTGGACGCGCTGCTCGGCGCCGAGGTGCGCCGGGCGGTGGACCGCGCGTTCCGCCCCGCCGCCGACCTGCGCCGGCGGCCCGGCTGGATCCGCAGGTCGGCGGCCGGCACGGCGATCTTCCTCACCTGCGGGCTGTGGCGGCCGGAGTGGAGCACGCTGGCGGGCGAGTCCTGGGACGAGCGCTGCTACGTCTGCCGATACGGCGACTGCTGCAGCAACTGCGGGGACTGCTGCTCCTGCTGCAGTTCGGACGGCTGCTGCTGCGACGGCTGCAACTGCTCCTGCTGCGACTGAGACGACGCCCGAGACAGCGACACGGACAGCGACGCAGACAGCGCCGGCCGCCTTCCGGCAGGTCAGGGGCGCAGCAGCACGGGCAGGGCCCGGTGGCCGTTGGCGATGAAGGAGTCCAGAGACGCCAGTTCGTCCGCGGGGACGGCGAGGGCCAGGTCGGGGAACCGGTCGAACAGGGCGGGCAGGGCGACGCCGGCTTCGAGCCTGGCCAGCGGAGCACCCACGCAGTAGTGGACGCCGTGGCCGAAGGACAGATGGTCGCGCCGGGTGGGACGGGTCAGGTCGAAGCGGCCGGCATCGTCCCCGTGCTGCGCCGGGTCGCGTCCGGTGGCGGCGTAACCGGCGAGGATGGGCTCCCCCTTGCGGATCACGACGTCACCGAGGGGGATGTCCTCGGTCGCGTACCGCAGGGGCAGGTTGGCCACCGGCGGCTGCCAGCGCAGCGTCTCGTCGATCACGTCGTCCCACGAGGCCTGACCGGCACGGACGAGGCCGAACTGGGCAGGATGGGTCAGCAGAGCCACGACGGCGTTGCCGATGAGGTTGACGGTGGTCTCATGACCAGCCGAGATCATCAGGAAGAGGGTGTCGATCAGCTCGGCTTCGCTGAGGCGTGAGCCGTCCCCCTGCTCGTCGCGTGCGGCGATCAGGTCGCTGGTCATGTCGTCGCCGGGGTTGTCGCGTTTCGACGCGACCAGGCCGCCCAGGACCTCGTAGGCATGGCGCAGGGTGCCCATGGCCTGCTCGGGGTCCGCGGAGGTGTGGAAGACGCCGTCGACGATCCGGCGCAGATCCCCTCGCGCGCTGTCGGGGAGGCCGAACATCTCGCCGATCACCCGGGTGGGCAGCTGGTAGGCGAACTCTTCGCGCAGATCGACCGGCTCACCCGCCACGGTGCCGGCGAGTGTGCCGAGCAGCTCCTCGGTGATCTCCTCGATACGCGGGCGCAGGGCCATGGTGCGGCGGGCCGTGAACGCCTTGGAGACCAGTGAGCGCAGCCGCCGGTGCTCGGAGCCGTAGGCGGTGAACATGTTGTCCACCGCCACCCAGGAGTAGAGCACCCAGTCCGGAGTGATCTTCCCGGACATGTAGGCCGGCCAGTGACGGCGTGGATCCTTGGAGACGCGCGGATCGGCCAGGAGCTGCTTGAGGGATTCGTGCCGTGTTATCGCCCACGCGACCACACCGCCGGGCAGTTCCACCCGGGTCGCCGGGCCGGTGCCACGGATGCGGGCGGCCTCGCCGTGGATGTCACGGCCGGTGGGGTCTAAGGGGATGGCGGTGCCGAACGATTCCACGGACTCTCTCCAGGTGTCTTCGCGTACGGCGGACAGGCGGGAAGCTTTGGGTGCGGAAATGCAGGTGTGACGGCGGCCACGATCCAAGATGTCATGACTCACCACCTACGGTCATGCCCGCGAGTCAGGAAATCTTTCGTGAGGGGTCAGGCGTTCATCCACTCGGGAACGTCGTCGAGCAGTTCGCCCAGTTCGTCGAGCAGTTCGTCCCCGACCGCGGCTCCGGCCCGCGCGAGCTCCTCCACCTGCTGGCACAGCTCGGCCTCGCGGACCGCGCCGACGGTCGCGCACGCGCCCTTCAGCCGGTGCGCCAGCTCGGCCGCCAGCGCCCGGTCGCCGTCGCGCAGCGCCTGCCGCAACTCCGCGAGCGTCTTCCCTGCCGTCCCCCGGTACGCCTGCGCGACGTCCGCCAGCGCCTCCGGCGACAGTCCCGCCAGCTCGGGCGGCAGCCCGGCCGAGGCCGCCCACTCCGGGATCCTGGCCAGCACCCGCTGCCAGTCGACCGGCTTGGCCAGGTGGTCGTCCATGCCCGCCTCCAGGCACCGGATCCGGTCGTCCGGCATGGCGGCGGCGGTCATCGCGATGATCGGCGTGTGGACCTCCTCGCGGGTCCTGATCTCCTCGGTGGCGGCCAGGCCGTCGAGCACCGGCAGCTGGCAGTCCATGAACACCAGGTCGTACCCGCCGGCCAGCACCGCACGCACCGCCTGGGCGCCGTCCTCGACCACCTCGACCTCGTGCCCGGCCTGTTCGAGGACGAGCAGCGCGACCTGCCTGCTCACCTCGTCGTCCTCGGCCACGAGGATGCGCGCTCCCCCGCCGCCGGCCTCGGCGCCCTCCAGCGGCTCGCCGGGGCTCTCGCCGTCGCCGAGGGCGTTCTCCACGGCGGCGAGCAGGCGGCGGCGGCTGAGCGGCCGGGTGATCGACTGCACGTGCCGCTCCCCCGCGCCGCCCGGCCAGGCGAAGCCGGAGCGGCCCGGCGTGACGACCACGACGACGCTGGTGGCCTGGAACGCCGGGTCGGTGAGGATGGCATGGGCGAGCGAGCTCGCGCCCGGCTCAGGGGCGGCGCCGAGGTCGAGGGCGACCACCGCCAGCTCGTACGGCTCCCCGCCCGCGGCGGCGGCCCGCAGCAGCGCCAGAGCCGACTCCTCGTCCCTGCTCTGCGCCACCTCCAGCCCGGCCTCGGTCAGGAAGCGCGCGGCCAGCGCGCGGTCCTCCGGGCGCGGGTCGGCGACGAGCGCGCGCCGCCCTTCCAGCGTCTCCTGCTCCGGCTCGGTCCAGGTCAGGACGTCGACAGGCAGCGTCACCCAGAACCGGCTGCCCACGCCTTCGACGCTGTCCAGCCCGATCCGGCCGCCCATCAGCTCGACGAGCTGCCGGCTGATGGCCAGGCCGAGGCCACTGCCGCCGGTGCGGCGGGTGATGGCCGAGTCGACCTGGCGGAAGACGCCGAACACCCGCTCGCGGTCCTCCGGCCCGACCCCGATGCCGGTGTCGGCCACCGCGAACCTGAGCACCGCCCGGTCCTCCCC
>NZ_SMKQ01000237.1 GCF_004348995.1 Nonomuraea terrae
GTTCGGCGCCGCTCCTGGCTGGTCGGCGTGCCTGCGGCGAGGCCATGGGGCCTGCCGTCACCGACGGCAGCGCGACGGGTGGGACCTGTTCGATCCAGGGCAGGGGCAGCGGCCCGAGCACGAGGTCGGCGGGTCGCGCCGTCGGCAGATGGATCGCTCCATGTGAAGGCGCGCGAGAGTGGCGTGACGTGGTGGCTGTGGGTGTTAACTCCGACGCTATGAGTGGCGTCGATGGTGATTTCGATCTCACGGTAAGCGTGGTTTCCTGATCGATTTCTGAAGATCGCCGCGGAGAATGTTCGGGTGAGTCGGTGAATGCCAGGAAAATCCCCAGAGTCGCGGTGACGAGTACCCCGGCCGCTCCGGCCGCGGGTGCCAGGCCGGCGCGACTACCTGGGCGAATGGATCTAAGGGGGGACAAGTCGTGATTCCTTTGTGATTGGTGTGCGAGCATTCCGCCGATGCGGCTAGTGTGGTCCATCACCCGCGGAAGCCGGCGAGCTTTCCCCGATACGACCGCAGGGAGCTGTACCCCCATGCAAGATCCGATCGATCGCGATCGTCAGGAGATCCTGTCCGGTCCGGGAGACACCCTCCTGGGGCCGGGAAATACTCCCCCGGAAAACACCCGGCGCAAGAAGAACACCAACAAGACGCTCATCATCGTCCTGGGCGCCATCGTCGCCGTGCTGGTCGCGGGCGGCATCGGTTTCACGCTGGCCGGCGGCTCCGAGGAAGCGGCCCAGCCCGGCGGCGGCACCTCCGCGCCCTCCCAGACCGCGGGCGGCACCGACGAGCTGAGCGGCGAGGACGACGACGCCACGATGGGCGACGCCGTCACCGACACCCCGGGTGACGACCTCGGCGGCGACGACGCCACCATGGGCGGCGTGAGCGACGCCGGCGTGGGCGGCGGCGACCAGGCCGGGACGGGCGACACCGGCTCGACGGGCACGGGCTCGACGGGCACGGGCTCGACGGGCACCGGTTCGACCGGCACGGGCTCCTCGGGCGACGCCAAGACCGACGGCGGCAAGAAGCCCACCACGGCCCCCTCCGGCTCGGGCAAGCCCTCAGGCGGCGTCGCCCCGGCCGACACCCCCGCCGACGGCCCGGCCGGCGTGGTCGAGGGCCAGTGCTCCACAGCCGGCTGCTGACGGGCGGCCCCGCCGACGGCGGTGAGCGGGTGCCCCGCCGCGCGGTCCGTGGAAGTGGCTCGCCGTAAACGGTGGCCAGTGGCTCTACGCGCAGGTCACGGGGCAGCCTAGGGTCGTGGCATGACGACTGACAGAGCGGCCGCGCTGCGTGCGTTGCACATCCCCGGGAAGCCGCTGGTCCTGCCCAACGTCTGGGACGCCGCCTCCGCCCGAGCCGTACGTGATGCCGGGTTCCCCGCGGTGGCGACCGGGAGCGCAGCCGTCGCCCGTGTGCTCGGCCATGACGACGGCGAGCAGACCCCCGTCGAGGAGATGCTCGCGGCCGTCGCCCGCGTGGTCAGGGCGGTCGACGTGCCCGTCACCGCCGACATGGAGCGCGGCTACGGGCTCGAACCGGCCGAGCTCGCCGAGCGCCTGGCCGAGACCGGCGCCGTCGGGTGCAACCTCGAGGACTCCCTCCCCGGCACCGGCGAGCTGGTGGACCCGGGCGAGCAGGCGGAGTTCCTGGCCGGGGTGCGGGCGGCCCGGCCAGAGCTGGTGATCAACGCCCGGGTCGACGTCTACCTCCACGGCGGCGCCACGCGCGCGGAGGCCGTCCGGCGCGCGCGCCGCTACCTGGAGGCGGGAGCCGACTGCGTGTACCCGATCGGCCTCGGCGACGAGGACGAGATCCGCGCGCTGGTCGACGAGCTGGGCGCGCCGGTCAACGTCTTCTTCCGGCCGGGGGTGCCCGAGCTAGCCAGGCTGGCGGAGCTGGGTGTCGCCAGGATCAGTTTCGGAGGCGGGGTCCACCGGCTGGTCCACGCCTACACCGAGAAGCTCGTCGCCGAGATCCACGCGGGCCGCAGCCCGTTCTGACCCGGTGGCCTGCGGTGACGTGGAGGCGTGTCACGGGGATTCGGCGGGAGTCGTACGCTTGCGGTCGTGCTTGTCGCCGCGGCCGTATGCCCGCCCACCCCGCTGGTCGTGCTCGGGATGCCCGACCTCCGCTCCGCCTGCCTGGCCGCGATCGCCGCCGTCGGTGAGGCGCGTCCCGACGCGCTGATCGTGGTGGGCGGCGCCGAGTCGTCGCAGGCGTACGACGGCGCCGCCGCCGGCAGCCTGCGCGCCTGGGGCGTCGACCGCACGGCCGGCCGGGGAGAGCCCGTGCTGCCGCTGTCGCTGACCGTGGGCCGCCTGCTCCTCGACGGCCACGCCCCCGACCGGCTGCGGTCCGTGGCGTTCGACGCGCCGAGCGAGGACTGCAGGAAGCTGGGGGAGGAGCTCGCAGCGGCCGCGGACAGGGTGGCGCTGGTCGTCATGGCCGACGGCTCGGCCTGTCTCAGCCCCGGAGCGCCCGGCCGGTACGACGACGCGGCCGGGCCGTTCAACGCCCGCATCGCCGCCGCGCTCGCCGCCGGCGACCCCGCGCCGCTGGCCGCGCTCGACCCCGAGGAGGCCGACCGGCTGTGGGTGAGCGGCCGGGCCGCGCTGCAGGTGCTGGCGGGAGCGGCCGGCGCGAGCGCGTACGACGGGCGGCTGCTCATGCAGAGCGCGCCGTACGGCGTCGGCTACTTCGCCGCGCTGTGGGCCTGACGCCCCGGCACCGGGATCTTCATCAGGTCGCGAGCGAGCACCACCTGGCCGCCGTAGCTGCGGCGTACCTCCTCGGTGAACGCCGGCTCGTCGTCGAACCCGTACCGCTCGGAGAAGTGCGTCAGCACCAGGCGGCGCGCGCCCGCGCCGGCGGCCACCACCCCCGCCTCGAACGCCGTCAGGTGCCCGTACTCCTTGGCCAGCGCGCTCTCCGACGACAGGAACGTCGACTCGATCACCAGCAGGTCGACCCCCTGCGCCAGCTCGAAGACGGCGTCGCACAGCCGGGTGTCCATGACGAACGCCATGCTCTGCCCCGGCTTCGGCTCGCTGCACTGGTCGAGCGTGACGCCGCGCACGGAGCCGGTGCGCTGGAGCTCGCTGATCTCCGGGCCGCGGATGCCGTGGGCGGCCAGCCGCTCGGGGAGCATGCGCCGCCCGGCCGGCTCCTGGAGGCGGTAGCCGTACGACTCGACGGGGTGGGACAGGCGGCGCGCGGTCAGCGGGCCGACGCCGGCCAGCTCACCGGAGACGGGGTGTTCCTCGATCACGGAGGTGTCGGCGAAGGCCGTCGCGTGGCGCAGCCGCCGCCAGTAGCTCGCGCCGGAGGCGGGGAAGACCGCCCGCACCGGGTGGCGGACCTTGTCGCGGGCGATGCGCTGCACGACGCCCGGCACGCCCAGGCAGTGGTCTCCGTGGAAGTGGGTGACGCAGACCCAGTGGACGTCGTGCGCGCTCAGCCCCGCGAACGTCATCTGCCGCTGCGTGCCCTCGCCGGGGTCGAACAGGTAGCCCTGGCCGTCCCAGCGCAGCAGGTAGCCGTTGTGGTTACGGTGGCGGGTGGGCACCGCGCTGGAGGTGCCCAGCACCACGAGCTCACGTGAGGACATGATGGCCCCCATGGAGAACACGGTCGCCTACGCCGAGGTGCCCACGCCGGTGGGCCCGTTCACGCTGGCCCTGACCGAGATCGGTCTCGTCGCGTCGGGGTGGGGGTCCCGTGAGCGGCTGGCCGACCGCCTGGGCCTGGCTGAGGTCCATGATTCGGATCGTACGGCCTGCGCGGTCGCCGAGCTGAATGCTTATTTCGCCGGTGAGCTCAAGGAGTTCGCGACGCCGATGGACTGGCGGCTGATGTCCGGCGCGCGGCTGCGCGTCCTGCAGGCCCTGCACCGCGTCCCGTACGGCACCGCGGTCACCTACGGCGAGCTGGCCCGGCTGAGCGGCTCAGGGGTGCCCGCGCGCGGCATCGGCTCGATCATGGGCTCCAACCCGATCCCGATCGTCGTGCCGTGCCACCGCGTCGTGGCGGGCAACGGGCTGGGCGGGTTCAGCGGCGGGGAGGGCGTCGAGACGAAGCGGTGGCTGCTCACCCATGAGGGCTATCTGCAACCGACACTCCTCGACCTCTAGCAGACTGGAGGGGTGCGCCAGCATCCCGTCATCGCCGTCGTGGGCCCCACCGCGGCCGGAAAGTCCGATCTCGCCGTCGACATCGCCCTGCGCCTGGGCGGCGAGTGCGTCAACGCCGACTCCATGCAGCTCTACCGCGGCATGGACATCGGCACGGCCAAGCTCACCCCAGCCGAGATGCGCGGCGTGCCCCACCACCTGTTCGACGTCTGGGACGTGACGGTCACCGCCAGCGTGGCCGAGTACCAGAAGCTGGCCAGGGCCGTCATCGACGCCGTCGGGGTGCCCGTCCTCGTCGGCGGCAGCGGCCTGTACGTCCGGGCGGCCATCGACGACCTGGAGTTCCCCGGCACCGACGCGGAGATCAGGGCGCGGCTGGAGGCCGAGCTGACCGAGGTCGGTCCCGGCCCGCTGCACGAGCGCCTGCGCGAGCGTGACCCGGCCGCCGCGGCGGCCATCCTGCCGACCAACGGCCGCCGCATCGTGCGCGCGCTGGAGGTGATCGAGCTGTCGGGGCGCCCGTTCACGGCGACCATGCCGACCTACGAGGCCGTCTACCCGAGCGTCCAGATCGGCCTGGAGGTGCCGAGGCCCGAGCTCGACGAGCGGATCGCCGTACGGGTCGAGCGCATGTGGCGGGCGGGCCTGGTCGAGGAGGTCCGCACGCTGCTGGAGCGAGGGCTGGCGCAGGGCCGTACGGCGAGCAGGGCCCTCGGATACGCCCAGGTCATCCGTTTCCTCGAGGGCGAGTGGAGCGAAGAGCAGGCGTTCGCCGAGACCGTCCGTCTGACCAGGCGTTTCGCCCGCCGCCAGGAGTCGTGGTTCCGCAGGGATCCGCGGGTGTGCTGGCTGCCGTACGACGCTCCCGATCTCCTGGAAAGATCCCTCGCGCGAGTCTCCGAGCACTCATGCGGATAAACTTGTACAATGCGCTTTCTCAAGGGGCACGGCACCGAGAACGATTTCGTCATCCTGCCTGATCCCGACGGTGTGGTCGACCTTTCGGCCGCGGTCGTCGCCAAGATCTGTGACAGGAGAGCCGGCGTCGGGGCCGACGGCGTGCTCCGGGTGGCGCGCACGAAGCAGAGCCACGAGGTGGCCGAGCAGGCGTCGGCGGCCGAGTGGTTCATGGACTACCGCAACTCCGACGGCAGCGTGGCCGAGATGTGCGGCAACGGCGTACGGGTCTTCGCGCGATACCTGATCGACGCCGGGCTGGAGAATGCGACCGAGTTCGCGGTGGCGACGCGCGGCGGCCTGCGCAAGGTGCGCGTCGAGCCCCACGGCGACATCACCGTCGACATGGGCAAGCCCGTCGTCCTCGGCGAGAGCGTGGCCTGCCTCGGCGGGCACGAATACACCGGTGTCCACGTCGACATGGGCAACCCTCACCTGGCCTGCGCCATCGGCGATCCGGTCGCCCAGCTCGACCTGAGCCACCAGCCCGCCTTCGACACGTGCGTCTTCCCCGCCGGCGTCAACATCGAGCTGTTCAACCCGGTCGGCACCACCCGCGCCGTCATGCGCGTCTTCGAGCGCGGCGCCGGCGAGACCCGTTCCTGCGGCACCGGCGCGGTGGCCACGGCCGTCGCCGCGGCCAGGCTGTCGGGCGACACCCTCGGCACGTGGACGGTCGAGGTGCTGGGCGGCACGCTGACGGTCATCCTCGACGAGGACACGAGCTACCTGTCGGGCCCCGCCGAGATCATCGCCAGCGGCGAACTCCTACTTGCAGAATGATGTTCTGATAGCGGATGCTGGGTTCACTTCACGAACCGAGGAGTGGACATGGCGGACGCGCGGACCACTGCCAGGGCGGTCAAGTCGCCCATCGGGCAGTACGGCGGCGGATTCATGATCTCCAGGGAGGCCAAGGCCGTCTGCGACGAGTACGGCCTCGGCGCCCGTGAGTTCTACTTCCGGGGCCGCTGCGGCGTCCTCGGCGAGTGCGACGCCGACGTGGTGAGCGCGGCGGCGGTCTTCTTCCCCCCGGACCACGTCAGGCAGAGCTGGGAGAGCGGGCGCAAGCTCCCCGTCGAGCGGGCCGTCGAGCTCTACGCCGAGGCGTGCCACGCGTGGGCGCGGCGCAAACTGGACGGGCGCGACGGCTGCGCCAGGATCGCCGAGCTGCTCCAGCGCGTGGTCGAGAACGCCTCGCCGGTCGGGGCCCCGCTGTTCGCCGGCTGGCGGGCCGTGCCGCTGCCCGGCGACGCGCCCGCCCGCGCCGTCCAGCTCATGCACGTCTTACGCGAGCTGCGCGGTGCTCTGCACGCCAATGCCGTGATCGCGGCCGGGCTGCACCCGCTGGACGCCACGCTCGCCGCCGAGCACGACGGCACACCGCTCGGGCAGCGGTCGGGCGAGATGATCGCCCGCTTTTTCACCTGGCCGGAGCCGTACGCGACGCCGGGGCCCGAGGTCGTGGCACGCCGCGCGGCGGTCGAGGAGACGACCGACGCGCTCATGGCGGAGGCGTTCTCCGTCCTGAGCGACGGCGAATCGGACGAGCTGATAGAGCTTCTGCGTTTTGGGCATGCCCGTTGACCTGGCAGACTGGCTGCCCATGGACGTGGACATCTGGGCCTGGGTCGGCGACACCCAGCAGCAGCTTTCCGAGGCGGGCAACGTGGGCCTCGCCATGGCGCTGGGAGACCTCCCCGCACAGGCTTACGAGGGCCGATATCCGCAGCTCGACGTCATGGCGCCGGCCATCGCGCAGCAGGCGGAGGCCTTGGAGCTGCCCTGGCTCGAGTTCTACGCCCGCTACTGGCATCTGATCGGCCGCATCGGCGACCGGACGCAGGGCGCGGTCGCCGTCGACGACGCGAAGCAGCTGCTCGCGTTCGCCGAGCGCGAAGACGTCCGCGACTGCCCGGCCGCTCCGGCGGCGGTCGAGGCCCTCGCCATCGCGTGGGCCAACACCGACGGCCCCGGCTACGCCGCCCAGCGCCTGGAGACGCTCAGCCCCCGCATCGAGGCGACCAGCCCCGAGAAGCCGGCCTTCGCCGGCCTCGTGACGCAGTACGTCGCCGCCCTGACCGACGCCGGCCAGCCCGGCGAGGCCGTCACCTACGCCGACTCCGCCATCGAGCGGCTGCGCACGGCCGGGCGCGAGCCGAGCTGGGAGCTCGGCGCCGAGCGCGCCCGCGCGCTGCTGGCCGCCGGGCGCGGCGACGACGCGCTCGTCGCGCTGCAGGCCGCGGCCGACGCCAAGCCCGACGACCCGGTGGCCCAGCCCCACCGCGACGGCGTGCGCCGCGCGCTGATCCTCGCCACGCTGGGCCGCATCTCCGAGGCCGTCGACGCGCTGCCCGACCTCGACGTGATCGGCGAGCACCCGCGGGTGTTCACCGAATGGACACAGGCCGTCGCCAAGCTGGCCGGCTCCGCCCAGATCACCAACACCTGGCAGCTGGGCCGCGTCGTGCGGCAGTGGATCGACTACTTCGGCATGATGGGCGGCTACCGCGCCCGCGTCGAGCTGGCGCTGGTCGCCGGCGACCTGGCGCTCGGCCGCCAGGGCGTCTGGCAGGCCAGGCTGCTGGCCGACGTGGCCGAGGCGGGCGCCGCCGAGCTGCGCGAGACCGGCGACCTGGCCGAGCGCATCGCCGCGTTGCGGGCCGCCGCCGACGCCACCCCGGAGCCCGCGGCGCCGGGGCCGCTGGAGGAGCGGGTCGGCCAGTTCGACGCCGCCGACGGCTTCAACGCCGACCCCGAGAAGTGGGTCGGCTGGCTGGCCCCGCTGTCCGGCAAGGACCTCGAGGCCACCCGCCGCCACACCACCACGCTCGGCTTCCTCGGCTTCCCCGCGGCAGGCGCCGACATCTACTGGAAGATGCTCGTCGACACCGGCGACATCGCCACCGCCCACGCCGACGACGTGGCCTACCTGACCACGCTGCTCATCGAGGCCCGCCAGGACGAGCGGCTGGAGCAGATGGCCGCGTTGCTGCCGCACGCCGACCAGTACGTCGCCCTCGCCCGCATGCACAGCGCCCGCGAGCGCTGGCAGGAGTGCCTCGACGCCGCCGAGCACGCCGTCTCGGCCGGCGCCGGCATCGAGGCCCGCCGCCTGCTGTCGGGCGCCGCCCAGCAGCTCGACCACAACGACAGGGCCGCCAACGTGCTGGCCGAGGTGATCGACGAGCTGGCCGACGAAGACGTCTGGCGCATGATCGTCATGGCCACCTCGGCGGAGGACTGGGCGCTCGTCCGCAAGGGCGCGGCCAAGCTCGGCATGCCGCTGAAGTCCAGCGAGGGCCCGATCGAGGAGGAGATGGGCCTGATCCGGCTCGTCCTCCCGGCGCCCGACGGCGGCCAGCGCCAGGTGCTGTCCATCCGCACCGGCCCGGCCACCGCCCGGCTGGCCCTGCCGCAGCCGCGCGGCATGGACTACAACGCCGGCGACCTGGTCGTGTTCGACCCGCAGCTGCTCGAGCCCGTCCCCGACGACCCCAAGGAGCAGCAGAACTTCGTGCCGCCGTTCGCCGCGGTGCGCATCCTGCGGCCCGGCGGCTACACCAGCTACTTCTTCGACGGCGCCGCGCCGAGCGAGGAGGACTGGGCGGAGTTCACCGAGGTCATGGCCGAGCGCGGCTGGCCGATGTGGGTCTACAGCGACGAGAACTACACCATCCCCCACCCGAGCACCGGCGAGCGGCTGCCCGGCGTGTTCGGCTGGGTCGCGGTGCCGCCCGACGTCTCGCCCGCCGAGGTCGACGCGCTGCTCGACGACGCCACCGAGCGCTGGGTGCACCCGCTGGCCTGGCTCGACCTGGCCCGCGAGATCGGCGTCGAGGTCGAGCGGCACGAGCGCATCGTCAAGGAATACGGGCTCTAGAAGTGCTCGACCGCTTCCGGCTCGACGGCAAGGTGGCCGTCGTCACCGGTGCCTCCTCCGGGCTGGGCGTCGCCCTGGCCAGGGGGCTGGCCGAGGCGGGCGCCGACGTCGTGATCGGTGCGCGCCGCGCCGATCGGCTGGAGGAGACGCGGCGGCTGGTGGAAGAGACCGGCCGCCGGTGCCTGGCGATGGCGACCGACGTGTCGCGGCCGGAAGACTGCGACGCGCTGGTGGCCGCCGCCGTCGAGGGCCTGGGCCGTGTCGACGTACTGATCAACAACGCCGGCATCGGCACCGCCGTGCCCGCGCTGCGCGAGACGCCCGAGGAGTTCCGGCAGGTCATCGACGTCAACCTGCTCGGCACGTACTGCATGGCGCAGGCGTGCGCGCGGGTGATGCGGCCAGGCTCCTCGATCGTCAACATCGGCAGCGTGCTCGGCGAGACCACGGCGGGGCTGCCGCAGGCCGCCTACACCGCCTCCAAGGCGGCCGTGTCCGGGCTCACGCGCGACCTGGCCCAGCAGTGGACGGCACGGCGCGGTATCCGGGTCAACTGCCTGGAGCCCGGGTTCTTCGTCTCCGAGATGACCGATCAGTACAAACCCGGTTATCTCGAGCAGATCGTGGAGACGCGGGTGCTCATGAAGCGGCTTGGCCAGGCCGAGGAGCTGGTGACCGCCGCGGTCTTCCTGGCCAGTGACGCGGCCTCGTACGTCACCGGGGTGACGCTGCCGGTCGACGGCGGGGTGCTGCTCACCTAGAGGTGCTGCCGGGTCGGCGGCTGACCGCGAGCGCGATGGCGAGCGGCACCAGTGCCCAGGCCGCGCAGACCGCGACCGCCGTCGATGCCGGCATCGTCTGCGGAGTCTGGCGGAGCAGCTCCAGCCCGGCCGCCAGGGGCAGGAACCCGCCGACGTCCTCGCCGCCGGGAAGCGACAGGACGACCAGCGGGATGACGTACAGGACCGCCATCAGAACCACGACCGCCACGGCTCCGTTGCGCAGCAGGGCGCCGAACGCGAGCCCGAGGAGCGCGGCCATCACCCGCACGAGCGCCGCCGCGCCGATCTGCCGCCAGGCGTCCGGCGGCAGGACCGCCGGATCGTGCCGCGCGGTCACCACCCGGCCGTACCCGTATCCGAGGCCCCCGACCAGGACCAGCACGGTCAGGGCCGCGCCGGTCAAGACGGCCGCCTTGGCCAGATCGGTGCCGCGCTCCACCTCAGCCTGGGCACGGTGAAGACCCACGTCAGCCACCTGCTGGCCAAGCTCGGCGCGCGCACCCGCGTGCATTTGGTGATCGCCGCCTACGAGGCTGGCCTGGTCCCCTGACCCACCCATGGTGACACCCGGGAGGCGGGTGCCGCCCGGGTGGTGGATCACTGGTCGAGCAGGTCGTGCTGGGCGGCCAGGTAGCCGGCGTGGAAACGGGTGCGAGCGCCCAGACGCTCGCACAACACCTGGACGCGGCGCTGCACCGTGCGGGGGCTGAGGCCGAGCTGGCGGGCGATGGCGTCGTCCTTCATGCCGCCCGCGAGCAGGGCCAGCACCTCCGTGTCGGGCGCCTGCGGCCACGTCTCCGGCTCCAGGTCCTCGGACGTCAGGCGCAGCGGCACCGCCGCCCGCCACAGCGTCTCGAACAACCCCACCAGCGCGTCGAGCAGCGCCGACGGGTGCACCACGAGGGCGCTCTCGACGGCTTGGTCCTCCTCGGAGACCAGCGGCAGGATGGCGGTACTCGCGTCGGCGACCGCCAGCTTGACCGGCACGTGCCCGAGCCTGGCCTGCTCGCCGTCGGCGATGGCGCGGCGCGTGTGGGCCAGCATGCCGGGCTGCTCGAACGCCTGCGGGCTGTAGATGCCGCGGATGACGGGAGCGCCCTGGCGGGCGGCGCGTCGGCGGTTCTCCTGGTCGTCGCTGATGTCCACCGCGTACGGCGGGTGCACGAGGACGAGCATCTCGCGGGTGGCGTTGCGTTCGAGCTGGAGGTAGCGGCGGGACACGGCGTCGCGGCCGGAGACCACCTCCAGCACCTCCTCCGGATGCGGCCCGCTGCGCTCGCTGACCTCCGTGGCCAGCAGCGCCGCGGCGGCCCGGCTGTGCGTGATCTCCTCCTGGCGGCGGGCGACCAGGATGTCGACCGCGATGTTCGGGGGCGTGGCGATCAGCCGCAGCGGCCGTCCGGCCACGCGCGAGATCAGGCCGAGGTCCTCCAGCCGCGGCAGCATGCGGCGGATGCCCCCGGCGGACGAGCCGGTCTGGGCGGCCAGCTCGTTCAGCGTGGCCGGTCCGTGCCGCAGCAGGGCGCGGTAGGCGGTCTCCTCGGCGGCGGTGACCCCGAGCCCCTCAAGTAAGCGCCGCTGCGCCATAGATCCTCCCCTGTCATGATCCGAGCAGCCTAGGCGTCGGGCGGTCCACCGGTCTTGTCCCGGGATGAACGGCGCTCTATGGTCGTTGCGTAGTCCGGTGCGTATTGCGCATTAAGGAACAACCGGAGGCGCCATGAGTCGGCCCCGTGTGGTGATCGTGGGCGCCGGCATCGTCGGCTGCGCCCTGGCCGACGAGCTCACCGAACGGGGATGGACCTCCGTCACCGTCGTCGACCAGGGGCCGCTGTTCACCGCCGGCGGGTCCAGTTCGCACGCGCCCGGCCTGGTCTTCCAGACGAACCCGTCGAGGACGATGACCGCGTTCGCCGCCTACACCGTCAGCAAGTACGCGGCGCTCGGCCCGTCGTGCTTCCAGCAGGTCGGCGGCCTGGAGGTGGCCACCACACCCGAACGCTGGGCCGACCTGCACCGCAAGCTCGGCTGGGCCGAGTCGTGGGGCGTCGAGGCCCGGTTGATCGACGCCGGGGAGTGCGCGCGGCTCTGGCCGCTGCTCGACCGGGGCAAGGTGCTCGGCGGGCTCCACGTCCCGAGCGACGGGCTGGCCGCGGCGGTGGCCTGCGGGGAGGCCCAGGCGGCGCGGGCCACCGAGCGCGGGGCCAGGTTCCTGCCGCACCACACGGTGGTGGGGGTCGAGCAGCGCGGCGGGCGCGTCACCGGGGTCTCGGTCGTGACGTCCGGCGGGCACCGGACGATCCCGGCCGACGTGGTGGTGTGCGCGGCCGGCTTCTGGGGGCCGTCGATCGGGCGGATGGCCGGGCTGACCGTGCCGCTGCAGCCGCTGGCCCACCAGTACGCCAGGTCGGGCCCGCTGCCGCCGCAGCCGCAGGGCCCGATCCTCCGCCACCAGGACCGCGACCTGTACTTCCGCCGGCACGGCGACCGCATCGGCATCGGCTCGTACGCCCACCGCCCCATGCCGGTCGCCCAGGACGAGATCGGCCTCAAGGGCACCACCATGCCGTCGGTGCAGGCGTTCACCGAGGAGGACTTCGAGCCCTCCTGGCGGGACGCGGTCGAGCTGCTGCCCGCGCTCGCCGAGTCCAAGTACGCGGACGGCATCAACGGGGTCTTCTCCTTCACCCCCGACGGGTTACCGCTGATCGGCGAGGCTCCGCAGCTCGACGGGTTCTGGGTGGCCGAGGCCGTCTGGGTGACGCACTCGGCGGGGGTCGCGCGGGCGCTGGCCGAGGTGCTGGTGGACGGGCGGTCGGGGTTCGACCTGCATGAGTGCGAGCTGGGCCGGTTCGAGCAGGCGCAGTTGTCGCCCGCCTTCGTCGAGGAGCGCGGCAGGCAGAACTTCATCGAGGTCTACGACGTCATCCACCCGCTGCAGCCGATGGAGTCGCCGCGGCCGCTGCGCACCAGCCCGTTCCACGTCCGGCAGCGGGAGCTCGGCGCGTACTTCCTTGAGGCGGCCGGGTGGGAGCGGCCCCACTGGTTCGAGTCGAACGTGCCCCTGCTGGAGGACCTCGTACGGCGGCGCAGGGACGAGTACGCCGACGTGCCCGAGGAGGCCCGGGGGGCGGCCGCGGAGCCGTTCCTCGGGGCGATGCAGCGAGACGCGTGGGCGGGCCGTTACTGGTCGCCGATCGCCGCCGCCGAGTCCTGGGCCACGAGGGAGCGGGTGGCGCTCTACGACATGACGCCGCTCAAGCGGATCGAGGTCAGCGGGCCCGGGGCGGCGGCGTTCCTGCAGCGTATGACGACGAACAACGTGGACAAGAAGCCCGGCTCGGTCACGTACACGCTGATGCTGGACGCCGGCGGCGGGATCCGGTCTGACCTCACGGTGGCGCGGCTGGACGAGGAGACGTTCCAGGTCGGCGCGAACGGCAACCTCGACCTCG
Organism: Nonomuraea terrae; assembly: GCF_004348995.1. Taxonomy (GTDB): domain Bacteria; phylum Actinomycetota; class Actinomycetes; order Streptosporangiales; family Streptosporangiaceae; genus Nonomuraea; species Nonomuraea terrae. The sequence goes on from NZ_SMKQ01000237.1 coordinate 13,223, forward strand.
AATGGCTGACCCGGCACGCGCCGGGCGGGGTGCGGGTGCGTGACCTGACGCCCGGCACGTGCTGCGTCGGCGTCTGGGGACCCTGGGCCAGGGGGCTGGTGGAGGGCCTCACCGACATGGACATGTCCCACCAGGGCTTCCCGTATTTCACCTGCAAATCGGGATATATCGGGCATGTGTCGGTGCTTGCGATGCGGGTCTCGTACGTCGGCGAGCTGGGCTGGGAGTTCTACACCACGGCCGACATGGGGCTCAAGCTGTGGGACACGCTC
>NZ_SMKQ01000238.1 GCF_004348995.1 Nonomuraea terrae
GGTGGGGGCGGTTCGGGTTCATGGGGTTTCCCGGGGCCGAACCTGTGCCGCGAACCAGGCGAAATAGGCCACGAGCTGTGGCATTTGCGCTGAAATGTCAGCAGCGGTGGAGATTTCATGTCAGCATCGGGGACCATGGATGGGTCGTACGGGACTGCGGTGAAGGTCTGGGACATGTGGGATCTCCCCTGCCCTGGGCCGGGAGCCGCGGCGTGAGCCTCCTGTGACAGCCCCGGCCGGTCCCCCGCCCCGTCCCGCCAAGACCGCGCGTGCAGCCGGTGTCGTCCCCCTTGCCTGGAAAGAAGTTCCGCGTTGCGTATCTTGCTGCTCTGCTCGTCCTTCAACGGCCTGACCCAGCGTTCCTGGCTGGAGTTGCGCCGGGCCGGTCACGACGTGAGCGTCGAGCTGGCCGTGTCCGAGGAAGCCATGGTGGAGGCCGCCGAGCTGGCCAAGCCGGATCTGATCATCTGCCCGTTCCTGAAGGAGCGGGTGCCGGACGCGTTGTGGCGCACCCACCGTACGGTGATCGTCCACCCGGGGCCGCCCGGTGACCGGGGGCCGTCGTCGCTGGACTGGGCGATCGTGGACGGCGAGCCGGAGTGGGGCGTGACGGCGCTGCAGGCGGTCGAGGAGATGGACGCGGGCCCCATCTGGGGTTACCGGCTGTTCCCGATGCCGGCCGAGCCGCCGCGCAAGTCGTCGTTGTACAACGGCCCGGTGGCCGACGCGGCGGTGGAGCTGGTGGCGGAGGTGGCGGCCAAGGCGGGCGACGCGTCGTTCGTGCCGGTGCCGCTGGACTACCGCTCCCCCGAGGTGCGGGGGCGGCTGCGGCGGGCGATGCGGCACGCTGACCGGGAGTTCTCCTGGGCCGAGCCGAGCGAGCAGATCCTGCGGCGGGTGCGCGCGGCCGACGGCTCCCCCGGCGGCCGGACGGTGCTGGGCGAGCTGCCGGTGCGGGTGTTCGACGTCTACCGGGGCCCGGACCTGCCGGGCACGCCGGGCGCGGTGGCGGCGCGGCGTGAGGGCGCCGTGCTGGTGCACACCGGTGACGGCACGGTGTGGGTGGGTCACCTGCGCGTCGAGCGTGAGGGCGCGGTGAAGCTGCCGGCGGCGATGGCGCTGGGCGAGCTGGTGGCGGGCCTGCCGGAGCGGCCCGGCTACAGCGAGATCACCTACGACCGCAGCGTGGGCGTGGGCGTGGTGAGCTTCGACTTCTACAACGGGGCGATGTCCAGCGAGCAGTGCCGGCGGCTGGCCTCGGCGCTGCGGTACGCGGCCGCGCAGGACACGCGGGTGCTGGTGGTGCGCGGCGGGGAGACGTTCTCCAACGGCATCCATCTGAACGTGATCGAGGCTTCGCCGCAGCCGGAGCTGGAGGCGTGGATGAACATCAACGCGATCAACGCGGTGTGCCGGGAGATTCTCGACTGCACCGGCCAGCTGGTGGTGACGTCGATGGCGGGTAACGCCGGCGCGGGCGGTGTCATGATGGGGCTGGGCGCCGACCGGGTGATCGTGCGGGAGTCGGTGGTGCTGAATCCGCACTATCGGACGATGGGGTTGTTCGGCAGCGAGTACTGGACGTACGTGCTGCCGCGCCGGGTGGGCGCGGAGCGGGCGTGGCGGCTGACGCAGGAGGCGCTGCCGATCGGCGCGGCGGAGGCGGTGGAGCTGGGGCTGGCCGACAAGGCGGTGGCCGGGTCGCGGATGGAGTTCGAGCGGCGGGTGCTGGAGTACGCCGAGCGGCTGGCGGCCGATCCGGGCTACGATCGGCTGCTGGCGGCGCGGCGGCAGGGGCGTGAGGCCGATGAGCGGCGTAAGCCGCTGGACGCCTACCGGGCGGAGGAGCTGGCGGAGATGAGCCGCGACATGTTCGACGACCGTAACGGGTTCCGGCAGGCGCGGCAGGCGTTCGTGTACAAGGCGCCGGCGCAGGCGACGCCGGAGCATCTGGCGCGGCATCGGGAGTGGTCCGGCGCGTCGGCCCCCTCGATCGCGAGTACATCTCATATGTGAGATAAGGTCTGCTGTTGTGGTAGATGACTATCTTGTGCGGATCGGCCGGCTGATCCGGGACGCCCGCCAGCATCGCGGGTGGACGCAGCTGCAGCTGGCCGACGCTCTGGCGACGAGCCAGAGCGCGGTGAACCGGATCGAGCGCGGTAACCAGAACATCAGTCTTGAGATGATCGCCCGGATCGGTGAGGCGCTCGACAGCGAGATCGTCTCCCTGGGGTATGCCGGGCCGATGCATCTGCGGGTGGTGGGCGGCCGCCGGCTGTCGGGCAGCATCGACGTCAAGACGTCGAAGAACGCGTGCGTGGCGTTGCTGTGCGCGTCGCTGCTCAACTCCGGCCGGACGATCCTGCGCAAGGTGGCGCGGATCGAGGAGGTCTACCGGATCCTGGAGGTGCTGGCCTCGATCGGGGTGCGGGCGCGGTGGATCAACGAGGGCAGCGATCTGGAGATCGTGCCTCCGGCGCGGCTGGAGCTGGAGTCGATGGACACCGACGCCGCCCGCCGCACCCGCAGCGTGATCATGTTCCTGGGTCCGCTGATGCACCGCACGGAGCAGTTCCAGATCCCGTACGCGGGCGGCTGCGACCTGGGCACGCGTACGGTGCAGCCGCACATGTCGGCGCTGCGGCACTTCGGGCTGGACATCACCGCGACCGGCGGTTTCTACCACGCGCAGGTGGACCGCGGGGCGGCGCCGTCGCGGCCGATCGTGCTGACCGAGCGGGGCGACACGGTGACGGAGAACGCGCTGCTGGCCGCGGCCCGTCACGACGGGGTGACGGTGATCCGCAACGCCTCGTCCAACTACATGGTGCAGGACCTGTGCTTCTTCCTGGAGCAGCTCGGCGTCCGGGTGGAAGGGATCGGGACGACGACGCTGACGGTGCACGGGCAGCCGCACATCGAGCGTGACGTCGACTACTCCCCCTCCGAGGACCCGGTCGAGGCGATGAGCCTGCTGGCCGCCGCCGTGGTGACGTCGTCGGAGCTGACGATCTGCCGGGTGCCGGTGGAGTTCCTGGAGATCGAGCTGGCGGTGCTGGAGGAGATGGGTCTGGATCACGACCGGGGGCGGGAGTATCCGGCGGCCAACGGCCGTACCCGGCTGGTCGACCTGACGGTGCGGCCGTCGAAGCTGGTCTCCCCCATCGACAAGATCCACCCGATGCCGTTCCCGGGGCTGAACATCGACAACGTGCCGTTCTTCGCGGCGATCGCGGCCTCGGCGCAGGGTTCGACGCTGATTCACGACTGGGTCTACGACAACCGGGCCATCTACCTGACGGAGCTGACCCGGCTGGGGGCGTCGGTGAAGCTGCTGGACCCGCATCGGGTGCTGGTGGAGGGGCCGACGCGCTGGCGCAGCGCGGAGATGATGTGCCCGCCGGCGCTGCGCCCGGCGGTGGTGGTGCTGCTGGCGATGATGGCGGCCGAGGGCACGTCGGTGCTGCGCAACGTGTACGTGATCAACCGCGGTTACGAGGATCTCGCCGAACGGCTGAACGCGCTGGGCGCGCGTATCGAGACGTTCCGCGACATCTGATTTTCTGTCGGTGCGGGCCGCTACCGTCGTCCTTGGATCTTCCCGTGGGTGAAGGGGGTGGCGGGTGCGGCCTGCTGAGCTGGAGCGCATCACCGTGGCGCAGGCGGCCGACCGTTATGTGGAGCTGGTGCGGGCCAGGACGCTGACGGGCGCGCTGTCGCCGGCGACGGCGGAGGTGTACGCGCGTGACGTGGCGACGCTGGTGGAGCTGGCCGGCGACGGCACGGTGCTGGATGACCTGACCGGCGCGGACGTCGACGCGATCCTGGTGGCGTTCGCCCGCAAACCGGACGGGCGCCGGGCGGGCGGTACGGCGGGAGACGCGGCGGGGGCGGGGCAGTCCCCGTCGTCGCAGGCGCGGTTCCGCCGGTCGATCTCGGCGTTGTTCAAGCACGCGACGCTGGCCGGCTGGGTGCAGCTCAACCCGATGACCCGTTCGACGGTGACGGCCAGGCAGCGGGGCGGGCTGCGGCCGGAGCGGCGGGCGCTGACACGTGAGCAGGCGCAGGGCCTGGTCGGAGCGGCGCGGGAGCTGCCGCAGGCGCCGCCGGAGCGGAGCAAGCGCCGCGACCAGCGCACCGAGCTGCGCGACGCGGTGATCGTGCTGCTGCTGGCCACGGTGGGGCCGCGGGTGTCGGAGCTGGTGCGGGCCAATGTGGAGGATTTCTTCACCAACGACGGGGTGCGTTACTGGCGGATCTTCGGCAAGGGCGGCCGTACGCGTGACGTGCCGCTGCCGGGCGATGTCGCCGAGGTGTTGCAGGCGTATCTGGAGCGGGGGCGGCCGCAGGCGACCGACAAGGCGCTGCTGCTGTCGTGGCGGGGGCGGCGGCTGGCGCGCGGTGACGTGCAGGCGGTGATCGACCGGGTGCAGCGGCGGGTGCCGCCCGATCAGCGGCGCTCGGTGACGCCTCACGGGTTGCGCCATACGACGGCGACGCATCTGCTGGCCGACGCGGTCGACATGGACGCGGTGCGGCGGGTGCTGGGCCACAGTGACCTGTCGACGCTGGGCCGCTACCGCGACGAGCTGCCGGGCGAGCTGGAGGTGGCGATGCGCACGCACCCGCTGCTGCGCGAGCGGCCCGCGCCGGAGGGGTGATCGGGCCCAGGTGATCGAGCTCGGGTGATCGGGCTCAGGTGAGCAGGCCGCGGCTGTAGGCGGCGGCCACGGCCGAGGCGCGGTCGCAGACGCCGAGTTTGGCGTAGATGTGCGCCAGGTGGGTTTTGACGGTCGTCTCGCTGACGAACAGCGCGGCGGCCGTCTCCTTGTTGGTGCGGCCCTGCGCCACCAGCGTGAGCACCATGCGTTCGCGTTCGCTGAGTTCGGCGGTGCGGGGCGCGGGTTCGCGCACGTGGCGCAGCAGCCGGGCGGCCACGGACGGTGACAGCACCGACTCCCCCACCGCGGCCGCGCGGACGGCGCGGAAGACGTCTTCGCGCGGCGAGTCCTTCAGCAGGAAGCCGGCCGCGCCGGCCGCGACCGCGGGCAGCACGTCGTCGTCGCCGTCGTAGGTGGTCAGCACCAGCACGCGCGCCGATGGCACGCGTTCGGCCAGCAGTGCGATGAACCGGGCGCCGCCCAGGCGCGGCATGCGCAGGTCGGTGAGGACGACGTCGGGCCGTTCCCGCTCGGCCAGGGCGAGCCCCTCTTCGCCGTCGGCGGCCTCGCCGACGATGTCGAGGTCGGCCTGTTCGGCGAACATGCCGCGCAGGCCGTCGCGCACCACGGGGTGGTCGTCCACGATCACCAGCCGGATCGTCATGGCCGCCCCCATTCGGCCGCGGCGGGGATGGCAGGGACGGTCGCGCTGACCGCGGTGCCCTGACCGGGCGCCGACTCCACCTCCAGCCTCCCGGCCAGCCTGGTGACGCGCTGCCGCATCGCGGTGAGCCCGAAGCCGTCGCCGTGCGCCTGCTGCGGGGTGAACCCCACCCCGTCGTCGCGCACGTCGGTGACGACGACGTCCTCCATGTAGGACAGGGTGACGACGGTCCGGCCGGCGTTGGCGTGGCGGGCCACGTTCGCCAGCGCCTCCTGCACCGTTCTGAACAGCGTCACCTCGACCTCCGGGTGCAGTTGCCGGGCGGTGCCCGTGACGGTGAGCGTCGCGGGCACGTCGTGCGTGCCGCTCCAGCCGGAGACGAGCTCGGCCAGCGCCTGCGGGAGCCTGCTGCCGGCCAGCGGGCCGGGGCGCAGGTGGTGCAGGGAGCGGCGGACCTCGGTGAGGCTCTGCCTGGCGAGGTTGCGGGCGGCGGCCAGGCGGCGCCGTACGGCCTCGGTGTCGCCGGCGGCCTCTTCGGCGGCTTCGAGCTGGGTCACGATGCCGGCCAGGCCCTGGCCGACGGTGTCGTGGATCTCCCTGGCCAGCCGTTCGCGTTCGCCGGTGACGCCGGTGCGGCGGGCGGCGGCCAGCAGTTCGCCGTGCAGCCGGGCGTTCTCCTCGCCGAGCCGTTCCAGGCGCAGGTTGGCGTCGTGCAGGGCCCGGTTGGCGGCACGCCGCCGTTCCGCTTCCGCCTCCATCGCCCGGATGATCCAGCCGAGGAACGCCGCCAGTCCCGCGGCGGCGAGCGCAGGCGCCAGCCGCGTCCACGGGTCGCCGGACGTCACCACCTGGTACGGGTCTCCCATGGCCACGAGCGCGGCCGCGCCGGTCCCGGCGTAGGCGTAGCGGCCGGGCAATGCCACGAACGCCATGGGGAAGCAGGCGAGCACGAGCAGGGCGTAGGCGGGGTGGCGGGACGACAGCAGCCACGCCAGCGCCAGCAGCCCGGCGAAGTAGACCGCCATCGGCAGCAGCGCCCGCTCCGGCCAGGCGGGGTGTGCCAGCACCATCCACCCGTGCCACACCGTCACGGCCGCGGCCAGCGCGACGGTGACGGCCCGGCCGGCCGGCGGCACGGACGCGTCGATCGTGGCGATCAGGGTGGCGGTCGCCAGCAGCGCGAGAGGCAGCGCCCGCCACGCCGTGTCCCAGTCGCGTTCCGTCACGGTCTCCCCTGGCGCGCGTAGGTCAGGCGCCGCAGCAGCGTCTCGGCGGGGCCGCGCGTCCCCGCTGCGCGCATCAGCTCGGCCATCACCACGATCCCCGCCCATGTCAGCAACGCCAGCGCCGCCGTGGCGGCCGATCCCAGCCGGGCGCCCAGCCCGGCCGTGTACGGGGGCAGCAGCGCCACGAACACCACCGACTGTAGGAGATAACAGCTCAGCGAGCGCTGGCCGCAGGACGACAAGGCGGTCACCACGGGGCCGCGGCGCTGTCCGATGCGGCGCGCCAGCAGGGCGATCAGGGCCGCGTACCCGAGGCCGCCCGCCACGCCCGTCACCACGTGGACGGCGTTGAGCGCCATGACGGCGGCGGGGTCGTGCACGGTCACGGCGCCCGCGGCGACCAGCCCCACGGGCAGGCCCCCGGCCACCGCGACGAGCGGCCCCGCGACGGCGGCGCGCCGCAGCACCGTCGCGTCCGCGCGGGACAGCAGCGAGCGGCGGCCCGCCCACACGCCCACGAGCGCGGCCGTGACCGCGCCCGTCATCCCGAACGGGGTCATCACCCACTCCAGCGGCCGCAGCGCCAGCGCCGTCACCGGGTCCGGCACGGCGAGCGACCACAGGTACGCCCGCTGCGTCGTACCGGCGGGGCCGCCGTACACGAGCGCGGAGATCACCGCGACGGGGACGAGCCACGCCGCGGCGGCGGCGAGCAGCATCCGGCCCCGCACCCGCGTCAGCCGGCACATCAGGAGCCCGAGCAGCCCGTACAGGCCGAGCACGTCGCCGGGGAACAGCAGCAGCCCGTGGGCCGCGCCGAACGCCAGCAGCCACAGGCTGCGCCGCCTGAGCACCGCCCGGCCTTCGGCGTCGTCGCGCCGCCGGTTCCACATCTGCGCCATGCCGTAGCCGAACAGGGCGGCGAACATCGGGTAGGCGCGGGCGTCCACGAACGTCAGGCTCACCGCGGACACCACCCGGTCGGCGAGGCCGTGCTCGATGACGTGCTGCCGGATGCCGTACGGCCGGCCGTACAGGAAGAGGGCGGAGTTGGCGACGGCGATCAGCGCGAGCATGACGCCTCGGGCCAAATCGGGGGCGAGCAGGCGGTCGCGTTCGCCGACGGGGCTCAGTGTCACGGGTGGTCTCCCTGCGCTCGGTGGGTTCGCACCGAGTGTGCGGGGAGGTGGGCAGCCGGCGAATCCTGCGATGGGTCCGATTCGGCGGCGGATGGACGATACGCGGGCATCGTCCATCCGGGCAGACGCCTTGGGAGCGTTACGGGGTGGGTGTCGGCGTGATGTGGTGGGCGAGCTGGTCGAGCGAGATGCCCAGCACGTCGGCGAGCGCGGCGATGGTGAAGAACGCGGGCGTGGCGATGCGGCCGGTCTCGATCTTGCGGAGGGTCTCGGCGGACATGCCTGCGGCGGCGGCGACCTCGACGATGCTGCGCTCGCCTCGGGCCCGGCGCAGCACCAGACCGAGTTGCTCGCCGCGGAGCCGCTCTTCGGGGGTCAGCGGAGGTCGCACCATGTCTTCACTCTATACCTGCGAATAGAAATACCGGCCCGGCCGATGCGTCCCCGTGGGCGGCGGGCCCATGCGGGGCGGAGGTACGCGCCGCCGGTGGTGTCCGGCACGATGCCGGTGATCCAGCGGGTGTCCTTGGCGGCGAGGGACGCGGCGCATGGCCGTGGGGCAGGTGGCTACGCGTCGGCGCGAGCGTCGGCGCCGGAGGTGGTGAAGTAGGCGGCGCTCTCCGCGTCCGCCGGATAGTACGACTCGATCGCGACCTCGTCCAGGGTGATGTCCATCGGGGTGCCGAACGTGGTGGTGGTCGAGAACAGGCGCAGCTCTCGTCCGCCGAAGCGAAAGATCATCGGGATCACGACCTCGGACTCGATCGGGTGGATCACCTCCTCGGCGTCGGGCGCCAGCAGTTCCTCGTAGATCGCGGTGAGCTCGGGGTCGGCAGTGGTGGCCAGCTGCCGCGCGATCCGGGTACGCAGCAGCGAGCGGACCTCCGCCAGATTGACGAGGTGAGGGGCGAGCCCGCGTGGGTCCAGTCCCAGCCGCACCATGTTGATCGGCGGCCGCAGCAGGTCGGGGGCGACGCCGGTGAGGAACGCGTCGATGGCGCGATTGCTCATCACGATGTTCCACCGGCGATCGATGACCAGCGCGGGGTACGGCTCGTGCGCACGCAGCACCCGGGCGATCGCGTCCCGGACCGCCGGCAGCGCCTCCCCGTCGAGCGGCCGCTCGGCATAGCGGGGAGCGAAGCCGGCGGCGAGCAACAGCCGGTTGCGCTCACGCAACGGCACATCCAGCTGGTCGGCGAGCCGGAGGATCATGTCGGCACTCGGGTTGGACTTCCCGGTCTCCACCAGGCTGACGTGACGAGCCGAGACGTCGGCGGCGATCGCGAGATCCAGCTGGCTGAGCCGCCGGCGATGCCGCCAGTGCCGCAACAGTTGCCCGACCGAGTCCATGACCGCTGACGTTACTCCTCCGCGAGCCGGACGCCATGACATGCCATTTCATCGACAACCCCCACGAACGGCGGGAACACTGCTGACCTGTGACTACGCACGACATGACCACAGACAACAAGAGCATCGTCCAGCGAGCGCTGACGGCGCTGGTCGCGACCGGCGACGTCGATGCGCTCGCGCCACTGCTGAGTGACGACTTCGCCCACCACCGGCCGGACGCGACCTCGAAGACCAAGGCGGAATGGCTCGCCGCCGTAGGCGCCGCGCTCGTCCCGCTCGCCGGCATGCACGTCGAGATCCAGCACGTGCTGGCCGACGGCGATCACGTGGTGATGCACTCCAGACGCCGGCTGCCCGGCGCTGAGCCGGCAATCGCGGTCGTCGACATCTGGCGGCTCGACGACGGGCTGATCGCCGAGGCATGGGAGATCATCGAGCCGGTGAACCAGGCGGCCGCCAACCTGACGTGGTGGGAATCCGCTGATCATTGACCCGGCCACGAACCGGGAGCCGCTGCCGGGAACGGCGGGGGCATCGAGGGACACCCCGATGCCCCCGCCGTCCGGCCCGGCGAACACCACTGTCATGCCGGCCTTCGAGGCTGCCGCGGCAGGAGCGCCGGAGCCGTCCGAACCGGTGCGCGTCGATGTCGCCGGGATCGGTGAGCAGCCGGCGGGACCGTACCGGAGCAGGTCTTCGCCTCCGAGGCGGCGGCGCATCCGGGAGATCCGCGCGGCTCGGAGCGTGCGGGCGTACAGGCCCTCGACGATCGGCTGGAACGATCAGCCCTGGTGTCCGGCGGCGACGTCCACGACCCAGACGATGCCGTAGCGGTCCTGGAGCATCCCGTACAGGGGAGCCCACTGCGCGGTCGCGAGCGGCCGCACGATGCTCGCTCCGGCGCAGAGCTTCTCCCAGTACGCGGTGATCTCCTGTGTGGTCTCGCCGCGCAGGGAGACGAAGAACGAGTTCTCGCCCCGCTCCCACGGCATCCGCGCGGGCACGTCGTAGGCCATCACGCGGAAGCCGTTGCCGGCGACCACCTGGCCCCACATGACGTGGTCCGCCTCGGCGGGGTCGTGCACGTTCCCGGCGTCCTGGTAGGTGACGACGGCGAGGTCGCCGCCGAACACGGACCGGTAGAACTCCAGCGCCGCTCGGGCGTCGCCGCGGAAGTTCAGGTGAGTCACGGACGTGACGGACATGGTCGGCTCCTGAGCGTCGATGATCGTCGCCGGACGGCCGTCCGGCGCGGGACAACAGTCGCAGGGGAACAGGCCAGGAAGTGGCCGCTACTTGCGGCAGCATGGGGAGCATGCCGAAGACCTCAGCGCGACTGCTGGCGCTGCTCTCGCTGCTGCAGGCGCGCCGGGACTGGCCGGGCGCCCTGCTGGCCGAACGGCTGCGGGTCAGCCCGCGCACCGTGCGACGCGACGTCGACCGGCTGCGCGAGCTCGGCTATCCCATCGCGGCCAGCAAAGGACCCGACGGCGGTTACCGGCTCCAGGCCGGCACGGAGCTGCCGCCGCTGCTGTTCGACGACGAGCAGGCCGTCGCCCTCGCCGTCGCGCTCCAGCTCGCCACCACCACCGGCGCCGGCATCGAGGAGGCCGCGGCACGTGCGCTGACCACCGTCCGGCAGGTCATGCCCGCACGGCTGCGCCACCGCATCGACACCCTCCACGTCACCGCCGTCGAACCACCCGAGGCGGGCCCGCAGGCCGACAGCGGCGTGCTCATGACGCTCGGCGCCGCCGTCCACGCCCGCGAAGTGCTGCGCTTCGGCTACGCCCCCGAAGGGGAGGACGCCCCGCCGCGCCGGGCCGAGCCCCACCACCTCCTCACCTGGGGCGGACGCTGGTACCTCGTCGCCTGGGACCTCGACCGCGAGGACTGGCGCACCTTCCGCGCCGACCGGATCACCCCGCGCACCCCGGCAGGGCCCCGCTTCACCCCGCGCGAGCTGCCCGGCGGCGACGTGGCCGCCTTCGTGACCGGCAGGTTCCGCGGCTCCGACGGCTCGCCCGGCTGGCCCTGCCGCGGCGAGGTCGTCCTCGACCTGCCCGCCGCCGCCGTCTCCGCCTACACCCACGACGGAGTCGTCGAACCGCTCGGCCCCGGCCGCTGCCGGCTCGTCCTCGGCTCATGGTCGTGGACGGGCCTGGCCGCCGCCATCGGCAGGTTCGACGCCGCCATCGAGGTCGTCGGGCCGGCCGAGCTCAAGGCCGCCTTCGCCCGGCTGGCCCGCCGCTACGCCGACGCCGCGAACCCCTGACGGTCAGCCGGGCAGGCGTCCGGCGGCGCGGCGGGACGCATCGTGTCCAGGTGGCGGCGCGGCGCCGCGAGAGCGGGGTGGGCGTGTGGCCGAGCGCATGCGGGGTAGAGCGGCGCCGGGGCCCGCAGGGGGATGCGGCGCAGGTCGTGGGAGGCCGGCCCTCGCGGCGTCCGCGTCCGGGAGCGTGACGACGTCCAGCTCGATGCCCGGGTGGGCGCCATGAAAGCCGTGCAGCGCCACCGCCGGCGCGATGCGCGGGTTCGGCACGTCGACGCGCAGCGCCCGGTCGTACGGAGGCGGCCGCCCGCTCGGCGGCTCACGGGCGTGCGGCAGGAACGCCTGCCCGTCGAGGGCGAGCCGCACCCGGCGGGGCCGTGCGGGTGAACGGGGCGACGCCGAGACAGCGCTCCAGCGGCCACGCACTTGGACACGGCCTGCCGCGTGATCGACAGATCGGCGGCTGATTCCGGCCGGTCAGCGATCGGTTGTGGGCGGCGCCTGTCGGGGCGTAAATCGGTTGCGGTGCGTGAGAAGAGCGGCCGACCATCACACGGTGGACGAACACGTTTCCCGCGAGACGGCGCCGGTGCCGCGGGCCGTCGCGTACGTGCGCGATCTGCTCGACGGTTTCCGTCCGGCGTGGGCGCTGTGCGGTGGGTGGGCCGCCGACGCGTGGCTCGGCCGGCAGACGCGCGATCACGGGGATGTCGACATCGCCGTCTTCCACCCCGACCAGCGCGCCATCGCCGAACACTTCCCAGGCTGGGCGCTGGTGGGCCACGACTTCAACGTGCCCGGCGACACCACCGAGCACTGGGGACGGCCGGCACCTCGAACACCTTCGCGGGCTCGGCCGGGTAGGTGCGCTGGAGGGTGAAGGTGGTGTGGGTGACGGTCATGAGGTGTTTCCTTCCTGGTCGGCGGGCGGTGCGGGCGGCTGCTGGGTGAGGAGGTCGTCGAGCCGGTCGAGGCGCTGCTCCCAGGAGGTGCGCTGGCTGGCGATCCACTCCTCGGCCGCGCGCAACGTGCGCGGGTCGATCTGACAGGTACGGACCCTGCCGGTCTTCTCGGACGTGACCAGGCCGGCGCTCTCCAGCACGTGCAGGTGCTGCATGACCGCCGGCAGCGACATGTCCAGCGGCTCGGCCAGCCGGCTCACCGTGGCCGGTCCGCGCACCAGCCGCGCCACGATGGCCCGGCGGGTCTCGTCGGCCAGGGCGTGGAACGCCCGGTCCAGCGACTCCGAATACTTAGCCACATGCTTAAGTATCCGGGCCTCGCCGAAATAGTCAAGCAGTTGCTTAAGCATTCGGTGGTGCGCACCCACGCGCGGGACTACCTATGTGGCTAATAGGTAGCGACATGGGGATTTGTCCCGTCCTTCGGCGGGGGCAGCACGGAGCATCCTGGAGTCGTACCGTCAACCTTTGGGGGAAGGAACGACGTGCACACCAAGCAGCGACATCCGCCCGGCCTCCAGCCGAAACCGCCCTGGCGGCCGCCGTCCTGGAACACGTTCCTGGCGATGAGCCACGGCCTCGCCGTACGCGCCGGATGGGCCCGGCACGGCCACGACGTCTCATGGGTGCTGTCGGCACGGCCCTCCGCCGTGCCCACCGCCCGCAGGATGACCGCCGCCCGGCTGAACTCCTGGGGCCTGAGCGAACACGCCGAGGCCGCGTCCCTGCTCGTGGCCGACCTGGTCGGCCAGGCTCTGGAACACGGCACCGCCACCATCAGGCTCGCACTCGGCCTGACCGACGGATTCCTGCGCTGCGAAGTGGAGAACCCCGGCGCACGCTCGACCCACGACCACGACACCCGGCCGGCTCCGCCGGCATGCTGCAGTGGCGTCGCCGGCGAGGTCACCTGGTTCGAACTGCCCACCGGCACCGCGCAGGCCCCGCCCTGACCGACAGGCACGTCGCGGCGGCCGGACCCGGCGGTCACCATCTCACCGGGCCGGTTCCGGCCGTCCCTCCCCCTCACACCCACCAAGACCTCCCCCGGGGCAGGCCGGCCTCAGGGCGGCTCCTCATCAGGAG
>NZ_SMKQ01000239.1 GCF_004348995.1 Nonomuraea terrae
GGTCAGCTCCCGAACCGTCGCAGGCCGTCGTGGCGACCCTCGGGCCCGAGGAGGAGCCGACCGTGCTGCGCGAGACCGCCGGCCCGAAGGCGACGGTGGGACAGGCGATGCCCCCGGGCGGGTGGGGCGAGTGGATGAAGGCGTTCGACGACTCGCTGACGGCCCAGCAGCGCATGGGCGGCATCGACCCGCGCGTGGCCGGCAAGGCCCGCGAGAAGCTCTGGAGAGCGGCCAGGAGGTCCGGCGACGACCGGGTCCGCCAGATCACCGAGGTCTACCGCGACCTGGCGAAGGCTCTGGAGAAGGGCGAGATGGATCCGTTCGGGCCGGCGGTGGAGTTCATGAACGACTGGAGCCTGCCCGGCCGTTAGCCCCCGCCTGGCGGCTGAGCCGTTCCTGGGCCCTTCGAGGACCGGTAGACTAAAGGATCGAGTTCCGATCACCGTCGAGCCTGGGGTCTACCTTCCGGGCCGGGGCGGGGTTCGCGACGAGGGCCATCCCTCGTGACACGTGCAGGCGGGCCGGAACTTTCACGAAGACGACCAAGGAGCTGCTCGTCCTGAAGAGCGGCCGCACCCGGGAGAAGAACGAGTGGCGACGACCAACGACCTCAAGAACGGCATGGTGCTGAAGCTCGAGGGCGGTGACCTCTGGAGCGTTGTCGAGTTCCAGCACGTCAAGCCGGGCAAGGGCGGTGCGTTCGTGCGCACCAAGCTCAAGAACGTCCTCTCCGGAAAGGTCGTCGACAAGACCTTCAACGCCGGCGTCAAGGTCGAGGTGGCCAACGTCGACAAGCGGGAGATGCAGTACTCGTACAAGGACGGCGACGACTTCGTGTTCATGGACACCGAGACCTACGACATGGTCAACGTGCCCGCCGCGACCGTCGGCACCGCCGCCAACTACATGCTGGAGAACACCCTGGCCACGGTCGCGTTCAACGAGGGCTCCGCGCTCTACGTCGACCTGCCCGCGGCCGCCGAGCTGACCATCTCCAACACCGAGCCGGGCCTGCAGGGCGACCGCTCCACCGGCGGCACCAAGCCCGCCACGCTGGAGACCGGTGCCGAGATCAAGGTCCCGCTGTTCATCACCACGGGTGAGAAGGTCAAGGTCGACACCCGCACCGGCGAATACCTCGGCCGGGCCTGAGGTGTCGGCACGCGGCAAAGCACGCAGGCGGGCGCTCGACATCCTCTTCGAGTCGGAGCTGCGCAGCGAGGATCCGCTGAAGATCCTCGCCGAGCGCGTGGCCCGGCAGGAGCCGCCGGTCAACGAGTACACCTCGACGATCGTCGAGGGCGTGGCCCGGCACCGCGCGCGCATCGACGAGCTGATCACCACCTACGCCGAGGGGTGGACGCTCGACCGGATGCCCGCGGTCGACCGCAACCTCCTGCGCGGGGGCACGTACGAGCTGCTGTGGATGCCGGGCGTGCCCGAGGGCGTGGTCATCAGCGAGTGGGTGCACCTGGCGGGCGAGCTGTCGACCGACGAGTCGCCGCAGTTCGTCAACGGCCTGCTCGCGCGCTTCAAGCAACTCAAGCCAAGCCTCACCCTTTAGACACCCCTTTTGGGCGGACCGCGACCGCCCGTTCGGGGTACGTTCCAACCACGCCGGCCCGCACGGCGGACCGGCGTCCGTACGGCGAAGGGCGCGTCACCAGCCGCGACGCGCCCTTTTCCATGCTCGTTCTCCTGCCCCTAACGTGGTGGCCATGGTGACGGAAGAGGACGTACGCCGCCTCGCGCTGGCGCTGCCCGAGACCGCCGAGAAACCCATGTACGGCACCCCCGCCTTCTACGTGCGGGGCAGGTGGTTCGCCCGGGTCAGGGAAGAGGGCGACCTGCTGGTGCTCCCGGTGGCCTCGCAGGAGGACAAGGACGGCCTCATCGCCGCCGAACCGGCCAAGTTCCGCACCATGCCCCACTACGACGGCCACGCGATCGTGCTCGTCCGTTTCGGGGCGGTGGACGCCGAGGAGATGGGCGAGCTGCTCGCCGACGCCTGGCGGCTGCGCGCCCCGAAACGACTCGCGGCCGAATCCGACGTCTGACCCACCGGGCGCCCGTTCTGGTGGCTGATCCGGCGCGTTCCGGAGAGGCGTGCGTCCCGTTTGGGCGGGTGAGCCCGGCACGTCCCGGAGCGGGTCTCGCCGGAGAGGAGCGGGCGCTCCCGCTCACCGCGTAGGCTGGGCCCGTCCGCGAAGAGAGCCGTTCGCGAAGTGCGCGTTCGCGAGGGCGCCGGTCGCGAGGGAGAGGGAGGCGAGCCGACGTTGCGTGCAGAAGGCGTGACGAGGACCCCGGCGGTGCGCACCGCCGTCGTGTGGGACGCGTTGCGGTCCGTGCTGGCCGAGCGCGCGGCGGCTGCCGGCCGCGAGTCGCTCGACATCGTCGACGCCGGCGGCGGCACCGGCGGGTTCGCCGTACCGCTGGCCGCGCTCGGGCACGCCGTCACCGTCGTCGACCCGAGCCCCGACTCGCTGGCCGCGCTCGAACGCCGCGCCAAGGAGAAGGGCGTGGGCGTGCGCGCGCTGCAGGGCGACGCCGCCGACCTCGGCGAGCTGCTGCCCCGAGACGCCGCCGACCTGGTGCTCTGCCACAGCGTGCTGGAATACGTCGACGACCCGATCAGCGCGCTGACCGCCGTCGCGGGCCTGCTGCGCAGGGGCGGCGCCGTCAGCGTGCTGGCCGCCAACCCCGTCGCCAGCGCCATCCACCGCGCGATCGCCGGGCAGTTCGACGACGCCAGGGCCGTGCTCGCCGACCCGTGCGGCAGCTGGGGCGACCGCGACCCCACGCCGCGGCGCTACACCGCCGACACCCTCGTCGAGCTGCTGTCCTCGACCGGCTTCACCGTCGGCTCGGTCCACGGGGTGCGCGTCTTCGCCGACCTGGTGCCCAGCAGGATCGTCGACGGCGACCCGCGGGCCGCCGAGGCGCTGGCCGCTCTCGAGCAGGCCGCCGCCACCCATCCCGTGCTGCGCGACATCGCGATGCAGCTGCACGTCCTGGCCCACAGGAGCTGAGATTCGATGACCACCCCCCTCGGTATAGAACGCGCGTTCGGATAGAATCGACGGCGTGTCTCGCAAGCAGATCACCGGCATCGGCCCCGCTCCGCGGACCGGGGTCGATGACAGCGGCTGCCCGATCCTCCACGTCGACATGGACGCCTTCTACGCCAGCGTCGAGCTGCTCGACCGTCCCGAGCTGCGCGGCCGGCCGGTGATCGTGGGCTCGCCCGCCGGGCGCGGCGTCGTGCTCAGCGCCACCTACGAGGCCCGCGCCCACGGGGTCCACTCCGCGATGCCGATGAGCAGGGCGCGCCGGCTCTGCCCGCAGGCCACCGTCATCCCGCCCGACCACGCCAAGTACGCCGAGGTCTCCCGCGGCGTGATGGAGATCTTCCACGCGATCACCCCGCTGGTCGAGCCGATCGCCTCCGACGAGGCGTTCCTCGACGTCGGGGGCGCCCGGCGCAGGCTCGGCCCGCCCACCGCCATCGCCGCCCTGATCAGGGAGCAGGTCCTCGACCGCTACGGCATCACCTGCTCGGTCGGCGTGGCCGGCAGCAAGTTCGTCGCCAAACTCGCCTCCAAGCAGTGCAAGCCCGACGGGCTGCTGGTGGTTCCGGCCGGCGAGGTGGTCGACTTCCTCCACCCGCTGCCGGTGTCGGCGCTGTGGGGCGTCGGCGAGCGCACCGAGCAGGCGCTCGTCCGCCTCGGCATCCGCACGGTCGGCGACCTGGCCCGGGTGCCGCCGGGCACGCTCCGGCGCGAGCTGGGGCAGGCCGTCGGCGGCCACCTGGCGGCGCTGGCATGGGGGCGCGACGAGCGCCCGGTGAGCGCCCACGTGCCCGACAAGAGCATCGGCAACGAGGAGACGTTCGCGACCGACGTGGACGATCCCGAGGTGATCCGTCGCGAGCTGCTGCGGCTGTCGGAGCGGGTGGCCGCCCGCATGCGTAAGGCCGGTCACGTGGGAAGGACAGTAAGTGTGAAGCTTCGCCGAGCCGATTTCTCGACGATCAACCGCTCGCGCACGCTGCGCGAGCCCACCGACGTGGCTCAGGTGATCTACGCCACCGCCTGTGAGCTGTTCCACGCGGCCGGTCTCGAACGGGTGCGGTTGCGCCTGGTGGGGGTCAGGATGGAAAACCTGCGGCCGGCCGGCGAAGCCGCTCACCAGCTCGGTCTCGGCGAGAAGGAGACCGGCTGGCGCGAGGCGGAGCAGGCCATGGACAAGGCGATCCGGAGATTCGGACCCGATGCGGTGCTCCCGGCGTCCCTGGTACGTGGCAAGCTTGATGAAATAGAGACATGACGTCCATGTCCGGATCTGTGGGGGCGTGCGTGTCGCGATTTTGGGGTAAGGGGGGCGAGATGGTCCACAATAGAGCCATGACGTCACCTCCGGTTTGGTCTGCGTTGGACGTTTGCTTTCGCCTACGTCTACAGCCTCGTATTCTGGGGATGACCGACCGCGAGGTTCGGACACCCCGTGTCGTCCGTTGCCGTCTTCCCCGTCCTGGGGCTGTCCTTGGGAGGCGCCGTGCCGCTCTCTGAGCACGAGCAGCGCTTGCTCGACCAGATCGAGCAGGCCCTCTACGCCGAGGACCCGAAGTGGGCCAACACCGTAAGGATCAGTGACCCACGCAGCCATTACAAGCGTCGCCTGGTCAAGGCCTCCATCGGCTTTGCCATCGGCGTCGTCGTCATGATGGTCGGCGTGGTGTTGAGTGGCAGTGCGCTGATCCCGCTCGGCGTCGGCGGTTTCGTGGTCATGCTCGCCGCGTGTCTGTGGGGCCTGTCCAGCTGGAAACGCATGAACGGGTTCGGTGACTCCGCCGCGCCCCAGGGCGGCGCCGTTCCTCCGGGCAAGCAGGCCCGCGGGGGAAACCGGGGCACGTTCATGGAGCGCATGGAAGAGCGCTGGCGCCGTCGTCACGACGAGCGCTGACCGAACCGGCAGACGAAAATGCGGCCGCCCCCAGGGGGACGGCCGCACGTTCGTTCCGGTCAGGAACCCTTCTGCGCTGCCGTCCTGCGCAGCCTGATGGTCTCCAGCAGGTCGAACCCGTCGAGCAGCCGCTCGCCGACGCCCCTCAGCCGCCGCAGCGTCGAGGGCGGCAGCAGCACCGCCCGCATCCGCCGCCCGCGTGACACCGTGGCCGCCAGGGCCTGCCGCACCGTGCGCAGGTCCTTTCTCATGGGCCCGATCACGCCCGGGTCCCTGGCGAACAACACCCGCTCCACCGCCGAGGCGATGGCCGTGATCGCCGCGGTGGCGTCGGCGTCTAACCCGTACTGCTCGGCCAGCCGGCGTGCCAGCGCCCGCGGGGTCTCGCTGGGCACCCGCGCCATGCCGTAGTCGTACAGCACGTCGTCCAGCTCCGCCCACGCGGCCGCCACCGACGGATGCCGGCCCGACGGGCCCGACATCGTCGCGGCCGTCAGGTCGTCGGAGGGCTCCGACACCTTCCACCCCAGAGCGCGTACGCGCCGGCTCCTGGTGACCAGCCGCACCCCGGCCGGGATCAGCAGCACCAGCAGCAGCACGCCCGCCCCGATGCCGATCTGGCCCATCAGCGGCATCGACTCGTCCACCGGCACCGCACCGGCCGTGTCCTGGGCCTCACGGTCGAGCTGGCGCTCGTTCTGCCGGGCCTGCTGTTCCGAGGGCTCGTCCGACGAGGAGCTCGTCGCCCCGGGCGTCGGAGTCGTCGTCTCCTCCTCCGTCGCCTCGGGCCTGGGCTCCGAGTACGCCGGCACCCGCGCGCTGCCCTGCCCGGCCGCCCCCGACGGGGTCGGCTCGAACGGCAGCCAGCCCACACCCTCGAAGTACAGCTCCGGCCAGGAGTGGGAGTCGTTCGTGCCGACCGACCACCGGTCGCCGATCTTCACCCCGCCGGTGTAGCCGATGGCCACCCGCGACGGGATGCCCAGCACCCTGGCCAGCACCGCCATCGAGGCGGCGAACTGCTCGCAGTAGCCCGCCCGGTCACGCATCAGGAAGTCGCGCAGCGCCGAGTTGCTGTGGCCCTGCGTGCGCAGGTTGTAGGTGAAGCCGCCGTCCGTGGTGAAGAACCGCTGCAGCATCACCGCGGCCTCGTAGTCGGTCCTGGCATCCGCGGTCTCCTGCAGGGCCAGCCCCCGGATGTCGGGAGGCAGGTTCGGCGGCAGGCGCAGGTAACGCGGATCCGTCGTCGGCTGCCTGCCGTCGAGGGAGTCGAGCAGGTCCGGGTTCACCTCCGGCTCGCTGGTCTGCACCTCGTACTCCAGGCCGGCGGCCTCCTCACGGGTGGAGAAGACCATCAGCGTGTCGATGTCGGCCCGCCAGTCGCCGTCCACCTGGATCTGCCGCGCCGGATACGGCAGCGGCAGGAACGACAGCCGTTCGATCTGGTCGCTGATCCTGACGTCCGTGACCACGTCCTTGGTCGCGGTCGTGGGGCTGAGGCCCGTGGGGGCGGGCAGCGGGCCGTTGTCCGTGCGGTTCTGCGGCGCTCCCTTCGGCTGCGTCATCCCGAACTGCTGGCCGTCGAACGTGTCCAGCGCGTAGATCCGCAGGTAGCGCGGGGTGTCGTCGTTGTTGGTGTAACTGAGGACCTCGCGCGGCTCCGGCAGCTCCAGCTGGCCCTTCAGGTTGGCGATCGGGTTGGGGATGCTGATCGAGTTGCCCCGTCCCGACCCCGAGCCGCCCACGCCGAACGTGAAGAACGACACCGGCTCCATCGCCGGCAGCAGGGCCGGCAGCAGCACCGCCAGCGCGATCGCGGCGAACCCGATGCGCTTGCCCGACAGCCGCAACGCGCTCGTGTCCGCGGTCGCGGGCCGGGCGGCGACCGGCCGGCCGGGGGCCAGGCGGGTGCGGCGTACCAGCACCGCCCTGCCCCAGCGGCCCACGCGCTCGTGCCCGTCGGCGATCAGCAGGCCGACGAAGCCGAGCGCGGCCAGGATGAACGCGGGCCAGCTGATCGGGTCGGCCAGGATCGTCGCCGGGACCATGGCCAGGGCCAGCAGCGGCAGCCCGGCCAGCGCCGCCCGCCGCATCCGTACGGCGAGCAGGTCCACGGCGATCGCGATGAGCGCCACGCCGCCCGCGGTGAGCAGCGTGATGCCCTCGGTGTCCGGAACGGGGGCGGCGAAGCGCTGGATGTCGGTCCACCCGATGTCCAGCAGCCGCGCCAGCTCCACGACCGACTCCTTCGTCGGCACCAGCAGCGCCCACGCCTTGTCGGAGGAGAAGGACAGCGTCAGGTAGAGCCACGTCGCGGCCAGGCCCACCAGCGGCGCCGCCCACGCGGGCAGCGCCAGGCGGTTGCTCAGCAGGCCCGCCGCCACCACGGCGAGGACGGCGCCGAGCGACGTCCAGAACCAGCTGCCGCCCTGGAAGAGCGGGGAGAGCAGGAACGCCGCGGTGAACGCGGCCGCTCCCGAGGCGATCGTCAGTCTCATGCCGCGCCTCCCGTGGGGTTGAGCACGTACCTGCCGGGGTTGGCGGCGTCCTGCCAGACGGAGGCGATCGAGACGCCCGCCGGCAGCCGCACGATGCGCCAGCCGTAGCCGGCCAGGATCGTCTGCGCGGCCTCGAAGTTCTCCTGCGCGCTGCGGTCGCTGCCCTCCCAGGTGCTCACGTCGAGCATCACGGCCACGCCGGTGATGCCGCTGTGCCTCAGCCTGGCCAGCTCCCGTGCCTGCTCGGCGTCGATCGCGCCGAGCACGGCCACGATCAGCCCTTCGCCGCCGCCCTGGCGCAGGGCTGCGACGCCCATCTCCAGGGAGCGGGCCGGGCTGTGCCGGACGACGGCGAGCGTGTCGAGCAGCGAGTGGCTCACGCCGCTGTCACCCAGGTGCTCGGAGCCCTGGTCGGTCACCAGTCGCAGGCCCAGCCCCTCGCGGGCCAGCTGCACGCCGATCGACGCCGCGGCCGAGACCGCCGTCTCGAACGACGAGCGCGGGCCCTCGCCGCGGTGGGCGTGCCGGCGGGTGTCCAGCAGGAGCGCGCCGCGGCTCTGCCACTGCTGCTCCTCACGGCGCACCATCAGCTCGCCGCGGCGGGCCGTCGAACGCCAGTGGACCCGCCGCAGGTCGTCACCCTGCCGGTATTCGCGCGGCGCGACGTCGTCGTCGCCCGCCGCCGCCACGTTGCGCGTACGGCTGTCGCCCCCGCCCGCCCACTCGCCCGAGAGCCGTACATGGGGCAGCGCCGCCACCTGCGGCGTCACCACCAGCGTGTCGCTGATCGTGAACGAACGGGTCAGCTCGACCAGCCCGAACGGATCGGCGATCCGGATGGACAGCGGCCCGATCGGATACCGGCCGCGCAGGTCGGAGCGGACCCGGTAGTCGATCTCCCGCACGCCTCTCGGCTCGACCCGGTCCAGCACGAACCTGGGACGCACGCCCAGCGCGTACGGGACCGTGTCCTCGATCAGCAGCAGCCCGGTGGGCAGCCGGGTGACGTTCTCCAGCCGCAGGGTCACGGTGGCCTCGCCGCCCACCTCGGCCCTGGGCGGGTCGAGGCGCCTGGCGCAGCTCAGCCGGTAGCGGGTCCTGGCCACCACCATCGCGGCCAGCAGCGGCAGCGCCGTCACCAGGATGCCGATCCTGAACAGGTCGTTCTCGCCCAGGATCACGGCCATGACGAGTGCGGCGATCCCGGACGCCAGGAACGACCTGCCCCGCGAGGTCAGCGCCCGCAGTCCGGCTCTCACGACGCTCGCGTCTCCGGCACCGGCACGCGCCTGATCAGATCGGTCACCACCTGCTCGGGCAGCCTGCGCTGCCCCTGGGCCTCGACGCTGGGCAGCAGCCGGTGCGCCAGCACGGGAATGGCCAGGTCCTGCAGGTCGTCGGGGATGACGTAGTCGCGGCCGGACAGCGCGGCGTGCGCCCTCGCGGCCCGTACGAGCTGCAGCGTGGACCTGGGGGAGGCGCCCAGCCGCAGGTCGGGGGAGTGGCGGGTGGCCACCGCCAGGTCGATGGCGTACTTCTTGACCGCCTGGGAGACGTAGACGCCGCGTACGGCCTCGATGAGGGCGCGCACCTCCGACGTCGTGGCCACCGGCTGCAACTTGTCGAGGGGGGAGGTGCCCCCGTGCACGTCGAGCATCTCCAGTTCGGCCGTGGGCTCGGGGTAGCCCATCGCCACACGGGCGGTGAAACGGTCGCGCTGCGCCTCCGGCAGGGGGTACGTGCCCTCCATCTCAATGGGGTTCTGAGTGGCGATCACCATGAAAGGGGCGTCCAGCTGGTAGGTGACGCCGTCGACCGTCACCTGATGCTCTTCCATGCACTCCAGCAGCGCGGACTGGGTCTTGGGCGAGGCGCGGTTGATCTCGTCGCCCACGACGATGTTGGCGAAGATCGGCCCCGGCTTGAACTCGAACTCCCTCGTCTGCTGGTTGTACGCGCTCACTCCGGTGATGTCGCTGGGCAGCAGGTCGGGGGTGAACTGCACCCGGCGGACGGGACAGTCGATGGAGCGCGCCAGTGCTTTGGCCAACATGGTCTTGCCGACGCCCGGGACG
This sequence comes from Nonomuraea terrae, assembly GCF_004348995.1. Taxonomy (GTDB): domain Bacteria; phylum Actinomycetota; class Actinomycetes; order Streptosporangiales; family Streptosporangiaceae; genus Nonomuraea; species Nonomuraea terrae. The sequence goes on from NZ_SMKQ01000239.1 coordinate 9,536, forward strand.
TCCTCGATCAGGAGGTGTCCCTCGGAGAGCAGGACGGTCAGCGTGAGGCGGACAGCGTCGCTCTTGCCCTCGATAACCGACTCGATGGCCTCGCGGATGCGATGTGCGGTGGAGACCAGCTCATCGAGCTGGGGAGGGACGTCATGGGTTACTGCCACCAGGCCTCCATGAGAAGTGCGACGGCTGTCCCGTGAGGTGCCATTGCGGGAGCCATGCCATTCCTTTTCCATTGTCTGTACGACCCTACGACGCTGGGGGTTCTAGAGCGACATTTGTGGATAGTCCAGGCAACCCCTGTTTAGTTCCTGCTCATGTCGCATACAGTCGCGATTCTCATGACGCATGGGGGAGTGGGCCGCTCCACTTTCCTCCACCCCGTGGCCCCGGAACCCCGCGACCCCTTATTCCGTCGGCCTTTTGAACCCGCCGACACGCCCAGCGGCGTGGACGGGCCGCTCACCCCCTCCACTCCGCTCCATCGCCCTGACCTGCGGTAACGCATCGGAAACTGATGATGAAGACGGTTCGAATCAGTTGACGGTGGGGAGAAGTGGAGTATGGTGGTGCGCAGTGGAGGGCCCGGTGCACCAGCGCTGAGCGCTTCACGAGGCACGGGAGGTGGGGCCGGTGTTCCTCGGCACCCATCAACCGCGTCTGGACGACAAGGGACGGCTGTTCCTGCCGGCTAAGTACCGTGAGGAGCTGGCGGAGGGTCTTGTGATCACCAAAGGCCAGGAGCGATGCCTCTACGTCTTTCCCGTGGAGGAGTTCCAGCGCATTACCGAGGCTCTCAGCACCGCCCCGGTCACCGCCAAGGCGGTGCGTGACTACAGCCGCGTCTTCTTCGCCAGCGCGTCCGACGAGACACCAGACAAACAGGGCCGCATCACGATCCCGCAGGGCCTGCGCCAGTACGCCGGCCTGGAGCGTGACTGCGTCGTCATCGGGGCCAACACCCGGCTGGAGATCTGGGACGCCAAGGCCTGGGACACCTACCTCAACGAGCAGGAACAGGCGTTCGCCGATCTGTCGGAGGAGGTGCTGCCAGGGATCTTGTAAGTGGAACCACGGTCGATCCGTCGGTGAAGTCGTTCGGCGAGGTCTCCACCCGCAACCACTGTCCGCCAGCTGATGCACCTTCCCCGGTGTCAGATGGCGGGCGTCCACGAAGAGGGTGCGGATGGGGACCTGGCCGGGCGGCGCCGGGTGGGGACCCAGGAATGACCGGCGAACGATCGCATGACGCGTCATCCGCGAGCAAGGACGCGAGAAGGGGGGGTTGGAGATGGACGACAACGTCGGCGGGGGCGGTCACGTTCCGGTGATGCTCGACCGCGTACTGGAGTTGCTCGGTCCCGCGCTGGAGGTGCCCGAGCCGGTCGTCGTCGACGCCAACCTCGGCCTCGGCGGCCACTCGCAGGCGCTGCTGGCCGCGCATCCGGCGCTGCGCCTGATCGGGATCGACCGTGACCCTTTCGCCATCGAACACTCCACCCGCAGGCTGAGCCCGTACGCGGAGCGGATCACGCTGGTGCACGCCTCCTCCGGTGACCTGGCCGAGGTGCTCGCCCGTGCGGGGCACACCACGGTCGACGGCGTGCTCTTCGACCTCGGGGTCTCCTCCCCGCAACTCGACGAGGCCGAGCGCGGGTTCGCCTACTCCTACGACGCGCCGCTCGACATGCGCATGGACACCTCGCAGGAGCTGACCGCCGAACGGGTGGTCAACACCTACTCCGCGGCCGAATTGACCCGCATTCTGCGCGACTACGGCGAGGAACGCTTTGCGGGCAGGGTCGCGGGCCTTATCGTCAAGGAGCGCGCGAAAGAACCCATCGCGTCGACCAAGCGGCTGGCGGACATCGTCCGCGATGCGATCCCCGCCGCGACCCGGCGCACCGGGGGCAACCCCGCCAAACGGACTTTCCAAGCGCTGCGCATCGAAGTGAACGCGGAGTTGTCCGCCCTGGAGGCGGCGCTGCCCGCGGCGCTCGACGCGCTGGTGCTCGGTGGGCGAGTCGTCGTGCTCTCCTACCACTCACTTGAGGACCGGCTCGCCAAGCAGGCCCTCACGGCGCGAACCAGGGACACCAGCCCGCCCGGGCTGCCCGTCCCGCTGCCGGCGCACCAGCCGAGGTTCCGCCTGCTGACGAGGGGAGCGGAGCTCCCAAGCGACGAAGAGCTCGCCCGCAATCCGCGGGCGGCCTCGGCCCGGCTACGGGCGGCAGAGAGGATCCGTGTTGACGACTGAGCAGGAGACCGGCCGGAGTGCGAACGTCCGCCGTGCCGTGCCCAAGGCGGGTACGCGCCGGTCGGCGACGCCGCCGCAGTCCACGCCGCGTCCCCGTCCCGACGTGCGTGCCGAGGCCGAGGCCAAGCGGTCGGCCGCCGAACGCGCGCGCGCCGAGGCCGCGGGCAGGCGGCCGGCGGAGGAACGCGTACGCGCCGAGGACGGCAGGGCGCCGGCCGCCGAGCGCGGGCGGTCCGAAGCCAGGAGACCGGTCTCCGCACGCGCCGGCGCCGCAGCGCGGCCTTCCGCGGCCGAACGGGCCCGGGGCGGCGTGAAGGCGCCTGCCACCGGGCGCGGTGCCGGGGTGAAGGCCCCGACCACCGGACGCGGCACAGGCGTGAAGGCCCCGACCACCGGACGTGGCACGGGCGTGAAGACGCCGGCCGCCGAGGGGGCCGCGACCAAGCGGCCGGAGGCCTCGCGCGCCGCCGCCCCGTCGCGCCGCCCGGCGCCGCGGCGCGGTCCCGCGCGCCGGCAGCGGGCGCCGTTCGTGCTGCTCGTCGTCGGGTTGCTGTGCGGTGGCCTGGTGAGCCTGCTGCTGCTCAACACGATGCTCGCGCAGGACACCATCACCGACGCCACCCTGCGCAACGAGATTGCGGTGGCACGCCAGGAGAACGAGAAGATCGAGCTGGAATACCAGCGCAAGACGCAGCCCGACGTCATCGCCGAGCTGGCCGAGAAGCAGGGCCAGCACCCTGACTGGGACGACGTCAACAGCTGGAGCAGCGCGGGCGACCAGGTCAGCCGGGTGGACGCGGAACGGTGAGGGAATCAGGCGGCAGGGGACAGGGTCCCGGCCGCGGCGCTGGCGGCGCCGGCTCTCAAGGAGGGCCCGGCGCCGCTCGTCGTACGCCGGGTGGACCGGGACGGTCGGGGCGGCAGGGCGGCTCCGCGCGTTCTGAGGGGTCGGGCTCGCCGGCGTCGCCGGAGAAGCCGCCGCGCCGGCCGTCCGAGCGGCCCGATCCGTTCGAGCTGCCGTTCGGGCACGACGACGACCGCGACCGGCCGCCTCGGGACCCGTCGGAGGAACCGCGCGGCCGCAACGGCTCACGGGGGCGGTCGCCTCAGGACCCCGCCGACGAGGGCCGCTCCGGTTCCTCGCGCGGGCGCTCCCGCGACGAGTCACGCTCGCGTCCCGACGGTGACCCTTCGCGGGCACGCAGGCATCCCCGTGACGACGACCGGCCGCGGGGCCGCTCGTCGCAGGGCCGCGACGAGCCCGTCCGCGGCCGGTCCGCCCTGGGCCGCGACGCCGCCGAGCCACCACGCCGGCGCGGACCCGCTCGCGATGACGACGAGCCGCCGCGTAGGCGCGGTCCCCGCGACGACGACGCCACGCCCCGTGGCCGCGGCGAGTCCTCGCGCGGGCGGGGTCCGCTCGGGCCGGGCGACCGCCTCCGGGGGCGGCCCGCCCAGGGGCATGACGACCGTGCCAGGGGCCGCGACGACGGGCCGCTGCGCCGTACCCAGGCGGGGGCTCCCAGGGCGCAGGCCGGAAGCCGCCAGGACGCCCGCGAGCACACTCCCGGGC
>NZ_SMKQ01000023.1 GCF_004348995.1 Nonomuraea terrae
GCGTCAGCGTCAGAGGTGTATCAGAGACAGCCCCCGCGCGGCGAGATCCTGCTCGAATCTCCCCCCGAGATTCCCGAGGTCCAGAGCCAGGGCTTCACCGCGGTACTCACCTACCTGCCCATGGTCGCCGGGGCCGCGGCGATGGGCCTGATGTTCACCGTGGGCGGCAACAGCAACCCGATCATGTACGTGGCCAGCGGCCTGTTCGCGCTGTCCATGGTGGGGATGACGATCGGCCAGCTGGCGCGCCAGGCAGGCGAGCGCAAGTACCGGCTCAACGGCGCCCGCCGCGACTACTTCCGTTACCTGAGCCAGGTGCGCAAGCGGGCCAGGCGCGCGGCCCGGCAGCAGCGTGAGGCCCTCGAGTGGAGCGGGCCCGAGCCCGATGCCCTGTGGTGGATCGCCATGGGCCCGCGGCTGTGGGAGCGCCGTCCCCGCGACGAGGACTTCGCCACCGTACGGCTCGGCACCGGCGTCCAGAAGCTCGCGATCCAGATCATCCCGCCGGACTCCAAGCCGGTGGAGGACCTGGACGCGCTGTCGGCCGGCGCGTTGCGCAGGTTCGTCAGGGCACATTCGACGGTCGCCGAGCTGCCCGTCGCCGTCGCGCTCGGCTCGTTCGCCAGGATCCGGCTGACCGGCGAACCCGGGGCCATGCGTGACCTCGTCCGCGCCATGATCGCCCAGCTCACCGTGTTCCACTGTCCCGACGACATGCGGATCATGGTGTGCGCCGACGTGGAGACCATGCCCCAGTGGGAGTGGGTGAAGTGGCTGCCCCACGCGCTGCATCCGGAGGAGGTGGACGCGGCGGGCGCCGTACGGCTCATGACGGAGAACCTGGGCGAACTGGACCGGCTGGTCGGCGACGAGCTCAAGGAGCGCGCCCGCTTCCGGCCCGGCGCGCCGGCCGACGCACTGCCGTACCACGTGCTCATCGTGGACAACGGGCACGTGCCGCACGACTCCCAGCTCGGCAGCGACGCCATCCACGGCGTGACCGTGATCGACCTGTCCGGCTCGACCGCCGACGTCGAGGAGCAGAACACGCTGCGGTTGGACGTGCGGTCCGACGGGTTCCACATGGTGAAGCTCGACCACGCGGGCAAGGAGCACCTCACGCGGCTCGGAGACCCCGACCGGCTCGACTACATGCGGGTGGAGGGCCTGGCCCGCCAGCTGGCGCCGCTGCGCGCCTCCGCCGCCGTCGCCGGGGAGAGCGAGGACGTGCTCGCCGCCAACACCACGCTGACCGAGCTGCTCGGCGTTGGCGACCCGGCCCAGCTTGACCCGTCCGTGACCTGGCGGCCGCGGGCCGGCCGCAACAGGCTGAGGGTCCCCATCGGCCTGGGCGGCGACGGACGCGTGGTGGAGCTGGACATCAAGGAGTCCGCGCAGGGCGGCATGGGGCCACACGGCCTGGTCATCGGCGCCACGGGCTCCGGCAAGAGCGAGCTGCTGCGCACGCTGGTGCTGGGCCTCGCCATCACGCACTCCTCGGAGACCCTCAACTTCGTCCTGGTCGACTTCAAGGGCGGCGCGACGTTCCTCGGGCTGGAGTCGCTCTCCCACGTCTCGGCGGTCATCACCAACCTGGAGGACGAGCTGCCGCTGGTCGACCGCATGCACGACGCCCTGCACGGCGAGATGGTGCGCCGGCAGGAACTGCTGCGCTCGGCGGGCAACTACGCGTCCCTGCGCGACTACGAGCGGGCCAGGGAGCAGGGGGCCAACCTGGCGCCGTTGCCCACGCTCTTCGTGGTGCTGGACGAGTTCAGCGAGCTGTTGTCCGCCAAGCCCGAGTTCATCGAGCTGTTCGTGATGATCGGTCGGCTGGGCCGGTCGCTGGGCGTGCACCTGCTGCTGGCCTCGCAGCGCCTGGAGGAGGGACGGCTGCGCGGCCTGGACACCCACCTGTCGTACCGGATCGGTCTGCGCACCTTCTCGGCCATGGAGAGCCGGGTCGTCCTGGGTGTGGCCGACGCGTACGAGCTGCCCTCCGCACCCGGCAACGGATATCTCAAGTTCGACACCACCGGCATGACCAGGTTCAAGGCCGCGTACGTGTCGGGCCCCTACCAGCCCGACTCCCGCCACTCCAGCTCCGACGACGGCCACACCGTCCTGCGGCAGGTCGTGGAGTACGGCCCGACCTACGTGCCGCTCCCGGTCGTCAAGGAACCGGCCGGCGAGGAGCGGAAGGCAGAGGTCGACGAGCGGGCCGCGCAGAAGAACAGCCTGCTCGACATCGTGGTGCGCCGCCTGGCCGGGCAGGGCCCCGCCGCGCACCGCATCTGGCTGCCGCCGCTCAGCGAGCCGCCCACGCTCGCCCACCTGCTGCCGGCGCTCTCCGTCACGCCGGAGTACGGCCTGTCCACGACCGGCTGGGACGGACGGGGCAGGCTGCACGCCGTCATCGGCATCATCGACAAGCCGTTCGAACAACGCCGCGATCCGTACTGGGTGGATCTGTCCGGCGCGGCCGGGCACGTAGGCGTGGCGGGCGGCACCCAGAGCGGCAAGACCAACGTGCTGCGCACTCTGATCACCAGCATGGCCCTCACCCACACGCCGCGGGAGGCGCAGTTCTACTGCCTCGACTTCGGTGGCGGCGGCCTGGCGGCCCTGGAAGGGGTGCCGCACGTCGGCGGCGTGGCCACCAGGCTGGACGCCGACCGGGTACGCAGGACCGTCGCCGAGGTCTCGGGGCTGCTGCGGCAACGCGAGCGCGAGTTCGCCGACCGCGGCATCGAGTCCGTCGCCACGTACCGGCGCATGGTCGCCGACGGCAGCCTGCCGAGCGACGGCTGGGGAGATGTGTTCCTGGTCATCGACGGCTGGCTGACGATCAGGCAGGAGTTCGAGGGACTGGAGGCCGTGATCACCGACCTGGCGGCGCGCGGGCTCGGTTACGGCATCCACGTGGTGGCCGCGACCAACAAGTGGTCGGAGTTCCGGGCGGGCATCAAGGACCTGTTCGGCACCAGGATCGAGTTCAAGCTGGGCGACCCGTACGAGTCGGAGATCAGTAGAAAGGCCTCGGTCGCCGTGCCCGAGGGGGTGCCGGGCCGGGGCCTGACCAGGGACGGCATGCACTTCCTCGCCGCGCTGCCGAGGATCGACGGGCGGACCACCGCCGACGACGTGGCCGAGGGCGTGCGGTCGCTGGTCGAGCTCGTCCGCGAGTCGTGGCAGGGGCCCGCGGCACGGCCCGTGCGCCTGCTGCCGTCGCTGCTGCCTGCCGCCTCCCTGCCGGTGCCCGAGCAGACGGGCCCTGGACGGATCGCGATCGGCATCGACGAGGACTCCCTCTCCCCGGTCATGGTCGACTTCGACAACGATCCGCACTTCATCGTGTTCGGCGACAACGAGTGCGGCAAGTCCAACGTGCTCAGGCTCGTCATGGAGGGCGTGGTGGCGAGGAGAACGCCGCGCGAGGCCATGATGATCGTGATCGACTACCGGCGCTCGCTGCTGGACACCGCCGTGACCGACCACCGCATCGGCTACGCCGCCTCCAGCACCGCCGCCGTCGAGCTGATCCAGGAGGCCCGCTCCGCGCTGCTCAAGCGGCTGCCACCGGCCGACCTCACGCCGGAGCAGCTGCGCGCGCGCAGCTGGTGGCAGGGCTCCGACCTCTACATCGTGGTCGACGATTACGACCTCGTGGCGACCTCCAGCAATCCGCTGGCGCCCCTGGCCGACCTGCTGCCCCAAGCCCGCGACATCGGCCTGCACCTGGTGCTGGCCCGACAGAGCGGAGGCGCCAGCCGGGCCATGTACGATCAGGCCGTCCAGCGCATGAAGGAGATGGCCAGCCCGGCCCTGATCATGTCGGGCAACCGCGAGGAGGGGCCGCTCTTCGGCAACATCCGGCCGCAGGCACTGCCGGTGGGCCGTGGTTTCTACGTCGACCGGAGATCCGGCTCGCGTCTGGTCCAGACGGCGTTCCTGGAGCCGTCGTGACACAGAGGCGCCCGTCGCCACGGGCGGCGCACAACAGTCAGGGAGTCTCGTGAGTTTCGTGGACGTGCACGTCCAGGCGCTGGAGGAGTGCGGACGGCAGAGTCTCAGGGTGCGCAACATGCTCGACGTCGACGACGCGTTCGTCGGCGGAGACGGCCCTCGGCCGGGCGAGGCCAGAGCCGCCGTCTTCGGCGACATCGAGGGCGCCGGCTCCCTGGCCGCCAAGGTGAACGCCGTCTGGAGGTCGATCGAGGAGGATCTCGGCGCAGGACGCAACCGCCTGAAGAACGTCCACGACGCACTCGGCGAGGTCGCCGGCAACTTCAGGTCAGCGGAAGGAGCCAACGGCGGATGAGCCTCGTATCGACGCTGGCCTCGCTGAAGCGGAAGCTCGACGGCGACCCACAGGAGATCAGGAACATCGCCGCCGCCCTGCGCACGGTCGCCGAGCACGTCGCCACGTCCGCCGGCAGGCTCACCGCGTATGTCGACGAGGTGGACAACGCCTGGCAGGGCCGCTCGTCGGAGGCCTTCGCCACGTACATGACCGCCTACCCCCGCGCCGGGCAGAGCCTGAAGGGGGCGATCACCGCCTGCGCCTCGGCTCTCGACACCGCGGCGGGGGCGCTGGAGACCGCCTACAACACGGTCGACGGTCTCCACCGGGACGCGATGGCGGAGGAGAACGCGTACAAGCGGAACCATCCCGACGCCTCGCAGGCCGACATCGACGGCCACCTCGGCGGCGTGGCGTCGCTCAGCGGAGCCGCCGGCAAGGCCCGCCAGGCAGTGACCGACGCGGAGACCGCCCTGAGCACGGCCGTCCGAGCCCTCGACCGCCAGCTCGGGGAGGACGGCTTCCGCTTCTTCCACGGCATCCGCCAGCCCGGCGGCGCCGACTTCCAGTCCGGTGAGCACGCGGTCGACTGGAAGAAGGCGGCCGGTTACCGGCCCACCACGACGCTCGCCTCGACGGGCGCGCCCGGCGGCGGCGCTGGCGGTGGCGGCGCGGGCGGTGGCGGCGGTGTCGGGCCGGCCTCGTCGTACGGGAACGCCCCGGCGCCCAAGGCGCAGGTCGTCGAGTGGATCAAACAGGCGCTCACCGTCATCACGTCGCCCGGGATGGCCGCGATCATGCGCCGGCGCGGTCTGGACGTGAGCGATCTGGACCCGAACGATCCCGTCGACATCCAGCGCATCTGGACGGTCATCTACCACGAGTCGGGCGGCAATCCCAACGCCGTCAACAACTGGGACGTCAACGCCAGGAACGGTGTGCCGTCCCAGGGCCTCATGCAGACCATCCCTCCGACGTTCAACGCGCATGCCCTGCCCGGCTACGGCGGGATCCGGGAGCCGGTGGACAACATCATCGCCGGAGTCCTGTACACCTACAGCCGCTACGGCGATCTCGCGCACCACCCCGGCATCCAATCGCTGGAGAGAGGCGGCCCCTACCGGCCCTACTAACCGCGAAAGCGCAAGAAAAGCGCAAGGAACGCCAGGTTACGACGACATTAAATGTGGACTCCCATTCCCTTAACCCCCGAAAACAGCAATTTGTGCTACATATCGCGATGGTAAAAAGATCGGGTGTCGACTGATCCTCCATCCGCCACGCCATCCCCCTCGGGCGGCCCCTCGTCGGCCTACACGCCCACCGCGAGCCCGTCCCCCACCGGTGGGACGCAGTCACCCGCTCCGACGCCGTCGTCCAGCCCGGCGCCGAGCACGTCCCCGACACCTAACCCCGCGCCCACATCGGGCGCGCCGGAGCCGTCGACGACTCCCACGCCGCTGCCCAGCATGGTGAGCCCGTGCCCACACGTCCCGCCGTGCCCGCCGCCGACGTGCCTGCCGCCGTCGCTGCGGCCCTCGTCTGCGCCCACCACCTCGAACTCGCCAGCCCAACCGTCCAGAGCGGGCAGCAGTTCGGGCGACCGCTCGCAGCTGCCCGGTTACGAGGTCGAGGCGGGTCACCTCGCCACGTTCTCCGGGACCATGCAGAGCACGGCGACGGGGGTGAACCTGGCCGGGAACCGGACCCCGCGCTTCGAGGGCTGGAACCTGGCGCCGCTCGCCGGCATGCCGCAGATCGGCCTGAGGTTCGTCGGCCGCCTCAACGCCATCGCCGACACCTGGCGCGACAGCACCGGCATCCTGGGCAACGTCCTCAGGGACGACAGCGACAAGATCATCAAATCGGCGGCCAACTACCGGGCCGCCAACTTGGACAGCGGAAAGCCTTAGAGGATGTCGACCCCTCCGAACCAGCCGCCGAAGCTGCTCGTGCCCGGCCGGCCCACCGTTCCCCAGAGCACCCAGCAGTTCTACCTCACCAACGCCAGCGGGACGGTGACGAAGACCGTGCCCGTGCCTCCGGCCGCCGCGACCCGTACCGATCCCGGCTTCTTCAAGCGCCTCGTCGGCCAGCTCAACCCGCTGCGGCAGACCACCAGGACGGCGACCGTGATGTCCGGGCTCGGTGTGGCCGCGCTGGCCCTCGACGTGGCGGCCACGGTCAACCTCGGCAATCCGTTCCTGTTCTACGACCGCCGCGAGACCTGGAAGGAGATGTCGGGCTCGCTGGAGGGCAACCGCTCCAATCTGTGGCGTGGCTACTTCGACGACATCGCACCGAACTGGAAGGGCCACGCAGCCGAAATGCTCCAGCAGTACGTGCGATTCAACGTCAACGGCCTGTTCAGCCAGCTCGGTAAGGTCAGCGACGAGATGAGCGGCGCGATGCACAACCAGTACAAAGAGGTGCTGGAGTACGACTTGTCGGTGTTCGGCCTCTACGCCGGCTCGGCACCGATCCTGCGCACGCTGGCGAGCATGAGCGCGAATCCGGTCGCGCGCGCCGCCCTGATGACCCAGGTCGGCGTCTTCACGACCGCGCTCGGCAACCTGGTCAAGCAATTCACCGACATCTACAACTCCTACGAGGGCGACCTCAACAAGCTGGAGCTGAAGCTGAACGACCTGAGGGGCGCCTTCTACCAGTCCGGCGACCCCGCCCAAGGAGCACGCCGGCTCAACCTCTCTCCCACCATCGCCGACCCGAAGAGCGTGAAGAACATGTGGATTCCCGCGGGGGCGGCGGAATGAGCGAGGTCAGCGCCTTCGCCGAAGGCAGGGAGAGCGATGTCGCCGGCCTGCTGCGCCACGTGAATGACTGGGCGGGCGTGCTGAACGAGAGGCTGACGACGCTGGCCCGCGAGCACCTGGACGGGACGGACCGCACAGGCGCCGTACGTGCCCGGGTCTCCGGCGCCGGCCGGCTGGTCGGGCTGACCATCGACCCGCGCGGCCTGCGCGACCTCGACAACGTCCAGCTCGCGCAGGCCGTCATGGAAGCGATCGCCGCCGCGCGCTCCGCCATGGGCGACCGGCTGACGGAGCTGACCGCTGATCCGGCCGGACCGGACCTGCCCGATGGCGACCCGTTGGCCCCCCACGTCGAGCGCCTGCTGAGGGAGGGCTGACCTTGCATGAGATGGACGAGGCCACGGCGCGCCTGGAACACCTCGTCTCCACAGCCAGGCGGGCCGAGGAGATGGCGGCCGAGTGGAGCACCCGCCGGCACGTCGGCCGCGCCGACGAGGGCAGGATCGTGGCCACGACCGATGCCGTCGGCGCCCTGGTCACGCTGGAGATCAGCCCGCTGAGCAGGAAACGACTGGATGCCAGACGGTTGGCCGACGAGATCCTGGCCGCCGTCACGAAGGCCGAGCAGGCCGCAGCGGCATCCCAGGACGAGCTCCTGCGCGGCCTCCACTCCTGACCCACGCAACGAAGAGCCCCCTTCGGATGCACGCTCCGAAGGGGGCCCTGTGACATTCGCAGTGCCGGCTCAACCGCAGTTGGCCCAGCTCACCATGCCGGTACCACCGGTGCTCGTACTGCCCTCGAAGCGGACGCACTTGCCCTTGCCGGGCAGCTTCACGGGGCCCGCGTAGAACTCGTACATGCCGATGTCGGTCTTGCGGGGCAGGCCCTGCACCTCGATCGTGGCGGTCACCTTGGTCGGCTTGCCCACGTCCGCCGTCTTCATGGTGACCACGCAGTTCTCGCCTGTGGAGGCGTTGTAGAGCTGGACGGTCTCGCCACCGGCGAACGGCATCGACCGCTGGACCTGGAAGCCGTTGCCGCAGACCTGGACCGGCGAGTGCGGGTTGCGCATCGGCGCGGTCGTCGCCGGCTTCGTGGGCGCCGGCTTCGTGGGCGCCGGCTTCGTGGGCGCCGGCTTCGTGGGCGCGGGCTTCACCACGGTCGTGGTGGGCCTCGCGGTCGGCTTCGCGGTCACGGTCGGCTTCGCGGTCACGGTCGGCTTCGCGGTCACGGTCGGCTTCGCGGTCACGGTCGGCTTCGCGGTAGCGGTGGGCGCCGGCTTGGCCGGGGTCTGCGTCTGCGGCGGCATCGCCGTCACCGTCGCCGTCGGGGACGGTGTCACCGTCACCGTCGGGGTCGGTGTCACCGTCACGGTCACCGTGGGCGCGGGGGTAGCCGTAGGCGTGGGGGTCGGCTCGGAGGTGCCCGACGGATGGACGACGGGTTCCTCACTGGCCGACGGCGTAGGCGTCGCCGAGCCTGTGGCGGTCACCGTCACCGTGGGCTTGCCCGTCTCCGTCTGCACGAGCGTGGGCTGCGTGCTCGGCAGCACGTACTGGGTGACCTGCGGCGGGTTCGGCACGGTGCTGAGCTCGGGCGGAGTCGGCGTCGTCCAGTCCGACGGCAGCACCATCGGGCCCACGTCGTCCGGGTCCGCGGTCGAGGCCCACGGCACGGTGACGTCGGGCTGGGTCTGCTGCGACTGGCCCGTGGCAGGCTGCCCGGGCTGATCGGGCCGCCCCGGTTCCGCGGGCTGACCCGGCCGATCGGGCTGGCCGACGCCGTTGCCCGTCCCGGCCATGCCCGCGCCACCATCGGACGGGCTCGCCCCCACCTGCAGGGCGACGGGCTCGAAACGCTGCGTGGAGGCGTACTCGTTGGCGCCCCACAGGCCGACGCCGGACAGCAGCGCCAGCGCGCCGACCGCGGCGGCCAGTCCGATCGGGAACGGCCTGCGCGGCCCACGTGAGGACACCGTCTGCCCCTGGAGCGGCTGCTGCGGCGCGTCCTGCGACGGACCCCATGTGGGTCCCACAGGCGGTGGCGCCACGCCCTGCACCGGCCCCGGGCCGGCCTGCATGGGAGCGTTGTGCGGAGGGCCGCCAGGAACGGGTTCCTGCGGCAGCGGCCCCCACTGCTGGGTCGGGACTATCGGCGGCATCGGCGGCATCGGCGGCACGCCGGTGACCGGTACGCCCTCGATCGGCGGGACCGGCGGCTTTTGCGCCATGACCGCGGCGTCCCCGCGCTTGTTGCCGAGGAGCTGCAGCAGAGCCATGTACGTAGTCGGACGCCGCCTGACGTCCTTGTCCAGAGCCAGCAGCACCACCCGCCGCAGCGGGTCAGCCAGGTCGCCGACCTCGGGCTCCCGCTCCAGCACCGCGCCGGCCTCGTGGCCGAACGGCGGCTTGCCGGTCGCGGCGAAGACGACCAGCGCTGCCCAGGAGAACACGTCGGCGGACGGACCGTAGCCCAGCCCGTTGATCTGCTCCGGCGCCCGGTAGCCGATCTCGCCGACGGGCTCGCCGAGATCGGCGTCCGTCACGCGAGGGCCGTCCGAGCCCATGATGATGTTGTGGGGGGTGAGCCCCCGGTGCGTGATGCCCGCCAGATGAACCGCGGTCAGCGCGGTGAGCACGCCGGCGGCCATCCGCTCCAGCGCGTCGCCCCGGAGCGGGCCGTCCTGAGCCACGACCTCGGCGAGAGTGCGTCCCTCGACGTGCTCGCGCACCACGTACGACTGGTCGCCGTGCTTGCCCGCCTCCAGCGTCCTGGCGACGTAAGAGCTGGACACGCGTTGCACTCCGGCGAGACGAGCGACATCGTCATCGTCCGATTCCGGAGCGGGCAATAATTTGATCACACGTAACGGCGCGTCGTCGGACTCCCTGCCGAGCAAGGCCGGTCCACGCGGACCTTCGGCCAGTCGCCCGCAGATGACATACGCGCCCAGGTTTTCTGGATCACCCGGCCGCTGGGGGTGCATCTGCATTCCCTTCGCTTTTGCACGATCTTGAAGGGACATTCAACCAAATCAGTCACATCTGCATCAGTGGTTTCGGACACGGGTTGATATTTCACTACCACGTCACGTTCCGGACACGCGGCCGGCGCGCCATCCCCGCCGCCGCCCGAGGGGGACGAGGAGCGCGAGCGCGCCGACCACCATGACCGTGATCAGCACGCCGACGCCCACGGCCATGGAGACGTCGACGGCACGCTGGTCGCGCGGCGGCGCCTTGGCGATCGCGCCCGGAGGGAGCGCGGGTTGCGGCGGCTCGGCGACGACCGGCGCGCTGGCCTCCTCGTAGGGCAGCACCGCCGTGAGCGCGAGCAACGGGTTCACCATCCCGGCGCCGGCGCCCGCGCCGGTGCCGCCGTCCGCGGTGGCGATGATGCGACGGCGCACCTGGTCCTGCGTGAGCTTGGGAAAGCGGGCCCGTACCAGCGCTGCCGTGCCGGCCACGTACGGCGTGGCGAAGCTCGTGCCCTCCAGCCCGCGCATGTACCCGCGGCCGGGCCACGGCGCGGTGATGTCCACGCCGGGCCCCAGCACGCCCACGGGGGTGGCGGCGTTGGAGGAGTCGGCGCGGCGGCCGTCCGGACCGGCCGCGCCAACGGCCAGCACGCCCTCGTAGGCGGCGGGATAGGCGGGCACGTCCTCGTCGTCGGGGCCCGTGACGTTGCCCGCCGCGGCGACCACGACGACGTCCCGGTCGAGCGCGCGCTGAACGGCCGCCCTCAGCGCCGGCTGGTCGGAGGCGCGTACGGAGATGTTGATCACCTCGGCGCCCGCCGCGACGGCGTCGTCGATCCCGTTGACCAGTTTGGCGACGTCACCCTCGGTCTTGTTGCTCTGCTTGATCACCACGATCTCGGCCTGCGGCGCGACTCCGTGGAAGGGGACTCCGGCGTAGTAGCGGGCGCTGACGATGCCCGCCACGGCGGTGCCGTGACCCACGCAGTCGCGGTAGTTGGTGTGCGTCTCGTCGATGATTTTGGAGATCTGCATCTGTGGGTGGTAGTCCACACCGCTGTCCACGATGGCGACGGTGACCCCCGCACCCTGGGTGAGGCGCCAGGCGTTCTTGATGTCGAGCCGTTTCTGCGCCCACGGCTCACTGGCGGGCAGCTTCAGCAGGCCCTTCTTCGGATTGCAGTCCTCGTCCGCGGCCATGGCGGGTGCGGCGACGAGTTGCAGGGCGAGCGCGCTCGCCACGAGGGCGCGACCAATCATGGCCGAAAAGCGTAGCTTGCCGGAAAGAACCGGCACGGGCAGTCCGGTGATCAGCGGAAGAAGCCCTGGCGCCTTCGCCGACTCGTCGTGTCACGGCCTCTGGCGGGGTCGGCGTGGCCCAGGCAGAGCCTGGGCCACGCCGGCCACGGATCCGAGGGGCCTTCTCCGGCGGGGTTCAGCCGCAGTTGGCCCAGCCGGTGCTCGTGCTGCCCGAGCCGGCGCTGCCGGACACGCGCACGCACTGGCCCTTGGCGGGCAGCTTGACCGGGCCGGCGTAGTACTGGAAGCTGCCGCTGTCCGACTGGCTCCCGCCGCCCTGCACCTCCAGCGTGACGCTGACGGAGGTGCTCTTGCCGACGTTCGCGGTCTTCATGGTGACCGCGCAGTTCTGTCCGGTGCCGTTGTTCCACAGCTGGTACGTCACACCGCCGGAGAAGGAGCTGGAACGCTGGACCACGAAGCCCGACCCACACACCTGGGTGGGCGTGTGCGGGTTCTTGACCGGCGCGGCGGCCGCCGTCGGCTTGGCGGTGGTCTTCGTCGGCGTCGGGGCCGGCTTGGCGGTCGTCCTCGTGGGCGTGGGTTTGGCGGTCGTCGGGGTCGGGCGTGCGCTGGTCCTGGTGGGCTGCGGCTCCCGCGTCGGGGTCGTCCGCCGCGTGGGCGTCCGGCTCGCAGGCACGGTCTTGGTCACCGTCGCCTGGGGCGAGCTCTGCTTCTTGGCCTTCGCGGTCGGCCGCGCGGTGCTCACCGACGGCGTGGGCACCGCGACCGGCTGCTTCGGCAGCGGCGCCGGGGTCGCGGGCACGCTCGGCACGGAGGTCAGCTCGGGCACCACCGGAGAGGCCGGCGTCCATTCCGACGGCAGCTCCATCGGGCCGACGTCCTGGTCAGGGCTGATGGTGCCCCAGGGCACGACGGCCTCGGGCTGCGCGTCGCCGGCCTGATCGGAGCCCTGCGGTCCCTGGGCCGGCGCGGTGCCCACCGGCGCCGGGATCCCGCCCCGGTCGGCCTGCGCCGCGGCGGAGTCGACCTGCTGGAGCTCGACGTATCTGGTGGCGCCCCACAGGCCGACGGCCGAGACGAGCGCGACCACGCCGACTCCGGCGACCACCATCACGGGGAAACCCCGACGCGGGGGCTGGGCAGGGTGACCGGGCGGCCTACGCTCGTCCCTGACGGCGTTCGGCGGCTGCGGAGCGCCCTCCGGCGGCCCCCACATCGGCCTCTCTGGCCGCTGCGGCGGCCCTGCGAGGGGGACGTCGTTCACCGGCCCCTGCGGCGGCGCCCCGTGGGGCGGCACGTGCGGCGGCGGTCCCTGCGTGAACGGCCTCTGCGCAGGAGCCGTCGGCCCCTGACCCGGCACGCCACCGTTCGGGCCCTGGGCCGGACGCCACATCGGCCCTTGGGCCGGCACACCGGAAACCGGACCCCCCGGCACCGGACGCGCACCGGGATCCCCCGCCACCGGCCCCGGAACGGGACCGCCCAGGACCGGACCGCCGGGAACCGGGCCCTGGAGCGGCCCCGGCGCCGGGGCATCGGGGGATGATCTCGGGAGGGGGACGCCCTCGACGGGCTCCTGGGCGGCGGCGGGCGAAGGAGTATCCCCGCGGTGGTCCCCGAGCATCCGCATGAGCGCGTTGTAAGCGGTCGGCCGCGCCCTCGCCTCCTTTGCCAGGGCCGCGAGCAGCACCTTGCGCATCGGCTCGGGCTCCATGCCGACCTCGGGCTCGGCGTCGAGCACACCGTCCCGCCCGGCGAACGGCGGCTTCCCCGTCCCGGCGAACACGACGGTCGCCGCCCAGGCGAACACGTCCGCGTACGGCCCGTACTGGAGGCCCTTCATCTGCTCGGGCGCCTGGTAGGCGGCCTCTCCCGCGGGCTCGCCGAGGGCGGCGTCGGTCACCCGGGGGCCGTCGGGCCCGAGGATCACGTTGTGCGGGGTGAGCGAGCCGTGCGTGAGGCCCGCGAGGTGGACGGCCGACAGAGCGGTCAGCACGCCGACCGCGACCCGTTCCAGCGCGTCCCCGCTCAGCGGCCCGTCGTCGGCGACCGTCTGCGCCAGGCTCTTGCCCTCGACGTGCTCGCGGACGACGTACGGCCGGCCCTCCAGGAGTCCCGCGTCCAGGACCCTGGCGACGTACGAGCTGGAGACCCGCTTCGCGCCGAGGAGCCGGGCGGGCGCGTCAGGGCCGGGATCCGGTTCGGCGGGGAGCACCTTGACGGCGACGGTGGGCGCCTCGGCCGACTCGCGTCCGAGGAAGACCTCGCCCCTCGGCCCCTCTCCCAGCAGCCCGACAATCTCGAAAGCACCGATCCGCTCTGGATCCTCAGGTCGCAACGGGTGCATGCCCAAACCTTCCACCAGCAAAGCATGATCGGGCACATTCAACCAGATATGTCACATAAGCATCAGGAGTTTCGGTCATGCGCTGACATAGCCCGTGCCGGTGAGATCGGCCCGGCCGGCCAGGCGGATCTGGGGATGCTCCAGGTCGACGCCGCTGTCGATGACCGCGACGGTGACGCCCGCGCCGGTGGACAGCGGCCAGACGCGCTTGGGGTCGAGCCGTTTCTGCGCCCACGACTCGCCGACCTGCATCGTGCCCCGGGGCGGCCGGCAGTTGTCGGGGGCGACGGCGGGCGCCAGCGGGACGTGCAGGGCGAGCGCGCTCGCCATGAGGGCGCGACCAATCATGAGGAAAGAGGGTAGCCCGCCCGATTCATCCGGTAATCAACGGAAGAAGCCCCGGCGCCGTCGCCAGGGCCTCAGACCGTCGGTCACTGCGTCGCGGACTCGATGTTCTGGCGGTACGTGCCGATGACGCGTGACGCCTCCCTGAGCTCGTCCGACATGCGCTGGAACGAGACCTGGTAGTTGTCCCACGCCTGCTTGAAACGCACGGCGCCCTGACCGGTCCACACCGTGCCGACCTTGGCGGCCTCCTTGCTGAGGGCGCCGATGACGGCCTGGACCGCCTCCGCCTGCCGGTCGAACTGGCTGGCCATCGCCGCCATCTCGGTCGGGTCGCCGCCTAGCATGCTCTGGCTCATGCATACCTCCTGGAAGGGGTGAAAGCGCCCTCACCCTAAGAGCGGCCCACCGGCCGTCGCCCGGGTTATGCCAAGCGGCTATGGTCTACCAGAGGATCGTTCGGATGCGTTCAGGGAGCAGTCCGCACATGCGGGAAGTCGTGGTGACCGGCGGCGGCATCGGCTACGCGATCGCGGCCAGGAGCACCGGATCCGGCTCGTACGGCGCCGTCAAGGCCGCCCTGGAGTCATGGACCGCCGACCTGGCCGCCGACCTGGCCGCCGTTCTCGGCCCCCGGGGCGTCACCGCGAACGTCGTCTCCCCCGGCCTCGTGCTGGACACCGACTTCTTCCGCGGCCGGATGACCGGCGAGGGCGTCCGGCGGCGCGTGGCCGACACCCGTAACGGCCGGCCCGGCACCCCTCCGACGTGGCCGATACCGTTCTGTTCCTGGCCTCGGCGGGAGCCGGGCACATCACGGGGCAGGTGCTCCACGTGAACGGCGGCGCGTACCTCAGCCGCTGAATCGAGATGAGAGACACGAGGAAGGACGTGGTCCGGTGCGGAAGGTTCTGATCGCCAATCGCGGCGAGATCGCCGTACGTGTGGCCCGGGCGTGCAAGGACGCCGGGATCGGCAGCGTGGCGGTCTACGCCGACCAGGACCTCGACGCCCTGCACGTCAAGGTCGCCGACGAGGCGTACGCGCTGGGCGGGCAGAGCCCGGCCGAGACCTACCTCGACATCGCCAAGCTCCTCGACGTCGCCCGGCGCTCCGGGGCCGACGCCGTGCACCCCGGCTACGGGTTCCTGGCCGAGAACGCCGACTTCGCCCAGGCCGTCATCGACGCGGGTCTCATCTGGATCGGGCCGCCGCCCGCCGCCATCGCCGCCCTCGGCGACAAGGTGCAGGCCCGCCACATCGCCCAGAAGGTCGGCGCGCCGCTGGTCGCCGGCACGAAGGACCCGGTCTCCGGGGCGGACGAGGTGGTGGCGTTCGCCGAGGAGCACGGCCTGCCCATCGCGATCAAGGCCGCGTACGGCGGCGGCGGGCGCGGCATCAAGGTGGCCCGCCGCCTTGAGGAGGTCGCCGAGCTGTACGAGTCGGCGGTGCGCGAGGCGGTCGCCTCGTTCGGGCGCGGCGAGTGCTTCGTCGAGCGCTACCTCGACCGGCCGCGCCACGTCGAGACGCAGTGCCTGGCCGACCGCGAGGGCAACGTGGTGGTCGTCAGCACACGCGACTGCTCGCTCCAGCGCCGCCACCAGAAGCTGGTCGAGGAGGCGCCCGCGCCGTTCCTGACCGACGAGCAGGTCGAGATCCTCTACACGAGCTCCAAGGCCATCCTCAAGGAGGCCGGCTACGTCGGTGCCGGCACCTGCGAGTTCCTCGTCGGCCAGGACGGCACGATCTCGTTCCTGGAGGTCAACACCCGGCTGCAGGTCGAGCATCCCGTCACCGAGGAGGTCTCCGGCATCGACCTGGTGCGCGAGATGTTCAGGGTCGCCGACGGCGAGCCGCTCGGTTACGACGACCCGGTGCTGCGCGGCCACTCGATCGAGTTCCGGATCAACGCCGAGGACGCCGGGCGCAACTTCCTGCCCGCGCCCGGCACGCTGACCGTCATGCGCCCGCCGTCCGGGCCGGGCGTGCGGCTCGACGCCGGGTACGAGGCCGGGATGACCGTGCCGGGCACGTTCGACTCCCTGGTCGCCAAGCTGATCGTGACCGGCCGCACCCGTCAGGAGGCGCTGGAGCGGTCGCGGCGGGCGCTGGCCGAGTTCGACATCGCCGGCATGCCGACCGTGCTGCCGTTCCACCGGGCCATCGTGTCCGACCCGGCGTACACGTCCTCGCCGTTCTCCGTCCACACGCGGTGGATCGAGACGGAGTGGGACAACCCCGTCGAGCCGTACGCGGGCGACGTGGCCACGGCCGAGACGCCCGCACGGGAGACGGTGACGGTCGAGGTGGGCGGCAAGCGCATCGAGGTCGTCCTGCCCGCGGGGCTGGGCACGTCCTCGTCCTCGTCCTCGTCCGCGCCGGCCCCGGCCAGGGCGCCGCGGCGCGCGGGCGGCGGGGCGAAGAAGGCATCGGCCGCGGGCGGAGACTCGCTGGTCAGCCCGATGCAGGGCACCATCGTCAAGGTCGTCGCCGCCGACGGCGACACGGTGAACGAGGGCGACACGGTCGTGGTGCTGGAGGCCATGAAGATGGAGCAGCCGCTCACCGCCCACAAGGCCGGCACGATCACCGGCCTGACCGCGGCCGTCGGCCAGACGGTCACCGCGGGCGCGGCGATCTGTGAGATCAAGGACACCTGATCGCCGGCGGTGGGCGGTTTGACCGGAGCACAAGGCGCCACACCGCCCGTTGACCGGCGATCGACCGGACCGGTGCCTGTCTGTTCCACCGCGATGTACGCCTATGAGGGTCCGGACGGGTAGCGTGCGCATTGAGGAACTTTGCCGACCGCCCGTTCGTCCTCATGGGCGAAGGAGGCTTGCTGCCAATGATCCATTCGCTGCGCCGCGCAGGGGCCGCGATCGCGGCTCTGATCGCCGGTCTACTCGTCGTTTTCGCGCTGTCCCCTGCCGCCAACGCGGCGGCTCCCCCCGACGCACAGTCGGTGGTGTCCCACTGGAAGGACAAAGATCCGCTTCTGGTCCAGTCCGGCTCGCCGCTGACGTCGGACCAACAGAGTGAGATCCGTGACGCCCTCGAAGGAGCCAGCAGCAAGATCTACGCTGTCGCGCTTCCTCCCAACACGGTGACCGACTCCACCATCGCGTCGTACATGACCCAGCTCAACTCCGCGATGGAGGCCGCGCGGGCGCCCCGGGCCACCTACGCGGTGCTCGACGGCACGAAGCTGTACGCCGCCTCCAGCGCCCTGCGCGCGGACGGTCTCGCGGGCCGGCTGTCCGACCTCGCGGTGACCGCCAACCCCGGTGACGTCGTCGCCGGGATGAAGGACTTCACCAACCGCGTCGACGACGCCGTCCGCGGGCGCAACTCCGCGCTCGACCCCGACAGCCAGGCCAACCCCGGCGCCGGCGGCACCGCGGCGCTGATCGCCCTGGGCGCGCTCGTCCTGGTCGGCGGCGGCGGCTACTTCCTCTACTCCAGCAACAGGAAGAAGAAGCGGGCCATCCAGGAGGCGAAGGACCTCGCCGCGGTCAAGCAGACCGTCGACGAGGACGTCACCAAGCTGGGCGAGGAGATCACCGCGGTCGACGCCGACGTCACCCTGTCCGGCGCCGGCGGCAAGCACATCGACGAGTGGCAGACCGCTCTCGACTCCTACGAGAAGGCCAAGACGCAGCTGGCCGCCGTCCAGCGGCCCGACCAGGTGCGCGAGGTCACGCAGACCCTCGAGGACGGCCGTTACGCGCTGGCCGTGGTGAAGGCCAAGGTCAACGACGAGCCCGTGCCCGAGCGGCGCGCGCCCTGCTTCTTCAACCCGCAGCACGGCCCGTCCCTCCGTGACGTGCGCTGGGCCCCGCCCGGCGGCGCCGCACGTGACGTGCCGGCCTGCAAGATGGACGCCGAGGCCGTGGAGCGCGGCTTCGACCCGCAGATGCGCGAGGTCATGGTCGACGGCCAGCGCAGGCCCTACTACGACGCCGGCCCCGCCTACCAGCCGTACGCCTACGGCTACTACGGCGGCTTCGGCGACATCATGACCGGCATGTTCATCGGCACCATGATGGGCAGCATGCTCACCGGCGGCTTCGGCATGGGCGGCTACGGCGCCGGCTACGCGGAGGGTGCCTCCGACGCCGGTGCCGGCGGCGACTTCGGCGGTGACGCCGGCGGCGGCTGGGGCGACTTCGGCGGCGGCGGAGACTTCGGCGGAGGCGACTTCGGCGGCGGCGACTGGTAAACCGCACGAGCACACCAGAAGCGCCCCTCCGGACCCACGGGTCCCGGAGGGGCGCTTCTGCCGTCTCCGGTCACCGAGCGGAGAGCCGAGGAGCCGGGGCTCCCCCGGTTCACCTGGCACCGAGCGCGCGCAGGAGGGTGGCGAGGGACTGCTCGGCGGTCTGCCCGGCCGTGTCGACGGTGATGTGGTCGCGGGTCCACGGCTCGTAGTCGCGTTCGACGACCTCCCGCCAGGTGGGCAGCAGGTGGCCGGGGATGTCGGGCGAGCGCGAGGTCACCCGGCGCCGGTGCTCGGCCGGGTCGGAGCAGACCACCTCGACCTCGGCCACCGGGACGCCCGCCTCGGCCCCGACCTGCCGCCAGGCGTCCCGGGTGACCGCGATCGGGTTCACCGACTCGGCGACGACGGTGAGCCCCTGGCGCAGATGGTCGCCGGCGAGCGCGTACGCGACCACGTAACCGACGGGCCCGAGCGGCTGCCGGGCCAGCCCTGACCGCACGATGGCCTGTTCGATGGTGTCCACGCGTACGTGAACGCCGTTCAGCCGGGCGGCCGCCAGCCGCGAGAGCGTCGTCTTCCCCGCGGCCGGCAACCCCCCGATGACAACGAGCACAGCCCTCATGCTGCCAGAGGCCGGCTCAGACGCCGAAGGCCGCCGGGTACCGGATGGTGCCCGAGGGGACCGGGCGTCCGGGGTCGAGGACGAGCGCCATCATGTACTCGTCCGCGACCTCGAACGACGGGCGGATGCCGTAACGGGAGGCGGGGACGAACCCGAAGCGGGGGTAGTACTCCGCGTGGCCGAGGACCAGCACGAGGTTCTCACCCTGCTCACGGGCGGCCCGCAGCGCCGCGCGGATGACCGCCGACCCCGCACCCCGGCGTTGCAGCTCCGGCCGTACGGCGCACGGCCCCAGCGTGAGGGCCGGAGCGCCGTCGACGTGGCAGCGGGTGAGCAGCGCGAAGGCCGCGACGTCTCCCTCGGAGTCCTCCGCCACCCACGACAGACCGGGCGACCACGCCTCCGGGTCCGCACGCAGGGCCTCGACCAGGTCGGCCTCGTGCGGGCCCGGGAAGGCGGCCAGGTTGACCGCACGGATCCCGAGACGGTCGGCGGCGCTCTCGGGCCGGGTGGTCCAGGCGTCGTGGCCGGGGTGCGGTCGCAGGACGTAGCCGGTGTAGCGGTACTCGGCGCCGTGCTCCCGGCGCAGGGCGATCTCCTCCCGGGTGGCGGCGACGGCCTCGCGCATGCCCGGCACCGTCAGGTCGGCGGTCTGGACGCGTTCGGCCAGGGGCGAGTAGTACTCGTCGAACCAGTCGCTCTCCGGCAACTCGTGCAGCCCCGGCACCTCGTCCCCGGCCGCGCGGGCCGTGGCGAGGTTCTCCGCCCTGGTCCGCAGCCGGTACCGCTGGTCCCAGAACGCCCGTGCCTGGGCGGAGGGCGAGTCGGTGCTCCATTCGCACTCGGTGAGCACCAGGACTCCGCCGGGCGCGAGCAGCCGCCGCCAGGAGCGCAGGGCGGCGTCGAAACCGACGAAATAGGCCGACCCTTCCGCCCAGATCACGTCGAAGCTCGCGTCCGGGAAGGGCAGGTCCGCCATCGAGGCGCGTACGGTGCGGACGGCGAGGCCGCGATCGGCGGCGGCCTGCGCCAGTTCGTCCAGGAACGGCTGGTACAGGTCGAGCGCGACGACCTCGGCCCCGGCCTCCTCGGCCAGGAGCAGCGAGGCACGGCCGGGCCCGCAGCCGATGTCCAGGACGCGCGGGCGGTCCGGCAGCGGACCGGCCAGCGCCATCATGCGGCGGGTGGAGGAGTCGGAGCCCGGCCCCTGGCGGGGCAGGCCGTGGTGCAGGGTGAGGAACGCGGACGTCAAAGCGTCGTGCATGGTGATGGGTGATCCTTGCGAGAAGGGCCCCGACGCGATTCAGGCGTCACCCACCTGACGAGCCGTGCGGCTCGTGACGAAGCGGGGAACCGGGTCAGGCCGGGACCGGGAACATGAGGACGATCGCGGCGCTGCGCACGGCAGCGGCCTTCGGCGCGGCCATCAACTCATCTCCCCCTTCATCGCGGACGAATCGCACCCTAGCACCTGCAGCAGAATGTCGGATGTGATCTATCTTGCTCAGGGGGCTCGGGTGGCCATCCGGTACGTCACCCTGCGGGACTTCGAGGAGCTCGCGGCCCTGCACGAGGAGAGCGCCGAGATGCTCGCCCGGTGGATGCCCGGCGCCCCCATCGTCACCTACGAGGACTTCGAGAGGTACGTGGCCAGGTTCGACGGGCCGTCGCACGAGGGGTTCCTCATCTGCCGGCACGACACCGGCGCGATCGTCGGCCGCGTCAACGTCAACAACATCATCCGCGGCACCCACCAGAGCGCGACCATCGGCTACTGCGCGTACGCCTCCACGACCGGGCGCGGCTACATGACCGAGGGGCTGCGGCTGCTCGTGCGGCACGCGTTCGGCGAGATGGAGCTGCACCGGCTGGAGGCCAACATCCAGCCGGCGAACACGCCCTCGCTCGGCCTCATCCGGCGGGCCGGCTTCCAGCGCGAGGGCTACTCGCCGAACTTCCAGTTCATCGACGGCGCCTGGCGCGACCACGAGCGCTGGGCCATCACCGCCGAGATGGCCACACCGTGATCGTCCGCGAGACGGCCCGCGTCCTGCTGGTCGACGCCGCCGACCGGATCCTGCTCTACCGCGGCCTGCTGCTGCAGCGGGAGGACACGCCGTACGCGTGGTTCACGCCAGGCGGCGGCGTCGACCCCGGCGAGAGCGCCCCGCAGGCCGCCGCCCGTGAGCTGCGGGAGGAGCTCGGCCACGTCGTCGCCCCCGAGGCGCTCGGGCCGGTGGTGGCGACGAGCGAGGGCGGCTGGCGGCTGGGCGGGCGGCGGTACCACTCCCGCGACTCCTTCTTCCTCCTGCGCGTGCCGGGGCTGGAGGTGGACACGTCCGGCATGGACGAGGAGGAGCGGGCGACGACCGACCGGTTCAGGTGGTGGTCGCGGCACGAGCTCGACCGCGCCGACGAGCCCGTCGTGCCGAGAGAGCTCGGCAAGCTGATGGAACGGCTGCTCCGCGGCGCGGTGGACGAGCCCGTCGTGCTGCCGTGGCACCTCAGCGCGGATGACGGAGGAACCAGACCGTGCTCCGGGTGACGGCCTCCTTGAAGGCGGCCGAGGCACGCCCCGTCATGACGGCGTCGAGGGGCGTGTCGTCGGCGCGGGTGAACTGGGTGACGCCGTCGCGGCGGCCCAGGCTGACGTTCTGCCAGACGAAACGGAAGCGCGCGGTACGCGGTTCGCGGCCGGTGAGCAGGTCGGCGACGGCCTCGCCGGCGTACCTGCCCATGGGCAGGCCCGTCTGACAGGACATACGGGCCGTCCGGCCCCGCCGGTCGGCGGCGGCCGCGTCCCCCGCGCCGAACACGTCGGGGTGCGACAGGGACCGCAGCGACGCGTCGACCAGCATGCGTCCGTGCCCGTCGGCGGCCAGGCCCGCGTCGGCGGCCAGCGCCGGCACGGCGAACCCGGCCGCCCACACCACCGTCTCCGCGGGCAGTTCCGTGCCGTCGTCCAGCAGCAGGGTGCCGGGGCCGAGCTTGGCGACGGGCGCGTGCTCGCGTACGGCGACGCCCATGAGCGCGAGCGACCGGCGGATGTGGCCGCGCGCGCGGGCCGACAGGCCGGGCCCGGCGACGCCGGTCGTCAGCAGCTCCACGCGCAGCCCCGGGCGGGCCAGCTCGGCCGCCGCCTCGATGCCGGTCAGCCCGCCGCCGACCACGGTCACCGAGCCGGTCTCCGCCAGCCGCGCCCGCAGCCGCAGCGCCTCGTCCGCCGTGGCCAGCGGGTACGCGTGCTCCCGCACCCCCGGCACCGCCTCGCCGCCGGAGCCGCTGCCGAGCGCGTAGACCAGGACGTCGTAGCGCAGCTCGTACGGCGGCCCGTCGAGCCGTACGGTCCGCTCCGCCAAGTCGATCCCGGTGGCCCGCGCGACCACCAGCTCCACCGAGCTGCCGCCGAGCAGGCCCGCCAGCGGCAGCTCGGCCAGCCGCCGGCCGGCCGCGAGCTGGTGAAGCCGTACCCGCTCCACGAAACGGCTGGACGCGTTGACCAGCGTCACCCGTGCGGCGGTGCGGCGCAGCCGCGCGGCGGCGCGCTTGGCCGCCGCCAGCCCCGCGTATCCGGCTCCCAGCACCACGATGTGGTCCGTCATGGTTCCTCCCATCGAGTCACCACCTGAACCGGACAGCCGGGTCATCCGTGACACCCCCGGCCCGTGATGCCGGTCACATGAGCTGGGCGGCGGCGTAGGCGAGTTTGGCCGGGTTGACGATCGTCCGCACGGCCACCACCCGGCCGGCCGCGACCTCCATGGCCACGACCGCCAGGATGCCGCCCGTGGCGTCGCGGAAGAGTGCGGCGGGCTCACCGTTGGCCTCCACGACCTCGCCCGTCGCCACGGCAGCCTCCGGCCGTCGGCTGAGCCCGCCCAGGTAGCGCAGCACGGCCGCACGCCCGCGTACCGGACGCCGGGCGGCGGTCGTGGTGCCGCCGCCGTCGGCCCAGGCGGCCACGTCGTCGGCGAGCAGCCGTTCGAGGGCCGCGACGTCACCCGTGCGGGCGGCGGCGAGGAAGCCGCGCACGATCCGCCGGTGGTGCTCCCGGTCGCCGTCGAACCGTTTGCGCGGCTCGCCGACGTGCGTCCTGGCCCGGTGGTGCAGCTGGCGCGAGTGGGTCTCTTCGATGCCGAGGATCGCGGCGATCTCCGCGTGCGGGTGCCCGAACGCCTCCCGCAGCACGAACACCGCCCGTTCCACCGGGGTCAGCCGCTCCAGCAGCACGAGCACACCGATGGAGACGCTCTCGCGCTGTTCGACGGTCTCCAGCGGGCCGAGCGCGCCGCCGCCCGTGAGGACCGGCTCCGGCAGCCACGGCCCCACGTAACGCTCACGCCGTGCGCGGGCGGAGGTGAGCTGGTTGAGGCAGAGGTTCGTGACCACCCGGGTCAGCCACGCCGCCGGATCCCCGACCGGTCGGGCCCGGCTCCATCGCAGATACGCCTCCTGGACGACGTCCTCGGCCTCGGCGGCGGAGCCGAGCATCCGGTACGCCAGCCCCAGCAGCCGCGGCCGCTGCCCCTCGAACACCTCCACGCCACCGGACTCCACGCGTCGATGCTAGGGCTCCGTCAACGAAGGACGGCGTGGTCCCCAGGTAGGCCGTCCCCGGCCGATCCGCGCGGAGTCAGTCGTTCGACGGCAGGAGGGTGCCCAGGGGGCCGAGGTCGAGGTTGAGGTCCTGCGGGCGCAGGCCGAAGTGGTCGCAGAGGTCGTCCATTCCCTCCTCCAGCCGCATCAGCGCGACGCCGAGCGCCTCGATCTGCTCGTCCGTCAGGTCGCCCTGCTCCATCCGCCGTACGGACTGGCGCTCGACGAGCTGGCGGACCAGCTCGACGAGCGTCAGCACGAGACGGGTCAGGTCGCGCTCCACCGTGTCCGGGTCGGCGGCGACCCGCCAGGCCGGCCTCTCCGTCTGGCTCACCAGCCGGCACTCCCCTCGAGGTCTTCGTCGATCGACGCGATCAGGGCTCGCAGCGAGATGCGGACGAGGTCGATGTCGGCGATGGACAGCACCAGGTCACCGGTGATCACCACGCCTCCCGCCAGGAGCCGGTCCAGTAGGTCCACGAGCGCGACGCGCTCGGGAGGCAGCCGTTCCTCGGCCACCACATCACGCATCAGCCCATCTCCATCACCGTGAACGAGTACGGCGCCCACGGCCCGGTCACCCGGATCTCCACCCCGTCGCCCCCCAGGGCCGCCGCCTGCTCGGCGAACTCGGCGTCGCGGCCCTCGTCCACGAGGTAGGCGCCGTTCAACAACATCCAGTCGTGCCGGCCGGACAGGCGCGGGTCCTGGGCGCGGTGCCGGTAGCTCGCGGCGGCCAGCTCCGACAGCGCCCGGTGGATGTGGTCGGCGCGCTGGAGCACCTGCCTGCGCACCTGCTCGCGCCCGCGCAGGCTCGCGCGGCGCCGCTGCAGGTACGCGGTCCCGGGTCGCCCGGCACCCCCGCCGCCGCTCGCGCTCGGTCCCGGGCACGACTCGCCGTTCCCGTCGCCGGAGGCTCCCGGTCCGGGGCCGACGCCGGCGGCCGGGTCGGCGTACGCCTTGACGCCCCACTCGCGGCGGCCGCTCACGCGCGCGAGGACCCGCAGGAAGTCGTCCCCCCGCCGGTCCAGCAGGTCGCGCACGTGCCCGTCGTCGTCGTACACGGTGACGAGCCGGACGGGGGCCGTCGGGGTGGCGGCGGCCACGGCGTCCACGACCCGGTGGTGGGCGCGGGCCGTCTCGGCCAGCCAGTCCATGTCCTCCAGCGACCGGCGCAGCGCCTGCTCGCCGAACTGCTCCAGCGGCACCGTGCTCACGTACGCGACCAGCCCCTCCCGGCCGATCGTGCGCACCGGCAGGTCCGCCACGCCCGCCGGGCACTCCGGAAGCGCGTCGCGCGCCACGGCGTACAGGTACGTCGCGTCAGACATCGACGTCTCCATGTCGCTCCGCGTGGTCCCTGTACCGGTCGTACCGCTCCGTGGAGTCGCCGCCGTCGATGGCCTCTCCCCGTCGTTCGATGGCGGACAGGCGGCGGCGCAGGCGGCGGTTCTCCTCCACCAGCTCACGATCCCGGCCCGACAGCCACGGGTCGTGCTCCCACCAGTCGATGCCGAGCTCCCTGGCGGTGTCCACGGACGCGATCAGCAGCCGCAGCTTGATCGTGAGCAGTTCGATGTCGAGCAGGTTGACCCGGATGTCACCGGCGATCACCACGCCCCTGTCGAGCACCCGCTCCAGGATGTCGCCGAGGTTGGTCGGCTCGCGGTTGGCCGCCGAGCCCGCGTAGGCAGGGCGGACCGCCGAACCGGATCCCATCATTCTGTCCATCAGAACGCCTCACCGATGTCGGCGTTCGAGCGCCGGTAGCGCCGTGTCCTGCGGTATGACAGCAAGCTGCCCTCCCTGTCGATCTTGGCTTGGTAGATGGCGAGGATGTCGCCGGAGGAGGGAATCCGGCGGTCCTCTACGACCTCGACGCTGACGATCCAGCCGTCCTCGACGGGCTCGACCGAGGTCACGCCCTCGGTGTGCTTCGAGGTCAGGTCGGCGATGTGGCGCACGCCGACACCGCCCGCCGTCGCGGCCGTCAGCTCGCGGGGCTGCTGCCGTTGCGGGCGGGCGGCACCGCGTGCCCCCGCCTCACCCGAGGCGGGGGCACGCTGGTCCACCTCCCCCGAGGCCGCGGCGCGAGTGCCCTCCTCCTCGTCGGTCGATGGGCGGGCGCGCGTCTTCGTGACGGTGGTGCGCCTGGTAGTGGGCATCTATTCACCTCCGGGTGGCGGTCATGCGCTGCAGAACCTCCTCGACCGCCCGGCGCTCCTCCTCTTCGGAGATCTCGCCGGCCCGCCGGGCCTCCTCGATCTCCTCCAGGCGCCGCCGGACGGACGTGGGGCTGTGCAGTTCCATCTCTGCCTGGTCCTGAATCCGCTCCGCGAGCCAGACCAGGCCGCGCAGCGGCGCACTGACCGGAAAGGTCAGGATCCCGGTCACGAGGCCCACGGGTCACACCCCCTGCTGGTCGGTGACGACGAAGTCGTACGGCGCCAGCGGCCCCAGCAGTCGCAGGTCCACGCGGCCCTCCCAGCGCTCGCCGAACGCGGTGAGCGTTTCCTCCAGCCGGCCCTGCTCGCTCGTCCTGGCCAGCATCGCGACGTGCACGGCGTCCTGCTCGTGCGTCGGCTCGCGCACGAACGCCATCTCGTAGTGGCCGGAGAGGCGGTCGAGTAGCTGCTGCGTGTCGAAGTCGCGCTTGGCCTCGATGCCGGCGGAGATGATCTCCCCGAGCCTGATCCGCTCGTCGCGGGTGAGCTCCTCGGGACGGCCGCGGATGGCCTGGCGCAGGCTTTCTGCCTCCGCGTTCTCCGCGAGGATCTCGGCCAGCACGGCACGCTCGACGTAGCGGCCCCGGATGATGAACTCGGCCTTGCCCTCCAGCTCGCGCAGCGCGGCGAGGAACTCGTCGTGGTGCGGTTCGAGCAGCTCGGCCACGACCGCGTCGGCGTTCGCCACCACGCCGCCGAAGCGGAACGGCAACACCGGCGCCTTCGCGGCGGTGGCGTCGAGCAGCCGCTCGTGCGCCAGGAAGTCGCCCGGCCGGCCCAGCGGCTCGTCGGCGTCGATGTCGCTGACGAGCGCGGCGATCTCACCGTGACGGACGAGCCGTACTTTTCCCGCCGGGTCGCCCAGCCCCTCGGTCTCCGGCGGGCTCTTGAGGTCGGCGGGCACGACGCCGTAGACGTACGAAGCGAGGTTCTGGACCTTGCGCGTGCGTTGTTTCGGCACGGAGGATTCTGAGACCTTCGATCGTCCCATGGCGTTACCCTTCCTCTCGCTGCGGGCGCGGCCGCTTGCGCGGGGCCTCGCGTGGCTCACGTTCGACCGTGACCTCGGGCTCCTCGGCGGCGGAGCGCGGCTTGTCGGTGAGCTCGCGCAGCTTGTCGCCGGCCGTGTCCATCACGCCTTCGACCAGTTCCTTGGCCTTGTCGGCGCCGCCGCCCTTCGTCTTGGCGAGGACGTCGGTCAGGCCCTCCTCGCTCTCGGCGAGGTCCAGCCGGTTGGCGGCCTCGGCGAAGCGCAGATACGTGTCGACGCTGGCCACGACGACGCGAGCGTCCACCGTGAGAATCTCGATCCCGACAAGCGAGACCCTGACGTACGCGTCGATCACCAGGCCCTTGTCCAAGATGGTGTCGATGACATCGGCCAGGCCCGAAGACGACGGACGTCCGGCCATCTGACCGGACGCCGCCGGTTGCACAGACGTAGTCATGAATATCTCCCCTCGCCTTTCGCAGCCTGCCCATCGAAACCGACACAGAACCCCATACGACAAAAAAACCGGCAGACTTGGCACACATTGCGCTTACGGGTAGCGACATTCCGTGACCTTTCCCAGCGCCGGAGTTTGTTCTCAGGAAGCGTCCGTGGAGTGTTTCCCACGGGCAGGGTGGGACGCATGCTGCGGCGTGTCCGGGTAGCTGGCGTACATGGACACTCTCGTCAAGGGCCTGATCGCCGGTGCGGCCGGGACCAGCGCGCTCAACCTGGTCACGTACCTCGACATGGTGATCCGGGGACGCGGGTCCAGCAGCACGCCGCAGCAGGCCGTGGAGAAGCTCACCGACCTCGCCGACGTGGACCTCGGCGAGGCCGAGCGGGCCGAGAACCGCAAGCAGGCGCTCGGCTCGCTCATGGGCTACGGCACGGGGGCGGGCGCGGCCCTGTGCTACGCCCTGCTGTCGGCCCGCCGCCGCCCGCCGTGGCCGGCCGGGGTGCTCGCGCTCACGGCCCTCGCCATGCTCGGCTCCAACGCGCCGCTGACCGCGCTCGGCGTCACCGACCCGCGCGAGTGGCCGGCGTCCAGCTGGGTCTCGGACGCCGTCCCGCACCTGGCGTACGGGATCACGGCGTACGCGGCGTACGAGATGTTGAGGGCTTGACAGGCGGGACCAGCGGGCGAAGCGTGGCGTTCACACGCGCCACCCGAGGGGGTTCCGCCATGGCCGTTCACGAGATTCGCATCAACCCCGCTCTCCCCTTACGTGACGAACCCGGCACCGGCCACAACCGCTGGCATCCGGACATCCCACCCGTCGTCCGCTGCGCTCCCGGCGACGAAGTGGTCATGGAGACGCGCGACGCGTTCGACGGCCAGATGGGCCCGGACGCCACGCTGAAGACCGTCGAGGCCCCGAACCTCGACCTCGTCCACCCGCTCACCGGCCCGGTGTACGTCGAGGGCGCCGAGCCCGGCGACCTGCTGGAGATCGAGATCCTCGAGGTCGTCCCCGACGGCTACGGCTACACCGTGCAGGTGCCGGGCTTCGGGTTCCTGCGGGACGTGTTCCCCGAGCCGTTCATCGTGCGCTGGCAGCTCGCCGACGGCTGGGCGGTCTCCGACGACCTGCCCGGCGTGCGCATCCCCGCCGCGCCCTTCATGGGCACGATCGGCCTCGCTCCCGGCCACGCGTCGCTGGCCGCGATCACCGCACGCGAGCAGGCGGCGCTGTCGCGCGGCGGCTTCGTGCTGCCGCCCTCGCCCGAGGGCGCGGTGCCCGCCTCCGCCGCCGGGGCGGCCGGTCTGCGCACGATCCCGCCCAGGGAGCAGGGCGGCAACGTGGACATCAAGCAGCTCGGGGCGGGCACGCGGCTGTTCGTCCCGGTGGACGCGCCGGGTGCGCTGTTCTCGGCCGGCGACGCCCACTTCGCGCAGGGCGACAGCGAAGCGTGCGGCACGGCCATCGAGATGAACGCGACCCTGCGGGTGCGCTTCCACCTGCACCCCGGCGAGGCCGCCGCCAAGGGCATCCGTGCTCCCCGTTTCACCCGCTCCGACTACTGGGTGGCCCCGGCGTACGCGGCGCCGCGCCGTTTCTACGCCACGACCGGCATGTCGGTGAGCCGGGACGGACAGGTGGCCGCCGAGGACGCCACCCTGGCCGCCCGCAACGCCCTCCTCGACATGATCGACCACCTGGGGGAACGCGGGTGGACGGCGCAACAGGCGTACGCGATCTGCAGCGTCGCCGTCGACCTCAAGGTCAGCCAGCTGGTGGACGTCCCCAGCTTCCTGGTCTCCGCCTTCCTCCCCGAGGACATCTTCCCTGACGGCCACTGACCGGGCCCCTCGGCGTACCGTTCGGCCGGCTCCCGGCCCGGCGAACACGGACCGGGGTCGTTCGGCCCGTTCGCGGCCGGAGGTCATGCAGTCAGCTCCCGGCCGGGCGGCGCTCGGCGTACCGTTCGGTCAGTTCCCGGCCGATCCGGGCGAGTTCGGCGCGTACCGACTCCGGCTCCACCACCTCCACCATCGCGCCCCAGCCCGCCAGTTGCTCGGCGATCGAACGAACCAGGTGCGCGCCCACTCGCGCCCTGACCCGGCCGTCCTCCTGGCCGATGACCTCGCAGTGGCGTGCGAAATGCGAGCGCAGCACCGGGAGGAAGCGGGCGTCGATCAGCACCACGGCGGAGACGAGCGAGCGCCGCCGCTCCATCTCCGCCACCACCCGCGCCCACTCCGCCGGCAGGTCGAAGTCGTCGGGACGCTCGGCACGGAGGTCGGTGACCTCGGCGGAGTCGACGCGGTCCACGCGGAACGTCCGCCGGCCCGCCTCGGTGCCCGCGACGAGGTACCAGGTGCCGTCCTTGTCGGCCAGGCCGAGGGGATCGACCAGCCGTTCCGTCCCCCTGTACGTCAGCCGTACCTTGTGCCGTCGCACCACGGCGTCCCGCAGCGCCCGCACGAGGGCGGGAGGCTCGCGCTCGGCCTCGCCCCAGCCCGCCGGATCGGAGACGACGGCCCGCGCCGCGGCCTCCGCGTCGGCGCGGAACGTGGCGGGCAGGGCGTGAACGAGCTTGCGCAGGGCGGAGGCCAGCACCGGCTCGCCCGAACCGGCCGGACCGAGGAGCAGGAAAAGGGCCTGGGACTCCGCCGCGGTCAACCCGCTGAGATCCGTACGGGCGCCGCCGACGAGCTGCCAGCCCCCACCACGCCCCGGCTGCGGGTAGACGGGGATCCCGGCGGCGGACAGGGCCTCCAGGTCACGCCGCGCCGTGGCCACCGACACCTCCAGCTCCTCGGCCAGCTCGGACGCGGTCACCCGGCCGCGGGCCTGGAGCAGCAGCAGGGCGGCCACGAGACGGTCAGCGCGCATGTCGCTCATCCTCGCAAACAAAGTGCTCAGTTGATGAGCACTTTGAACGCGAGTATGGGTCTCACCACCCCGAGAGAGGACCGGAAATGTTGCGAGGACTCAGCACCATCACCTTCTACTCGCCCGACTTCGAGGCGACCAAGCGCTGGTACACCGACCTGCTCGGGATCCCGCCGTACATGGACACGCCGGCGTACATGGAGTGGCGCGTCGGCGACTACCAGCACGAGTTCGGCTTCATCCACAGCTCCTACGCGGGCGGCGAACTGGCCAGGACCCCCGACCCTGGCACGGTCGGAGGTCCGGCGGGCGCCGTGGTCTTCTGGCACGTCGACGACGTGCCGGCGACCCTGGAACGGCTCGTGGCGATGGGGGCGAAGGAACACGACTCGCCGCGCGACCGCGGCACCGGCTTCATCACCGCCTCGGTGATCGACCCCTGGGGCAACATCCTGGGCCTGATGTACAACCCGCACTACCTGAAGGTCCTGGGCTGATCACGGCACGGGACGCCTCATGAGGCGCCCCGGTAGTCTCGGGGAAATCCCGGTTGGTACAGCACGGAGGCCATGAATGATGCGGTTGGAGCGGGGTTCGAGTCGGCTGTACGGCATGATGCTCATGCTGGCGGCGGTGGTCCTGCTCGTGGACCAGCTCACCAAGCTCTGGGCGGTCTCCGCGCTGTCCGACAGCGAACGCGTCGCCGTGATCCCCCCTCTGATCCACTTCCGGCTGCTGTACAACGCCGGGGCGGCGTTCTCCACAGGCACCGGCGTGACATGGGTGTTCGCCCTGGCTGCGGCAGGGGCGGTGGTCGGCATTCTCTACACCGCGCGTCGGCTGGCCTCCCCCGGCTGGGCGCTCGTGCTGGGCATGCTGCTCGGCGGCGCGGTGTCCCACCTGGGCGATCGTCTCTTCCGCGAGCCCGGCTTCGCCCGCGGGCGCGTCGTGGACTTCATCGACTACGGCCCGTTCGTGGGCAACGTCGCCGACATCGCGATCACCTGCGGGTGCGTCGCGATGGTGCTGCTCAGCATGCGGGGTGTGCCGCTCGCCAAGGTGCCGGGCGAAGAGCCCGCCTAGCTCCCGGGCGGGCTCGCGTGGCGGCGGTGCGCCACAGAGCGGCCGGCGGGTGTTTCGGTGGACGGGCGCGAGCGGGCGGTGACCGTGACGGTGGAGATCAGATGGAGACGCCGGGCTGCATGAGGCGGCGGGCGGCTTCGGTGATGGAGCCGGACAGGGACGGGTAGACGGCGAACGTGTGGGCGATTTGGTCGACGGTCAGGCGCTGCTGCACCGCGACCGACACGGCCAGGATCAGCTCGGACGCGCGCGGCGCCACCACCACCCCGCCGAGCACGATGCCGGTGTGGGGGCGGCAGAAGAGCTTGACGAAGCCGTCGTTGAAGCCCTGCATCTTGGCCCGCGCGTTGGTCGCCAGCGGCAGCTTGACCACGTTGGCCTCGATCTCGCCCGCCTCGATCGCCCGCTGCGCGACGCCCACCGCCGCGATCTCCGGGTCGGTGAAGATGTTGGAGGCCACGGTGGACAGCCGCAGCGGCTGCACGGCCTCGCCCAGCGCGTGCCACACCGCGATGCGCCCCTGCATGGCCGCCACGGAGGCGAGCATCAGCACGCCGGTGCAGTCGCCGGCCGCGTAGACGCCGGGCGCGGAGGTGCGCGAGACCTTGTCGACCTTGATGAAGCCGCCCCGGTCGAGCTGGACCCCGGCCTCTTCCAGGCCGATGCCGGAGGTGTTGGGCACCATGCCGACGGTCATCAGCGCGTGAGAGCCCTCGGCCGTGCGGCCGTCCTCCAGGGTCACCACCACGCCGTCGTCGGTGCGCTTGACGGACGACGCCCGCGAACGGCCCATGACGTTCATGCCGCGCCGCCGGTAGACCTCTTCGAGCACCTCCGCGCCGTCGGCGTCCTCGTTGGGCATCATGCGGTCGCGGCTGGAGACCAGCGTGACCTCCGCCCCCAGCGACCGGTAGGCCCCGGCGAACTCCGCCCCGGTCACGCCCGAGCCGATCACGATCAGGTGCTCGGGCAGCTCCTCCAGGTCGTAGAGCTGACGCCAGTTGAGGATGCGCTCCCCGTCGGGCTCGGCCCCGGGCAGCACGCGCGGCGTCGCGCCGGTGGCGATCAGCACCACGTCGGCCCGGATCGTACGGTCGCCCGCCCGCACCACCTGCGGATCGACCAGCCGCCCGCGCGCCCTGACGATCTCGACGCCCTCGGCCTCGACCCGCGTCGCGATGTCGGCCGACTGAGCCTGCGCCAGCTCCTTGACCCGCTTGTTGACCAGCGGCAGATCGACCCCGACCGATCCGACGTCGCCGTCGGGCCCGCCGGTGAACGACACGCCCAGCGAGGCCGCGTCGAGCAGCGCCTGTTTGCGCACGGAGGTCGCGATCAGGGTCTTGGACGGCACGCAGTCGGTCAGCACGCAGGCCCCGCCGGGCCCGTCCTGCTCGACCAGCGTGACTTGCGCGCCGAGTTGCGCCGCCACCAGCGCCGCCTCGTAGCCGCCGGGTCCGCCGCCAATGATCACGATCCTCGTCACGGTTTCATTGTCCCGTACATACCGGACTGCACTGCAACCGGGCTGTGGCGGCTCCCGGCGGAGGTGAAGATCTCGATCCAGAAGCGCTGGCGCTCGTCACCCGCCCCCACCAGGTACGTCGCCTTCAGCTTGGGCGGCAGCAGGGGCGCGAGCCGGGCGACCACTTCACGGTGGGCGCGCAGTTGCGACAGCTCGGCGTTGGCCAGGACGCGGTGCACGACGTCGCTCGCGTCCGCGCCCTCGGGGCCGTCCTCGGCGGCCTCGCGCAGCCGCGCGGCCCAGCCGTCCACGTCGCCGGCCAGCTCGCGCAGTCCGGTCACCTGCCGGGAGGCCAGGCGGGCCGACAGGTCGGTGAGCGGCACGGGGGCGTACTCGCCGTCGCCCAGGTAGATCTTTCCCAGCTCCAGGGGCAGCCCGCGCCCGTGCAGCTTGACGAGCCGCTCCAGGGTGCGCTTGGTGATCCAGGCGCGGCCCTCGTCGTCGATGTCGTTCTTCCACCACTCCAGGACGGTCTCCGCCACCGGGCCGTACCGCTCGATCAGCCACTCGTTGGCCGGGATGTCCTCGGGCGTGATGTCCAGCGAGACGGTGAAGCGGGAGGCCTGGGCGACGGTGTTGCGGGCGACCAGGAGTTTGCGTCCGAGGTGGTACGGCGGGTTCTGGAGCGCCACCTGGGCCCGCAGCCCCTCGATGCGTCGCCCGGCCAGCGACCATTCCTGCGTGATCTCCATGAGCCTGGCGAAGGTGGACTTGTCCTTGGGCCGGTTGTACTCGTCCCAGACCACGGCCTTGGCCTCCTCGCCGGTGAAGACGCGGGCCATCAGGTTGTCGAGCGTGCCGTCCGGGGTGGGCACCGGGACGCACAGATCCTCGACGTTGGTCACGGGCAGGGAGAAGTAGACCGGGTCGCGGCCCAGTTCCTCGCGTACGACCTGCTTGACGACCTCGGTCTTGCCGCAGCCGGGCGGGCCCTGGATCAGCACCGCCCAGCGGCGCCGCAGGGCCTCGCGGACGACCGTGCGGACGGCGTCCGGCAGGTGCGCCGGGGCCGGAACGTCGGCACCCGCGCGGCGCAGCTCCTCGACCACGGCGGCCAGCACGTCGGGTGCCTGGTCAGGGCCGGGCGTGCCGTCCTGGCGGGGCACGGCGAGGCGCAGCCGGTCGCCGTTCACCAGCGGCAGGCCCCAGTGCGGCGGGAGGCCGGCCAGGGCGCAGTCGAGGACGTGCTCCAGCGTGCGCGGGGACATCAGGCGGCGCAGGTCCGGCGGCAGCGTCGCCCACACCCGGAAGACGCCGGAGAGGTCGACGTCACCGAACTTGCGCGCGAGCGCGGCGCGCCACGCGGTGTCGGCCGCCGTCACCCGCAGGGTGGCCATCCGGTCGAGGATCGCGAGGTCGGAACGGCGGGCGGAGGTCTCGGTCAGCGACTCGTTGTCGGTGAGGAAGACGCCGACGCAGCCGAGCGCGCGCAGGTCGTGCTCGCCCAGCGTCCAGGAGCAGGCGATCTGCATGAGCTGGGCCTGGATGGTCTCGCCGGCCTGCAGGGAGTCGTCGATGAGCAGCACGAACGGGCGGCCCGGGCTGAGCTGACGCATGATCAGCTGGCGCAGGACCAGCTCGCCGTCCTGCCGTACGGGGGCGTTGACGAGGAGGTCGTCGGGCGTGAGGTTCGCGGCGGGCACGTAGACCAGACGGACGCCCTCCATGTTCTCCCGGACGTGGGTGAAGAAGGTGGCGGTCTTGCCGATGCCGTGCTCGCCGAAGACCTGGCCGGTGATGCCGAGGTCGATCATCGCGTCGATGAAGTCGGCGAGGGCGGAACGCCTCGTCCGGCGGCCGGGCGGCTGCTGGTTCACCTCGTGTCCTCCCCCTGGGACGTCGTGTGAGAGCCAGTACATCGGGGCCCGCCAGGAATATCATCCGATTTGCCGTTTAATACCGGCATGCGTGAGGACGATCTCCGAGTATGCCTGCGGGTGCTCGCCGAGCTGGCCGAGGCTCCGCACGACGACCCCGATCTCGTACGCCTCCAGCACGCGGTCAGCGCCTTCACCAAGCGCACCCGGGAGAACGCACGGGCCAGGGAACGACGTCGGCGCGTGGACGAAGACGCCGCGGCCCTGGCGAGCCCCCGCCCGGCGCCCCGGACGGAGGCGGCCGAGTGCGCCGATGGTGCGCCGACGGCCCTCGTACGGTCCCCGGAAGCGGCCGTCGTGCCGCTCCCGGAGGGCACCGGCCGTCCGGTGCGGTGGCCGCTCGGCTCCGGCGACGGGCTGCGGCGGTGCTACGTGTGCAAGAGCCATTTCCGGGGCGTGGGCAGGCTGTGCCCGCCATGTGATGCCGAGAACCGGGCGCGCAGGCACGCCCGTGCCGACCTGTCCGGCAGGCGGGCCGTCGTCACCGGCGGCCGGGTGAAGGCCGGCTTCGAGCTGGTGCTGAAGCTGCTGCGGGACGGGGCCGCGGTGACCGCGCTCACCCGGTTCCCGCACGACGCGCGCCGCAGGTTCGCCGCCGTGCCCGACAGCCCCGAGTGGGCCGGCCGGCTGACGGTCACCGGGATGGACCTGCGCGACGTCCCCGCCCTGCTGCGCTGGTGTGACGCGCAGGTGGACGCGGGCGAGCCGCTGGACATCCTGGTGAACCTCGCCGCCCAGACCGTGCGGCCTCCGGCGGAGTCGTACGCGGCGCTGCTGGCGGCCGAACGTGTCGCCGAACGGGCCGCCGAGCTGACCGCGGGGCCGAGCCTGGGGGCGAGCGCGGAGATCGCCGCCGTAAGAGACGTCTCGGGCCTGATCCCCGACCTGTCGCCGGTCAACTCCTGGACCCGCCTGGTCGAGGACGTCGACCCGGTGGAGTTCCTGGAGGTGCAGCTGATCAACGTCACCGCGCCGTTCCTGCTGCTCGGCCGACTCCGCCCGCTGCTGGAGAGCTCGCCGCACCCCCGCAGGTACGTCGTGAACGTCTCGGCTGCCGAGGGCCAGTTCGACCGGCGGCACAAGGGCCCGGAGCACCCGCACACCAACATGGCCAAGGCCGCGCTCAACATGCTCACCCGCACCAGCGCCGGCGAGCTGGCCGCCCACGGCGTCTACGTGACGAGCGTGGACCCCGGCTGGTTCTCCGACCAGCAGCCGGAGCCGGACCGCCGCCGCCGCGCCGCGGCCGGTTTCCGCCCGCCGCTGGACGACGTGGACGCGGCGGCCCGCGTGTACGACCCGATCGCGCGCGGCGAGGCCGGCGACCCGCCGTACGGGTGCCTGCTGAAGGACTACCGCGTCGCGCCCTGGTGACCGGTCAGGCGGCCACGGCGCCCGCGGTGACCAGCAGCTCGGGAAGGGTGCCGACGAAGCCGTCCTGCAGCAGCCGCAGCGCCACCATCCACGCCTCCGGCCGCCCGCCGAGGTTCTGGTGCACCAGCTCGGCCAGCCGGCGCAGCACCCGCGGATCCGGCAACGCCGCCGGGTCGGGGGCGAGCACGGCGTCCGGGGAGACCATGGACAGCACCTCGTCTGCCGACAGCTCGCGATGCCGCAGCGCGTCGGCCACCTGCCGCCCGTAGACGGCCGCGGCGTCCCAGTGCGCCCGCCGCAGGGGTGAGCGCAGCCGGCGGTGGGCGCCGTGGCCGGTCTCGTCGCAGAAGAACGGCCGCAGGACCACGTCGCCGTCCTTGCCGGTCAGCGTGCGAACCGCCGCCGTGCCGCGCAGCCCGGGAAGCCACAGCGACTCCGCGTACGGCTCCAGGGCCTCGGCCGGGAGGATGGAGACGATCTGCTCGGCGGTCAGGGTGCCCATGACGAAGCCGTTGCCGGCCACCTTCACCGCGGCGGGCGCGCCGACCAGCGCCAGGCGCTCGCAGACGTCCGCGAGCAGCTCGGCGGTGGGTGCGGGGGCGAGCGGCGCGACATGGGGATGGTCGGCGACCGCGAGCCGGAGCAGCTCGTACGGCGTGTCGGGGCGCAGCGCCAGCAGCCGCGCCACCAGGTGGGGGAAGGGCCCGTCGCGCCGCCGCCGTTCCGGTTCGGCCGCCAGCAGGGCGGGCCAGTCGATCCGGGGCGCGCAGGGATGCCGGCGGTGGACGACCGAGCGCACCAGCGGCGCGGACGCCAGCGGGTCGCGGCCCGCCGCGTCGCCGAGTTCGGCCACCGAGGTGAGCCGTTCCGGCCGCCGCACCCGCTCGCTCAGCTCGCGCAGCCGGTCGGCGCCGTCCTGGCTGCGCAGCGCGGCCCGTACGTACGCGCCGACGCTCGGCTCCGACTCGTCCGGCCCCCAGCGGGCTTCGGGCAGCCGGTCCTCCTCCTCCAGCCGCCGCAGCTCGTACGAGCGGTGGGTGTCCAGCAACAACCGGCAGGCCCGTACGGCGCCGTGCGGCTCGGCGCCCCGGCCCAGCGTCCGCAGGGCGTGCGCGGCGACGTCGGGGTCGGAGGAGTGCAGCAGCGCGTTCAGCAGCCGCTCGGAGCCTGCCTGCTGCAGGACGTGCGCCGGGAGCGGGACGGGCGTGACTCCGTCGCGCCGGGAGGTCTGGCCGGCCAGCTGCCGCAGGACGTTGCGCGGCACGGCGGGCGAGAGGAAGAGCGCGCCGTTCACCTCGGGGTCGTCCAGGTCCAGCAGCCGGCCGAGCAGGCACGACTTCGGGTCCAACAGCGCCGGATCGGACAGCAGGCCGGCGGGCGGGCGGCCGTCCCGCCGCAGGAACGCCTCGACGACCGTCAGGTTGAGCATTCCGTAGCTGGTGTGGGCCTGTGCGGTCAGGGGGTCGGCGAGCAGCGCGTCCAGCTCGCCGGGGGCGGCGAAGCGCAGCAGGCCCGCGGCGCAGGCGCGGATGTCGGCCGCCCTGACCCGGGCGACAGCGGCAAAAGTCACGGATCGACACCGTACGGGGTCGGAGATCACATCGCCAGCGCCGGGCGTACCCGGTGGCAGGCCATCGGCGGGTGATGCCGCTCGGGCCAGTCGTCGCCGCCGGGCGTGATCAGCCAGATCCACCGGTCGGGCATGGCGGGCGTGATCGGCGGAGCGTGCCCATCGGTGAGCACGATCACCGCGTCGGGGTGCCCATCAAGGTGATCAGCCTGCCCGTCCGGCTGGTCGCGTACCCCGTGACGGCCCTCGACGTGGTCGCGGACCGCGGCGAAGCTCGTGCCGCCCCCGCCGTACACCCTCTCACCCGGCCGGAACGGCATGACGACGGCGTCGAAGCTCAGCCAGTGCGCCTCCACCCCGTCGATCCGCCCGACCAGCTCGGTGAGCCACTCCACCACGCCGTCCGGCATCGACCCCGACGTGTCGAGGGCGATCACCAGCGTCTTGACCCGCTCCCGGCCGCGCCGGGCCAGCGTGGGTTCGTGGCCGAGCGCGGCCAGCACGGCGCCGCGCTTCTTCGGGTAGACCAGCCGCTCGCCGTCCCTCAGCTTGGAGCCGAGCACGTCGACGAGCCACTGCTGCCACCATTCGACGCGGCGCGTGGCGACGGTGCGCCCGCGCAGCGCGTGCGCGCCGAGGTCGCCC
The DNA here is from genome assembly GCF_004348995.1 of Nonomuraea terrae. Classification (GTDB taxonomy): domain Bacteria; phylum Actinomycetota; class Actinomycetes; order Streptosporangiales; family Streptosporangiaceae; genus Nonomuraea; species Nonomuraea terrae. The sequence continues at coordinate 38,084 of NZ_SMKQ01000023.1, forward strand.
CAGAGCCGGTCGGCGCGCGCCCCCGCGCCTTCGGTGCGGTCGAGCAGGTCCAGCAGCTCGCCGCGCGCCACGGCGTTGCCGCGCCTGGCGGCGATCAGCACGCTGCGCAGCACCTCGTTGCCGACGCGGTCGACGGTCTCCTGGTCGAGCCCGTCCATGAGCAGGTGGACGCAGGGCGGCTGCCGGGGCACGGGCGGATGGCGCATCCGGCGCAGCTCCCGGTAGACGATCATGTCGGTGGCGGCGAACTCCTCGTAGGGGAGCGCCGCCAGCCCCTGCTCCGCCAGGTCGGCCTGGTACGCCCGGTGCACCCTGGCCGGGTCGACGCCCACCGGCCGCCCGTCGATCACGGGAAGCCCGCGGGCGCGCAGCCGTACGAGCGCGACGTGGTTGATGGTCACCTCGCAGGCCAGGGTGAAGACGGGGTCGTCCAGCAGCTCCTGCTCGGCGAACAGGTGCCGCTGCACCAGGTGACGGGCCTCGTGGAAGAGGACGAACCGCACCCCTTCCAGGCCCAGCGCCACGAAGAAGCCGGGGTTGTAGAGCAGCAGGCACGTGCCGTCGCCGGAGGCCAGCACGGCCGCGGTGTCCACGGCCGTGGTCGGGACCTGGTGGTGACACTTGCTGTAGATCCACGACGCGATCGCGCTGTGCGTCAGGCCGAGATCGAGCAGCGCCTGCTCCTTCAGCCGCCGCGCCCGCTCCACCGTCTCGGGATCGGCCGGCCGCCACCGCTCCAGCGCGCGCCGGTCGGTCAGCTCGACGACCGGCGGCCTGGGCCTTCCCGTCTGTCCGTACGGCATGGAGCCAGCATGCCTGACCGTGGCATGACACGGCTTCGTACCGGGGGTGGAACGACTCGGCCGCGGGGCGTGACAGGATAGCGCGGTAGCTGGATGAGCGTCACCCGTCGAGAGGGGTGGATCGTGGCATGGCTTTCGCACTCGGGGAAGCCGAATGACCGCAGGCTTTACGCTGCTTACGGCTCCAACATGGATCCGGAGCAGATGGCCATGCGTGCGCCGCATTCTCCGATCTGGGGCGTGGGCTGGCTGCCCGGCTGGCGGCTGACGTTCGGCGGCTACGACTCGTCCTGGGAGGGCGCGGTCGCGACGATCGTGGAGGATCCCAGCGAGCACGTGTTCGTGGTGCTCTACGACGTGCCCGAGTGGGAGGAGACCTCGCTCGACCAGTGGGAGGGCGCGGTGCGTGGCGCCTACCACAAGGTGCGGCTGCGTGTGCAGACGCTGGAGGGCGAGGTCGTGGCCTGGTTCTACGTGCTCGACGGCTATGAGGGCGGCCTGCCCTCGGCCCGCTACCTCGGCTGCCTGGCCGAGGCGGCCGAGCGCGCCGGAGCCCCCGACGACTACGTCAAGGAGCTCAGGCAGCGCCCCTGCACGTCGTACGGCGGCTAGATCGGGTAACGCGTGGCGTCCGCGGTGAGCAGGTCCGCGAGGAAGGCCGCCTGCCGCGGGTCGTCCCAGTCGCCGACCTCGCCGCCGTGGACGGCCGTCCACACGCCCCACTCCAGCAGCATGTACGTCAGAGCGGCCGGCCACAGCGCCCGCTCCTGATCGGTCAGCCGCACGTGGGCGAGATAGGCGTCCCGGAAGGCGGCCCACTCCGTAGCGGAGAACGACCGCGCGGGGCCGCCCGGCAGGTCGTTGTGGAACAGCAGCACGGCCAGTGCCAGGTCGAGGAGCCGGGGCGCCCGTTCCCCGTTGTCGGGGTCGATCAGCACGGGCCCGGCCGCGCCGTACACGAGGTTGACGGCCTTGTGGTCCAGCGACACGTCGGCCGCGGGCAGGCCGGCGTCGCGGATCGCGGGCAGCGTGGTGGTCATGAACGACCACAACAGCGGCGCGAGCCGGCCGAGCACCTGCTCGCGCAGGTCCGGCCGGTAGGCGGTGAGCACCTTGTCGAGGCCCGCCACGTCCTCCTCGACCGACGCCGCGTCGTGGCCGGGCCACTCGAAGCCGGGCAGGCCGGTCGAGCCGTCGGGCGCCGCGTGCAGGCGTCCCAGCAGGTCTCCGGCGGCGCGGATGTCCGCCGGCGAGCCGTCGTAGGCGCGCCCGTCGATCCAGGGGTAGGCGACCCAGTCGTCCTCGCCGATCCGGTACGGCCCGGCCAGTGGCGTCACCACCGGCACGCCCGCGCCAGCGAGGTGGCGCACCCACCGGCCCATGGCCTCGGCCGAGTGGGTGCGTTTGACGGCGACGGCCACTCCGCCGATCGCGCCGCGGAACACGGGGGCGTAGGGGTAGAAGGAGTCCTGCGGTTCGATGCCGAACCGCAGGAACACCTCCGAGTAGTCGTCAGTCACGAGCGGGACGCTAGCTCAGCGGCCGGCCCTTCGTCTCCTTGAGGACGAACACGTAGACGAGGGTCGAGATCAGCGCGAGAGCCGACATGTACCACGGGAAGAGCTGCGGGTTGCCGGCCTGCTGCAGGGCGGTGCCGATCAGCGGCGCGGTGCCGCCGAAGAGCGCCACGGTCAGCGAGTACGGGAACCCCGCGCCCGCCGCCCGCACCCGCGTCGGGAAGAGCTCGGAGTTGACCGCGGCCGAGATCGAGGTGAAGCAGCCGAGGAAGACCATGCCGACGAGCTGCACGACGAGCAGGCTCGCGTACGCGTCGGTGAGCAGGCTGAGCAGCGGCACCGGCAGCACGAGGAACCCGACGCCGAACGTGATGAGCATCGGCCGGCGCCCGACCCGGTCCGACAACATGCCGAGCAGCGGCTGCAGGATCATGAAGAAGACCAGCGAGATCGTGCCGATCTGCAGCGAGTCGGCCTCGTCGAAGCCGACCGTGATCTGCGCGTACGTGGGCAGGAAGCTGGTCCAGGTGTAGTACGCGACGGTGCCGGCGATCGTGATGCCCACGATGGTGGCCGCCGACCTCGGGTGGTGCCTGAGGAACTCGAACATCTTCGGCCGCTCGGCCTTGCCCTGCTGGATCTCCTCGGCCACCGCCGACGTCTCGTCGGCGCCCTTGCGGATCCACAGGCCGACGAGGCTGAGCACGGCGCCGACGATGAACGGGATGCGCCAGCCGTAGGAGTCCATGTCGGCCTCGGCGAGGCTGGTGGCCAGCAGCGCCGCGAGGCCCGAGGCGAGGAGCTGGCCGATGGTCGTGCTGACGTACTGGAAGCTCGAGAACAGGCCGCGGCGGCCCTCGGGGGCCGACTCGACGAGGAACGTGGTGGCGGCGGCGAACTCGCCGCCCACCGACAGACCCTGGATGAGCCGGGCCAGGGTGAGGATGACCGGCGCTAGCAGGCCGACCGCCTCATAGGTGGGGGTCAGGCCGACGATCAGCGAGCCCACGCCCATCAGGATGATGGTGAACGTCATGGCGGCCTTGCGCCCGTACCGGTCGGCGAAGGCGCCGACCAGCAGGCCGCCGAGCGGACGCATGAAGAAGCCCACGGCGAAGACGGCGAACGAGCTGAGCAACGGCACGAGACTGCTGCCGGTGCTCGCGGGGAAGATCTGCGCGGAGAAGTAGATCGCGAGGAAGGTGTAGGCGTACCAGTCGTACCACTCGACGACGTTGCCGATGCTCGCCGCCATGAGCTGGCGAGCCCGGCTCTTGGGGATGCCGAGCGGTGACGGGGCCATGGGGGAGGTGGCCACCTGGACTCCTTTGCTGCCACGTGCGGGAATGCTTTACTGTGCAGGTAGCGGACCGAAACAGTCAAATGTCGAGGAATATATTTACAATCCCGACACAGAAACGGGTCTACGTGGACGTTCTCGACCGGCGGCTCGTCGCCGCCCTGCAGGTCAGCCCCCGCGCGTCGTGGGGCGAGATCGGCCGGGCCGTGGGCGAGCACGAGCGCACGGTCGCCCGGCGGCTGCAACGGCTGATCTCCGAGGGCGTCGTCCGGGTCACCGCCATCTACGACGACCTGCGCACCGGCCACGGGCGTCCGGTGCACCTCGACGTCCAGGTGTACGCGGGCACGGCGGACCACGTCGCCAAGTCGCTGACCGAGCGGCCCGACACCCGCTCGGTGTACGCGCTGACCGGCGCCGCCGACCTCGGCTGCGAGCTGATCGCGCCCTCGCGCGAGGACCTGCACCGCATCCTGTCCGAGCAGCTCACCGGCATCGACGGCATCGTGCGCACACAGGCGCAGGTGGTGCTGCACACGTTCAGGACCGTCGCGGAGTGGCACGCGCCCTACCTCACCGAGCAGGAGGTCGCCGAGCTGCGGCCGGGGCCGCCGCCGGAGTGCCTGCCCGACGAGGAGACCCTGTCGCCGCTGGAGCAGCAGATCGCCGACCTGCTCGTCGCCGACGGCCGCATCGCGTACACCGCGGTCGCCGAGCGGCTCGACCTCTCCCCGCCGACCGCCCGCCGCCGGCTCACCTCGCTGCTGGAGCGGCGGCTGCTGCTGCCGCGCGCCGAGGTGGAGCCCGCGCTGCTCGGGCTGCAGGTGGAGGCCATGCTCTGGCTGAAGGTCCGCCCGCACGGGCTCGACCTGGTCGGCCAGCGGCTGGCCGCACACCCCGACGTCCGGTACTGCGCCGCGACCACCGGCACGCGTTCCCTCATCGTGCAGGTCGTCGCGGCGCACGAAGCCGACCTCTATCGCTTCGTGACAGGGGTGGTCGGCCGGTACGACGAGATCACCGACATCGATCTCACCCTCATCACCCGCGCCTACAAACGCGGCCATCTCCACAAGTCCGGACTGCTCACGCTGAACCACCGTTGGGAGACCACACCATGACGCCCGCAGAGAAGGAAGTCGCCGACCTGTGCGTGGAGCTCATCCGCGCCGACAGCAGCAACTACGGGGACGGCAGCGGCCCCGGCGAACGGGCCGCCGCCGAGGTCGTCATGGCCAGGCTGTCGGAGGTCGGGATCGAGTCGACGTACATCGAGAGCGAGCCCGGCCGCGGCAACGTGATCACCCGGGTGGAGGGCTCCGACCCGTCGTTGCCCGCCCTGCTGGTCCACGGCCACCTGGACGTCGTGCCGGCCAACGCCGCCGACTGGTCGGTGGACCCGTTCGCGGGCGAGATCCGCGACGGCTACATCTGGGGCCGCGGCGCGGTGGACATGAAGGACATGGACGCGATGATGCTGGCCCTGATCCGCCAGCTCAAGCGGGAGAACCGCAGGCCCCGCCGCGACATCGTGTTCGCCTGGGTGGCCGACGAGGAGGCCGGCGGCGTGTACGGCGCCAAGTACCTCACGGCCCACCACCCCGAGCTGTTCGAGGGCGTCACCGAGTCGATCAGCGAGGTCGGCGGCTACTCGCTGGAGGTGGACCCGTCGCTGCGGCTCTACCTCATCGAGACGGCCCAGAAGGGCCTGTCCTGGATGAAGCTGATCGCCGACGGCACGGCCGGGCACGGCTCGATGCTCAACTCCGACAACGCCGTCACCGAGGTCGCCAAGGCCGTGGCGAGGATCGGCGAGCACGACTGGCCGCTGACCTACACCGCCACGGTCCGGCAGTTCCTCACCGAGGTCGCCGACGCCTTCGGCATCCCGTTCGACGAGGACGACCCGCAGCCGGTCCTGGACAAGATCGGGCCGCTGGTGCGGTTCGTCGGCGCGACGCTGCGCCACACCGCCAACCCGACCCAGCTCGACGCCGGCTACAAGTCGAACGTCATCCCCGGCCAGGCCACGGCCGTGGTGGACGGGCGTTTCCTGCCCGGGTTCGAGGAGGACTTCTTCAAGACGATCGACTCGCTGCTCGGGCCGAAGGTGCGGCGCGAGTTCATCCACCACGACATCGCGCTGGAGACGACGTTCGACGGGGCGCTGGTGGAGTCGATGATCGCGGCACTGAAGGCCGAGGACCCGGCGGCGCGGGCGATCCCGTACTGCATGTCGGGCGGCACCGACAACAAGACGTTCTTCGCGGACCTCGGGGTGCGCGGGTTCGGGTTCGTGCCGCTGCGGCTGCCCGGCGACATGGACTTCGCCTCGATGTTCCACGGCGTGGACGAGCGGGTGCCGGTGGACGCGCTGCAGTTCGGCGTCCGGGTACTGGACCGGCTGCTCCTAAACTACTGATTTGTGAACAACGACCCTTACACCCTGGCCGGCGAGGCCGCGGCGGCGCTGCGCGGCGCCGCCGGCCTCGACACCTTCGACGTGGCGCTCGTCATGGGGTCGGGGTGGGTGCCCGCCGCCGACGCGATCGGCGAGACGGTGAGCGAGATCCCGTTCGCCGACCTGCCCGGCTTCCGCGCCCCCGCGGTGGCGGGGCACGGCGGCAAGATCCGCGCCGTGCGCACCGCCGGGGGCAGGACCGCGCTGATCTTCCTCGGCCGTACGCACCTGTACGAGGGGCTAGGCGTCGACGCGGTGGTGCACGGCGTGCGCACGGCGGCAGCGGCCGGCGTCCGCACACTCGTGCTGACCAACGCGGCAGGCGGGCTGCGTCCCGAGACGCAGAACGTCGGCGACCCGGTCCTGATCAGCGACCACATCAACCTGACCGGGGCCAACCCGATCACCGGCACCACGTTCATCGACCTCACCGAGGTCTACTCACGCCGCCTGCGCGACCTGGTCCGCGAGATCGACCCGTCCATCGCCGAGGGCGTCTACGTCGCCTTCCGCGGGCCCACGTACGAGACGCCGGCCGAGATCCGCATGCTGCGCACGCTGGGCGGCGACCTGGTCGGCATGTCCACCGTCCTGGAGGCGATCGCGGCCCGCGAGGCGGGCGTGGAGGTGCTCGGCGTCTCCCTCGTCACCAACCCCGGCGCCGGGCTCTCCGGCGAGCCGCTCGACCACGAGGAAGTGCTGGAGGTGGGCCGCGCCACGGCCGCCCGCATGGGCGTGCTGCTCGCCAAGGCGGTGGACCACCTGTGAGCGATCTCCTGACGCGGGCCCGCCGGTGGCTGGAGCAGGACCCCGACCCCGACACCCGCGCCGAACTGACCGCCCTCATCGAGCGGGAAGACCTCGGCGAGCTGCGGGAACGGTTCGGCGCCCGGCTGGAGTTCGGCACGGCGGGGCTGCGCGGCGAGCTGGGCGCGGGCCCGAACCGGATGAACCGCGTCACCGTCATGCGCGCCGCCGCCGGACTGGCCGCCGTGCTGGGGCCGGGCAGGCACGTGGTCATCGGGTACGACGCGCGGCACAAGTCCGACGTGTTCGCCCGCGACACGGCCGCCGTGCTCACGGGGGCGGGGCTGCGCGCCTCGCTGCTGCCACGCCCGCTGCCCACCCCCGTCCTGGCCTTCGCCGTGCGCCACCTGGGAGCGGACGCGGGCGTCACCGTGACGGCCAGCCACAACCCGCCGCGCGACAACGGCTACAAGGTCTACTGGGGCGACGGCTCGCAGATCGTGCCGCCGATCGACGCCGAGATCTCGGCCGCCATCGACGCCGCAGGCCGCGTCGACGAGCTGCCCATGAACGGCCCCGGTGAGCTGACGATGCTCGGCGAGGACGTCGTCACCGCCTACCTCGACGCCGTGACCTCGCTGCCCCTCGGTGACGCCCGCGACCTGCGGGTGGCCTACACGCCGCTGCACGGCGTCGGCGCGGACCTGCTGACCAGGGCGTTCAAGGCGGCCGGGTTCGAGGAGCCGATCGCGGTCGAGGAGCAGCGCGACCCCGACCCGGACTTCCCGACGGTGGCCTTCCCCAACCCGGAGGAGCCGGGCGCGATGGACCTCGCCGTCGCGCTGGCCGCCAAGACGGACGCCCACCTGGTGCTGGCCAACGACCCCGACGCCGACCGGTGCGCGGTGGGGGTGCCGCTGCCGGGCGGCGGCGTACGCATGCTGACCGGTGACGAGCTCGGCGGCCTGCTGGCCGAGCACGTCATCACGCACACCACGGGCGACCGCATGGTGGCCACCACGATCGTCTCCTCCACCCTGCTCGGCAAGATCGCGCGGGCGCACGGCGTCCGGTACGGCGAGACGCTCACCGGCTTCAAGTGGATCATCAAGGCCGGGCCCGGGCTGGTCTTCGGCTACGAGGAGGCCATCGGCTACAGCATCGGCTCCGACTCCGGCCTGCCGGTCCACGACAAGGACGGCATCGGCGCGGCACTGACCGTGGCCGGCATCGCGGCGGCGGCCCGGCGCGACGGCCGTACGCTGCTGGACCTGCTGGACGACCAGGCCCGCCGCTACGGACTGCACGCGACGTCGCAGGTGTCGTTCCGGGTGGCGGACCTGTCGCTGATCGCCGACGCGATGTCCCGCCTGCGCGCCGCTCCGCCCGCGACGCTCGGCGGGCCGGCGGTGGAACGCGCCGACGACCTCTCGCGAGGCGACGGCGGCCTGCCCCCCACCGACGGCCTGCGCTACCACCTGTCAGGCGACGCCCGCGTCGTCATCCGCCCCTCCGGCACGGAACCCAAACTGAAGTGCTACCTGGAGGTCGTCGTCCCGGTAACCGACGACGTCCCGCAGGCCCGCACCAAGGCCACCCACGCCCTCAGCGCCCTGGAACACGACCTGACCACCCGTCTGGGTCTCTGACGGCCACATCTCATCGGTGAGACCGCCTCGTACATGCAGGCGGAGTGCGCTCGGCTGGTGTCGATCTGCGGGGGCTGCCGGCCGGAACTGTTCATCGCGTGGCTTCCGTTCTCTTCGGCCCTGCCTGAAGTGGCCGACAAGGTCCCGGGTTCGGATGTCCGGCGTACGACCAGGACGTCAACTGCCTGCTCAGCAGGCGAGTTGATGGTGAAGCTACCAGAGGTCGCGAGGGCTCTGAAGAGCGAGCGCCGATGCTCCGGCCCTACCAGGAGAGCAACACATGCGGCCCCCGGAGCAGCGGCCGCCCCGCTGCCGGCATGTGCGCGGGACAATCGCGTCACCAAGCCGAGCTCGATCGGTACCCACCAGCTCCTCGAGCGTCAGCCCGCTCCACGCGGTCTCCGGAGTGGGTGCGAGGTGGACGGGGTCGCCCACATCGCTCCCGAGCAGCCGCTGGAGGCCTGGGGACAGGCGGTGCGGCGGGTTGCGGCGCACCGCCTGGACGGCGTCAGGACAGGCGGAACTGCAGGTCGATGTCCCAGTTGTTGAGGTCGGGTTCCTCCAGCGGGTTGGTCTTGTAGAGCTCCAGGCGGCAGCCCCAGTGCTCGGTGCCGTCCTTCTCGGTCGTGTCCAGGGTCAGGCCCTGCTCCTTGACCCACGTGAGCACGGACTCGATGACGCCGAACAGCTGGTCGGGGTGGCCGTGGTGCGACTCGGTGACGTAGCGGCCGGCCGGAAGCACGGCGGCGAAGAGGTCTCCCTCGCCCTCCACCGGCACGGCCACCGGCACCCCCGCCTGCACGACCAGCCGGTCACCGGCCATGTCGATCTCCTCGTACCGGAAGAACGGGGCGTCGGCGGGGTGGTGGCCGCGTTCGGCGAGCCAGCCGATGATCCCGGCGATGCGGTCGCCCACCACGCCGAACGTGGTCATGGTGATGGTCCCCCGCACCCCGACGTACGGACGCTCGGGAAGTTCGATGATCTGTGGCATGTGTCCTCCTTCACCCATCAGTACGGAGGACGTCCCCGAAACTCATCGGCAGCCCGAAGAACGGGAACAACCCCGGATCCAGGTACGTCGTCTCCCCCGTGATCACGCCGCTCTCGACCTCCAGCACGACCAGGGCGAACGCCTCCCCCTTGACGTACTGCCCGAAAGCCGGGCAGCCGTTGGCCCGCGTACGGACGAGGCGGGAGCCGGCGCAGTACGCGTCGCCGGCGGCGGCGACCAGCACCGTGCGGATGTCCTCCCGCCCGCGCAGCCACCACGTGAACGGCGGCATCGACGACGTGGCGTCCTCGTGCAGCAGCGACACGAGCGCGGCCACGTCGTAGCGCTCGAACGCCGACACGTAGCGGTCCAGCAGCCCTTCGTCCACCTCTGAGTCGGTCTCCCGGGTGGCGGGCAGGGCGGCCCGGGCGCGTTGCAGGGCGCTGTTGACGGAGGCGACGCTCGTGCCCAGCAGGACGGCCGTCTCGGCGGCGCTCCACTTCAGCACGTCACGCAGGATGAGCACGGCGCGCTGCCGGGGCGGCAGGTGCTGCAGGGCCGCCACGAACGCCAGCCGCACCGTCTCCCGCGTCACCGCCACGTCGGCGGGATCGAGGACGCGCACGTCGGGGACGGGCCAGACCCACCGGTCCCCCGGCAACGGGGCACCCAGGTCGGCGCCTGGAACGGCGGCGGGCGTGAGGTCCATGGCCCGGGCGCGGCGCTGGGGGCCGCGCAGCATGTCGAGGCAGATGTTCGTGGCCAGGTGGAACAGCCACGCCCGCAGCGGCCCCTTGGCCGAATCGTACGTCCGCCACGCCCTGACGAACGTCTCCTGCACCGCGTCCTCGGCCTCGAAACCGGAGCCGAGCATGCGGTAGCAGTAGCCGGTCAGCTCGACCCGATGCGGTTCCAGCAGCGGCCCGAGGTCCTGCGCGGTCACGGGGACGGGATCACCTCGATCTGGAGTTCGGTCACCCATTCCTCCGGGTTCTCCGGGCAGTGCAGGGAGATCCCCCTGGCAAGGTCGAGTATCGGGCCGAAGTCCTCGACCTCGTAACTCGCCGCCCGGGCGCTGCCGTGCGGCTCCTCCGGGCCGGTCTTCTCGTCCAGGCTCGCCCTGACCTGCTCCAGGGCGAAGCCGAGCTCTCCGATGCCGAACATGTCCTCACCAGATGTAGGGGCTGACACGGCGTCACAGCCAACCTATGGCGATTTTTCACGACGTGAGGTACTTTTCGAAGTCGAGGCGACCGAACGTTCGGTAGGCAATATGTCAACTCACCTCACCACCCGCGACACCGGCGAACGGATCAGGACGGCGGCGGTCCTGCTGTTCGCCCGGCAGGGCTACGCCGCCACGAGCGTCAGAGACCTCGCCAAAGCCGTCAACATGACCAACGCCGGCATCTACCACCACGTCTCCAGCAAGGAAGCCCTGCTGGCCGACCTCATGCGCGTCGCCCAGCAGGGGCTGATCGACGCGACCGAGCGCATGCTGGCCCCGTACGCCCGCCCCGCCGACCGCCTCGCCCTGCTGATCGGTTCGCTCACCGCCATCCACGCCCGCAACCCCATGACCACCCGCGTCATGGACGGCGAGCTGCGGTCCCTGACGCCCGGCTCCGCCGCCCGCGACGAGATCATCACCCTGCGCGACACGTACGAGGACCACTGGCGGCGCTCCCTGGCCGACGGCGTGGCGGAGGGCACGTTCCGCCTCGCCGACCGGAGGCTGACCCGCCTGGCACTGATGTCCATGTGCACCGGCACCAGCGAGTGGTACCGCCCCGACGGGGACTCCACGCTCGAGCAGGTGTGCGCCGAGTTCGTCACGATCGGGCTGGCCGCCGTCCGCGCCCCAGCCGACGCCGCCGTTCCCACCGCCGATTTCTCCCAGCTGCCCGACTTCCCATGGGAGCCGCCGGATGTACGCAACGATCCCCGACCTGATGAGGCACGCCGCTAGGACGTACGGCGACCGCGAGTTCCTCCGCTTCCCCTCCCACGGATCCGTCACCTTCGCCGAGGCCGGCACGCGCTCCGACCGGCTGGCCGGCGCCCTGGCCGACAAGGGCGTGCGGCCGGGCGACCGGGTGGCGATCATGATGGACAACGTGCCCGGCTGGCCGCTGACGTGGCTCGGCGTGCTCAAGGCGGGCGCGACAGCGGTGCCGGTGAACGTCCGTTATCGCGCCGCCGACCTGGAGCACGTCCTGCGCGACTCGGGCGCCGTCGCGACCGTCACCACCGCCGGGCACGCCCCGCACATCCCCGGCACGGTGCACCTCTTCGACGCCCTGACCGACGGGACCTCTCCCGCCATTCGCATCAATCCCGACGATGTCGCGAATTTTCAGTACACGTCGGGTACGACGGGCTTCCCCAAGGCCTGCATGCTCACCCACGACTACTGGCTCAGATGCGCGCAGGTCGTCGCCGACCAGGTGGGCCTGCGCGACGACGACGTGATCATGATGGCCCAGGCGTACTCGTACATGGACCCGCAGTGGGTCACCGTGCTCGCGCTGATCGGCGGCATCCCGCTCGTGGTGCTCCCCCGCTTCTCCGCCTCCGGCTTCTGGCCCGCCGCCGGCGAGCACGGGGCGACGCTCACGTACGTGCTGGGCACGATGCCCCTCCTCATGCACAAGCAGCCGCCCGCCCCGCACGACCGCGACCACCGCATGCGGCTCGTGCTCTGCTCCGGCATCCAGCCCGACCTGCACCGCACGTTCGAGGAACGGTGGGGCGTCCCCTGGCGCGAGCTGTACGGCTCCACGGAGAGCGGCCCCGACCTGGTGATGCCCGTCGAGGCGAAGGACACGGTGGGAACGGGCGCGATGGGCCTCGCCCCGCCGGGCAAGGAGGTGGTCGTCGACGAGGAGACCGGCGAGATCCTGGTCAGGGGCGTCCCCATGATGAAGGGCTACTGGAACCACCCCGAGGCGACCGCCCACGTCTTCAGGGGCGGCTGGTACCACACCGGCGACCTCGGCGTCCGCGACGACCGGGGCTACATCCGCCACGCCGGGCGGATCAAGGACATGGTCCGCAGGGGCGGCGAGAACATCTCGTGCGCCGAGGTCGAGAACGTCCTCGCCCAGCACCCGGCGGTCCTGTCGGCAGCGCTCGTGCCCGTCCCCGACGACCTGTTCGGCGAGCTGCCGAAGGCGTTCCTCCAGCTCCGCCCGGGATTCCCGCCGACCGAGGAGACCGCCGTGAGCGTGGTCGAGCACGCCAGGGAACGCCTGGCCCGCTTCAAGATCCCGGCGTACGTCGAGTTCGTCGAGGAGTTCTCGCTCACCCCGTCGGCCCGCATCGAGAAACGCCATCTCCTCCAGCCGGAGCGCGACCAGCGCGCCGCCCCCGCCATCCAGGTCGACAAGGAGACCCGATGATCGACGTGACCGTACGCGACGAGGTGGCCCTGATCACCCTCGCCCGCCCCGAGAAGCTCAACGCCCTCACCGCCGGCATGCGCGAGGACCTCGCGGCGGCCGTCCGCGAACACGGCAGCGGCACGAGAGGGATCGTGGTGACCGGCGCCGGGCGGGCGTTCTGCGCGGGCGAGGACCTGCACCAGGCCGTCGGCCGGTCGCTGGTCGAGGAGGTGGAGCTCTTCCACGACATGACCAGGGCCGTGCTCGAAACGCGAGTCCCGGTCGTGGCGGCGGTCAACGGCCTGTGCGTCGGCGGCGCCGCCGAATGGACGCTCAGCTTCGACGCCCGCGTCGGCGCCCCGGCGGCCGAGTACTTCTTCCCGGAGAACCACATCGGCCTGTCGGTCTCGAACGCGGCCGGCTACCTGCTCCCCCGACTGGTCGGCGCGCGGGCGCTGCGGTTGGTGCTCGACTCGACCCGCATGAGCGCCGCCGACGCCCTCTCCCTCGGCCTGCTGGACGAGATCGTCGCCCCCGAGGCGCTGGTGGAGACGGCGATCGCCCGGGTCCGCCGGTGGACCGAGCCGGGCACGGCCACGTCCGTCCACCTCGCCCTGCTCCGCCCCGCGCCGGAGGAGGTCGAACGGGCCTTCGCGGCGGAGACGGAGGCGGCCCGGCAGGTGGAGTCGTCCGGCATCGCCCAGGCCGGCATGGCGGCCTTCGTCAACCGCCCCCGGCCGTGAGCTCTCCCAGGGCGCGCAGGGTGCCGGCGGTGAAGGCGTCGAGGGGATAGAAGAGCTCGATCGCCAGCTCCGACAGCGTGACGTCGGCCGGCGCGCCGAACGTCGCCATGGTGCTGAACATCGCCAGCTCACCCAGCGGGGTGCGGATCCGCAACGGCACCTGGATCGGGCTGGGCTGGTGCCGCGAGGGGCCGTCGTCCCGCGCGGTCACGGGGTAGCCGGCCACCTCCTCGTGCAGCGCCCGGAGCTCGGCGTCGCCGGTCGCGTCGGCCTGGCGTGACAGCCGTTCGAGGAAGAGCTCCCGCACCTCGCCCAGGTTGGCCAGCCGCGCGGCCAGCCCGTCGGGGTGCAGGGCCGGCCGGAACACGTTCGGCAGCGGCTCCAGCAGGTGCGGCGGGATCCCGTCCATGAGGACGCCCATGGCCCGGTTGGTCAGCAACACGTTCCACAGCCGGTCGACCACGACCGCCGGGTACGGCTCATGCGCCGTCAGCATGGTCTCCAGCGCCGAGCGGATCGAGGTCATGTAGCCGTCATCGAGGCTGCTCTCCCGGTAGGCCGGCGCGTAGTCGGCGGCCAGCAGCAGGGTGTTGCGCTCCCGCAGCGGCACGTCGAGAGCGGCGGACAGGCGCAGCAGCATGGCCCGGCTCGGGCGCGCCCGGCCGTTCTCCATGTACGACAGGTGCCGCGCCGCGCTGACCGGCCTGGGGGTCGCCTTCCTGCTGACCGGCGCGCTGGTGGTCGCGGTCTACGCCGCGCTCGAGTACGTCGGGCTGCGCCGGCTGCCCAGGGGTGGGAGCGCCTGACGGCGCTACGCGAAGGCGACGACCCCGACGAGCAGCACGACCGTGACCACCACGAAGGCGATCGAGTCGTACGACCACGTGATCCGGGCCGGTGCCGCGGCCTCGTCACGGAGCCTCGCCTTCTCGGCGCGCTCACGGATCTGGTCGCCCACCCAGTCGGCGTGGGTCTTGCCCGCGAACGCCTCGGCCGCCGCCTGCTCGGCCTTGGGCAGCGTCGGCTCGGTCTGGAACCGCCCGCGCCGCTCCGGCACCGTGCCGCGGCGCTGCGCCTTGGCCCGCTCGCGGGCGCTGCTCATCGGCGTCCAGAGCCGCAGCACCTGCTCGTCGCCGTAGCGGACGGCGATGGCGTGCGACACGCTCACGTCGTCGATGGCGGCCCACGGCACGAACGTGTTGCGGAACGGGTTGCGCCCCAGCAGCCCCTCCTCGGTGAGGACGGTGGCGGGGCGCAGCGCGATCGCGTACACGAGGGACGTCAGCAACGCCAGCACGGCCAGCGCCACCAGCGACGGCTTGCCGGTGTAGCGGGCGATCAGGTCCCAGACGTTGAGCGCGACGAACGCCAGCCACACCCACGCCAGCACGAACGCGGTCTTGGAACGGAAGGTCTGCTTCATGGCTGCCATTTGAGTTGGGCGAACCCCGGCTTGATCACGCCGTTGATCAGCGCCAGCCGCTCGTCGAAGGGGAGGAACGCCGACTTCATGGCGTTGACCGTGAACCACTGCAGGTCGTCCCAGCCGTAGCCGAACGCCTCGACCAGCTTGTGGAACTCCAGCGACACGCTGGTCGAGCTCATCAGCCGGTTGTCGGTGTTGACCGTGACCCGGAAGTAGAGCCGCCGCAGCAGCCCGATCGGGTGCTCGGAGATCGACGCGGCGGCCCCCGTCTGCAGGTTGGAGGTCGGGCACATCTCCAGCGGGATGCGCTTGTCGCGGACGTACGCCGCCAGCCGGCCCAGCTTGGCCGTGCCGTCCTCGGCCACGGAGATGTCGTCGATGATGCGCACGCCGTGGCCGAGCCGGTCGGCGCCGCACCACTGGATGGCCTGCCAGATCGACGGCAGCCCGAACGCCTCGCCGGCGTGGATGGTGAAGTGGGCGTTCTCGCGCTGCAGGTATTCGAAGGCGTCGAGGTGGCGCGTGGGCGGGTAGCCGGCCTCGGCGCCGGCGATGTCGAAGCCCACGACGCCGCCGTCGCGGTAGCGCACGGCCAGCTCGGCGATCTCACGGGAGCGGGCCTGGTGCCGCATGGCGGTCAGCAGCGTGCCGACGCGGATGCCGCGCCCGCGCGAGCCCTGCTCGAACCCCTCCAGCACGGCCTCCACCACCTGGTCGAGGCTGAGCCCCGTGGTGGTGTGCTGCTCGGGCGCGAAGCGCACCTCGGCGTAGACGACGCCGTCGGCGGAGAGGTCTTCCGCGCACTCGGCGGCCACGCGGACGAGGGACTCGCGGGTCTGCATGACGCCGACCGTGTGCGCGAACGTCTCGAGGTAGCGCTCGAGCGAACCGGAGTCGGACGCCTCCTCGAACCACCGGCGCAGGTTGTCGGGATCGTGGGTGGGCAGCCGCTCGTAGCCGGACTCCCTGGCCAGCTCGGCGATCGTCTCGGCGCGCAGCCCGCCGTCGAGATGATCGTGGAGCAGAACCTTGGGAGCCCGCCGGATCTCGTCAAGCGTGAGACTCATCTGGCCATGATATGAGCACCGTCGGGCTCAGTCGCGCCCCGCGGCCTCCGGCGAGAACGCGGGCAGGCACACGGCGATGTACTCCGCGCCCTCGGGGCCGACGCTGTAGCGGACCTTCTCCCCCGGCGACGTCACCACCGACTGCCCGGCCTCGACCCGGGTGACGCCCCCGTCGTGCTCCACGATGACCGTGCCGCGCAGCACCACGGTGTATTCGGTGAACGACGGCGTCTGCGGCGGTTCCTCCCATCCGGGCGGGGCGGTCATATGGGCGATGGAGACGGCCTCGTCGCCGCCGGCCACCCGGCCCACGTGCTCGTCGATCACCTTGCCGCCGGGGACGGGGATGCGGGCCGGGCCCTCGATCTTTTTCACCACGGACGTCAGTGTGCCACGTCGATGACGAGCCGGTTGGGCGAGCCCATCTCCTTCACCTCGAACGGGGCCTTCCTGTCGAGCACCAGGGCGATGCCCACGCGGGCCTCGAAGTCACCGGTCCTGACGACGCCGGTGAGGTTGCCCAGCCCCGCCTGGTAGACCGGGCCGCCCTCCCAGGTGAGCCGCCCCTTCTCGTCGTGGGCGTTGGCCGGGAAGAGCGTGAGCAGCAGGTACGCGCCGCCGCCCACGTCGATGGGCCGGCCGGAGCCGTCCTGGACGAGCTGGTCCACCCAGCGCACGGAGTAGCCGGGGACGTCGCCTTCGAGGTCGACCACGAGCCGGTCGTACGAGCCGTGGGAGGCGTAGCGGACGTCCTTCACGACGGCGGGCTCCATGCCGCCGCGGTCGACCTCGACCTCGGCGGTGCTCGTGGGCACGTCGGGGACGGGGCTCGGCGAGCCGGGCGTGCCGCCGGGCGGGGTGCCGGTCGTGACGGCCTGCTTCTCCGGCAGGGCGCTCTGCTCGGCCTGGCCGCAGGCCGTCAGCACGGTGAGCCCGGCGGCCAGGGCCAGCAGGACGCGTGGAGCGGGCAGACGGCCGCGCGGCGAGGATGGCGAGTCCATGCCGGTTAGATGCCCCGCCCACCGGCCCGCAAGCCGCACCACACCCGATCGGTACGGCCCTTCCCGCGACCGCTCCGGGCCCCTACCCTGCCCCGCCGGACCATGCGGCACCCTCTATGAGGCAGGGCCCCGCCGGTCCGGCGGGGCCCCAGCGCGGTCGGACCGCATCGTAAGCGGTCGGACGGCCTCAAACGGACGGCCCCGTCTCGTTCAGGGACGGGCCGCCTCGCGGGAGCACGACCCGGTCGCCGGGGCGGCCGGCACCGGCCCCCGGCAGAGGAGAAGGCGCGTAAAGATAATAGTTGTTTGTGCACTTAATGCAAATGCAATTAATGCGTTGGTCTGAGTATTTGCGAAGTGGTAACCTCCGCGTCATGGAGGAGCAGTACGTCGTGGACACCTGGCAGTACGTGCTGTCCACGCACGCCAGGGCCATGTGCGCGCTGGAGCGGGAGCTGGGTGACCGGCACGGCCTGGGTCCCAGTGAGTTCGAGGTGCTCGACCGGATCGTCCTCCATGACCGCAAGCTGCGCATCCAGGAGCTGTGCGACGAGGTCCACCTCAGCCAGAGCGCGCTGTCGCGCGTGGTGGCCCGCCTGGAGAAGGCGTCCCTGGTGACGCGCGTGGTGTGCGACGCCGACCGCCGCGGCGTCTACGTCAGCATCACCGACGAGGGCCGCACCCGCCACGCCGAAGCCCTCCCCACCCACCGCGCCGTACTCAAGCAGGTCTTCACCGACGCCCTGACCTCCTGACCGCGCCCGGTCCCGCGGGGCCCGCGGCACGAAGCCGAGGGAGTCCCCGTCCTCACTCCCCGGCCGCGCCCCAGTCCCACAGGGCCTGGAGTACGGGGGCCAGGCCGCGGCCGTGCGCGGTGAGGGTGTAGCAGGTGCGGGGTGGCCAGCCCGGCAGGCGGCGGCGTTCGACGACGCCGGCCTGAGCCAGCTGCGCGAGCCGTTCGGAGAGCACCTTGTCCGACAACGCAGGCAACGCCCGGCGCAGGTCGGTGTAGCCGCGGTCGCCGCGCAGCAACTCCCGGATGACCAAGGTCGTCCAGCGGCCCCGCAAGGCCGCCAGCGTGATCTCCACCGGGCACGAGGGATCGGGCTCGGTGACGTCCGCGAGCGGATCGTCGGGCAGGCCCGGCCGGGCCGGGTGACCAACGGTTTGGTGAGTCACGAGAGCGCCTCCTAGCGTTGCCGCGTCCCAGTGATTCCTACCTGCCGGAAGGTCAAGATGCGCGAGCTCGCCGAACGTCCCGAGGATGTGCCCCTGGTGTTCGCCGAACGCTTCAACAGCGGCGACCCGGACGCGGTGGCCCAGGTGTACGAGAGCGGAGCGCTGTTCGTCCCCGAGCCGGGCCGTGCGCTGACCGGGACGCGGGCCCACGCGGCCAACGCCCGGTTCATGCAGCTGGGAGTGCCGATCACCGTCCGCCCGCGGCACGTCTACACCGCGGGCGACCTCGCGCTGCTGATCGTGGACTGGTTCATCGACGGCGAGGACGCCGACGGCCGGCACGTGCGCATCGAGGGGACCGCCACCGACGTCGCCCGACGCGGCCAGGACGGACGATGGCGGTACGTCGTCGACAACCCCTTCGGCACGCTGCGCACCGCTACGGAGTGACGCGGTCGATGACCAGGGGAAGCTGCGGCGCCGTGGACGGGCCCACCGCGTAGGCGCCTTCCAGGGCCTCCAGCGCGCGGGCGAAGCGGCCGGTGTCGTCGGCGTGCAGGGTCATCAGCGGCTGGCCGGCGCGGACCAGGTCGCCGGGCTTGGCGTGCAGCACCACACCGGCCCCGGGCGCGACCGGGTCCTCCTTGCGGGCGCGACCGGCGCCGAGCCGCCAGGCGGCCAGCCCCACGGCGTACGCGTCCAGCCGGGTCAGCACCCCCGGCTCGGCCGCCTCCACGGTCATCGTCTCGGCGGCCCTGGGCAGCAGCGCGTCGGGGTCGCCGCCCTGCGCCGCGACCATGCGCCGCCACACGTCCATCGCGGAGCCGTCGGCGAGCGCCTCGGCCGGGTCCTTGCCGGAGATCCCGGCGGCCTCCAGCATCTCGCGCGCCAGCCGTACGGTGAGCTCCACGACGTCGGAAGGCCCGCCGCCGGCGAGCACCTCGACCGACTCCGAGACCTCCAGCGCGTTGCCGACGGCCCGCCCGAGCGGGCGGTCCATCGCGGTCAGCAGCGCGACCGTGCGCACCCCCGCGTCGGTGCCGAGCGCGACCATGGTCTCGGCCAGCTCCCTAGCCGTCTCCTCGGTCTTCATGAACGCCCCGGAGCCCACCTTGACGTCGAGGACGAGCGCCCCCGTCCCCTCGGCGATCTTCTTGGACATGATCGACGAGGCGATGAGCGGGATCGACTCGACGGTGCCGGTGACGTCACGCAGGGCGTACAACTTCTTGTCGGCGGGGGCCAGGCCCGAGCCGGCCGCGCACACGACCGCGCCCGCCGTGCGCAGGACGTGCAGCATCTCGTCGTTGGACAACGAGGCCCGCCAGCCGGGGATCGACTCCAGCTTGTCGAGGGTGCCGCCGGTGTGCCCGAGGCCGCGCCCCGACAGCTGCGGCACGTACGCCCCGCAGGCCGCCACCAGCGGCGCCAGCGGCAGCGTGATCTTGTCGCCGACGCCGCCGGTCGAGTGCTTGTCGGCCGTGGGCCGGTCCAGCATCGACCAGTCCATGCGCTCGCCGGAGCGGATCATGGCCTGGGTCCAGTCGGCGATCTCGCGCCGGTTCATGCCGTTCAGCAGGATCGCCATGGCCAGCGCGGACATCTGCTCGTCGGCCACCTCGCCGCGCGTGTACGCGGAGATCACCCAGTCGATCTGGGCCGTGGTCAGCTCGCCCCGGTCCCGCTTGGCGCGGATGATCTCGATGGCGTCCATCACGCGCTCCGGCTGAGGTCCTGCGGCCCGAACGCGTACGGCAGGAACTCGGCCATGCGCTTGGGCCCGTCCTCCGTCTCGACCAGCAGGTCCTCACCGCCGAACTCGTAGAGCAGCTGGCGGCAGCGCCCGCACGGCATGAGCAGCTCGCCGTGGCCGTCACAGCAGGTGAACGCCACCAGCCGCCCGCCGCCCGTGGCGGCCAGCGCCGAGACGAGACCGCACTCGGCGCACAGGCCGACGCCGTAGGAGGCGTTCTCGACGTTGCAGCCGGTGACCACCCGCCCGTCGTCCACGAGCGCCGCGGCCCCCACGGGGAACTTCGAGTACGGCGCGTACGCGTTCCGCATGGCCTCCTCGGCGGCGGCCCGCAACGCGTCCCAGTCGATGTTCAATGCTGTTCCCCTCTGCGGTAGGTCACGCCGTCGGCCTTGGGCATCCGCAGGCGCTGCGAAGCCACCAGGAGCACGAGCAGGGTGAGCACGTGTGGCGTGATGTTGACGAGTTCGTCCGGCAGCCGGTCGACGGTGAGCCAGAGCCAGAACAACACGATCATGCCCAGGGCGGCGAAGGCCATGACCGTGTACTGCCTGGCGGTTCTCGCGTCCAGCTCGGACGACATGAGCTTGCGGGCCTGCATGACCAGGTAACCCAGCAGCAGCAGCGCCCCGAACAGCAGGACCGAGGTGATCGCCCCCGAGCTGCGCAGCTGCAGGCCGTCGGCGTAGCCGAACAGGCCCGCGCCGACGGCGAGCCCGCCGGGCCGCCAGTTACCGAAGATCATGGCGGCCAGGCCGATGAAGCCGCGGCCCTGCGTCTGGCCCTCGACGTACTTGGTGGAGACGAAGACCAGGAAGACGCCGCCGAGACCGGCGAAGGCTCCGGAGATCATGACGGCGATGTACTTGATCCGGTAGACGTTCACGCCGAGCGACTCGGCCGCCCACGGGTTCTCGCCGACAGAGCGCAGCCGCAGGCCGAAGGGGGTGCGCCAGAGCACGTAGAAGGTCAGCGGCAGCAGCAGGACGGCCAGGATGACGAGCACGTTCACGTTGTGGGTGAGGCCGCGCAGGATGCCGGCCACGTCCGACAGCAGGAACCAGTGGGTGCTCTCCAGCCTGCCCAGCAGGTCGGGCCCGTCGGAGAGCAGCGGCAGGCTGCGCTCCGGGGCGGGCGGGCTGATCGGCGGCGAGGTGGTGATGGCGCCGCCGGCCTCCGCGGCCGCGGTGCCCTCCCGGTAGAGCACCTCCGACAGGAAGCGGGTGACGCCGGGGCCGAGCAGGTTGATGGCGACGCCGCTGATGATGTGGTCGACGCCGAAGGAGACGGTGGCGATGGCGTGCAGCAGCCCGCCGAGCGCGCCGCCGAGCAGCCCGGCGACGAGCGCCGCCACGGGACCCCACTGGTAGCCGGCCCAGCCGGCGAACCAGGTGCCGAGCACCATCATGCCTTCGAGGCCGATGTTGACCACGCCGGCCCGTTCGGCCCACAGGCCGCCGAGCCCGACGAGGGCGAGCGGCACCGCCAGCGTCAGCGCGGCCGAGAACGTGCCGGAGGAGGTGATGTCGTTCTGGCCGGTCACCACGCGGACGAGCGACATCAGCAGCAGGAGCGCGGCGACCCCGATGAGCGCCAGATGGTACTTGCCGATCCTGGTCATGCTGTCACCTTCAGTTGCCTGGCGGCCCGCCGCTCTTCGAGCCTGAGCGCGAACCGGTTGGTCACCTCGTTCGCCACCACGACCAGCAGGACGATCGCGCCCTGGATGATCTCGACGACGGAGGGCGGGATGTTCGCGAACTGCAGCGCGCCCTGCGCCCGGTCGAGGAAGGCGAAGAGCAGCGCGGCGACCGCGATGCCGACGGGCTTGTTGCGGCCGAGCAGCGCCACCGCGATGCCCAGGAAGCCCAGCCCCGAGGTGAAGGTGGTGCCGAACGAGCCCGTGGAGCCGAGGATCTCGGGCAGTCCGATGAGACCGGCGATCGCGCCCGACAGCACCATCGCGGCGATCACCATGCGCTTGGGGTTGACGCCGGCGGCCAGGGCCGCGGACTGGTTGAGGCCGCTGGCCTTGACGTCGAAGCCGAAGCGGGTGCGCTCCAGCACCACCCAGAGCACCACGCCGAGCACGATCGCCACGACGAGGAAGCCCCACAGGCCGCCCTCGCGGGTGGGGGCGAGCATGCCGAACCACCCGAAGAGGAAGTTGAGATCGGGGAACATGCCCGAGTCGGGGAGCGGCGGCGTGCTCACGGTCAGCTCGCCCTCCGCCCGCGTGCCGGCGAAGGGGCCGCGCACGAGGTAGGCGGTGATGTTGAGGGCGATGTAGTTGAGCATGATCGTGGCGATGACCTCGTTGACGCCTCTGGTCACCTTCATGATCGCGGGGATGAGCGCGTACAGGCCGCCGGCGACCATCGCCACGATGATGATCACCGCGATCTGGATCGGCGCCGGAGCCACGAAGGTGGAGCCCACGTACGCCGCGCAGATGGCGGCGATGCGGTACTGGCCCTCCACGCCGATGTTGAAGAGGTTCATGCGGAAGCCGACCGCCACCGCGAGACCGGCGATGAACAGCGGCACCGCCCGGTTGAACAGCGTGGCGACGCTGTTCGACTGCGCCCGCTCGGAGGCGCCGAAGTCGAAGAAGGCGGTCAGCGCGTGCAGCGGGTCGCCGCCCGCCGCGACGATCGCCACGCTGCAGACCGCGATGGCCAGCACGATGGCGACGACGGCGCCGGCGAGGGTGAGCAGCGCCCGGTTGAGCCCGGCGGGCATCACTCCTCCTCAGTTCCGGCGATGGCGCCGGTCATGTAGCCGCCCAGCCGTTCGGGCGTGATGTCGGATGGGTCGAGGGCGGCCACCAGCCGGCCGCGGTAGATCACCTGGATGGTGTCGGACAGGCCGATCAGCTCGTCGAGGTCGGCGGAGATCAGCAGCACGGCCAGCCCGGCGGCGCGGGCGTCGCGCAGGTGGTCCCAGATCGCGGCCTGGGCGCCGACGTCGACGCCGCGGGTGGGGTGGGCGGCGATGAGGAACGACGGCTCACCGCTCATCTCGCGTCCGACGATCAGCTTCTGCTGGTTGCCGCCGGACAGCGCCAGCGCGAGGGTCTCGACGCCGGGGGTGCGGACGTCGTATTCGCCGATGATGCGCTCGGTGTCGGCCTTGGCGGCCTTGCGGTCGATCCAGGGGCCCTTGCGGGCCGGCCGCCTGGTCTGGTGGCCGAGCACCCGGTTCTCCCACAGCGACGCCTCCAGGAGCAGGCCCTGGCGGTGGCGGTCCTCGGGGATGTAGCCGATGCCGGACTCCCGGCGCCGCAGTGTGGACCAGGAGCTGATGTCACGGCCGTCCAGCTCGACGCTGCCGTGCGCCTGACGGATGCCCATGATTGCTTCGATCAGCTCGGACTGGCCGTTGCCCTCGACGCCGGCGATGCCGAGGATCTCACCCTTGTGGATCTCGAACGACACGTCGTCGAGGAGCAGGCGCTTGCCGTCCTGGCGAAGCTTGTCCGCGTAAAGGCGGACCGAGGTGCCCTTGGGGACGGGGCGGTGGCCGCCGGCCTCCATGGTGAGGCCCGCGACCTTCAGCGCGACCGTGTCGGTGACCGTGGACTCGCGGGTCTCGGGGGTGGGGAGCTCGCTGCCCACCATGAGCTCGGCGAGCCGGCGGGCGGTGACCTCGCGGGGGTCGACGCTGGCGACGGTGGTGCCGCGCCGGATCACGGTGATCTCGTCGGCGATGTCGAGCACCTCGTCCAGCTTGTGCGAGATGAAGATGACCGTCAGGCCCTCGGACTTGAGCTCGCGCAGGTTCTGGAAGAGCTCCTCGACCTCCTGCGGCACGAGCACAGCCGTCGGCTCGTCGAGGATGAGGATGCGGGCGCCGCGGTAGAGGACCTTGAGGATCTCCACGCGCTGCCGGTCGCCGACGCCCAGGTCTTCGACCAGCCGGTCGGGGTCGACGCGCAGGCCGTGGGTGGCGGCCAGCTCGGTGATGCGCCTGCGGGCGGCGGCCGTGTCGAGCCGCAGGCCCTTCCTCGGCTCGGCGCCGAGAACGATGTTCTCCAGCACCGTGAAGTTGTCGGCGAGCATGAAGTGCTGGTGCACCATGCCGATCCCGGCCGCGATGGCGTCGCTCGGCGTGCGGAACGCCATCTGCTCGCCGTTGACCTTGATGGTGCCCTCGTCCGGCCGCTGCATGCCGTAGAGGATCTTCATCAGGGTGGATTTGCCCGCGCCGTTCTCCCCCACGATGGCGTGCACCGTACCGGGCCGGACGGTGATGCGGATGTCGTGGTTCGCGACGACGCCGGGGAAACGCTTGGTGATGCCCTCAAGCTCTACGGCGGGTCGCGCCGTGGCCAAGGTGTCAGCACTCATTTGCCTCTCCTGTTTGGCGCTGCACAAGCAGAAGGCCCGAAGTACGCGGACTCCGGGCCCTCGCCTTTCACAGCATGCTCAGCTCTCCGGCTGGCTGGGAACCTTGATCGTGCCGTTGACGATGTCCTGCTTGGCCTTGTCGAGCTGATCCTTGATGTCGTCGATCTCGCCACCGGTGGTGGCCAGGCCCACGCCGTCGACCTTCAGGTCGTACGTGACGTCCTGGCCGCCCTTGGCACCGCCCTGGAATGCCTTGATGAACTCGAAGACGCCGACGTCGACGCGCTTGAGCATGGAGGTCATGATCACCGACTGGAGGTTGGTCTCGGTGACCGTCTGGCGCTGGTCGGAGTCGACGCCGATGGCCTTCTTGCCGGCCGCCGCGGCGGCCTGGAAGACGCCGAGGCCGGAGTCGCCGGCGGCGTGGTAGACGATGTCCGCGCCGTCCTGGAACATCTTCTCGGCCGCGATCTTGCCCTTGTCGGGGGCCTGGAAGCCGGAGAAGTCACCGTCGGGGGTGAGGTAGGTGACGTCGATCTTGGCGTCGGCCTTGACCGACTTCACACCGGCGTCGAAGCCGGCCTCGAACTTTCTGATCAGGTCGTTCTCGACACCGCCGACGAAGCCGACGTGGCCGCTCTCCGACTTGGCCGCCGCCGCGACGCCCGCCAGGTACGACCCCTGCTCCTCGGCGAAGAGCAGGCCGGTCACGTTGGGGGCACTGGAGGCCGAGTCGACGATGGCGAACTCGATGTCCGGGTATTCGGCCGCGGCCGCCTTGACGTCCTCGGCGTACGCGAAGCCCACGCCGATGATCGGGTTGTAGCCGGCGTCGGCCAGCTGACGCAGCAGGTCGCCGCGGTTGGAGCCGTCCGCGGCCGGGCTCAGCTCCTTGATCTCGGCGCCGAGGTCCGTCTTGGCCTTCTCCAGGCCGGCGTACGCGGCGTCGTTGAAGGACTTGTCACCACGCCCGCCGACGTCGAAGGCGAGGCCGACCTTGAGACCCGACGCCGGGCTGCTCGCGCCGCCCGCCGGCTCGTCGGTGGCCGTGGATCCCCCACCGCCGCCGCAGGCCGCCACCGCCATGAGCATGACGCCGACCGCTGAGCCGAACGCCATCCTGTTGAATCGCTTGCCGAGCAAGGCGACTCCCTTCCTCTCCCGCCGTCTTCCGCCGCCGTCAAGAACTCATCGCGGGCGCGAAGAAAACGTACGGCACCTGCACGGAAGATAGTTGCTTGACCAGGCGAGACCAAACCAGCACACAGGGTCGCAACCGCTCCGTTATCGACATCACTCGCGACCGTGACCTGAATTGGGATTCAGGCACTTCGGGCACGCACGCGGAAACTTTGCCCAAAATTGGGACAAGTCCACCTCTTGCCCCGAGGGCGATCATGGCGGAGATTCCCTCCGACAGGTCAACTTCTCATCGGAGACCGCATGCACCCTTGGAAGGCACTGGCCGTGCCGCTGGCCGCGTTACTCGTCGCGACCATGACCGGCACCACGCCTGCCACCGCAGACACCCCCTCCATCCGGATCGAGAACAACGCCACCCAGCCGGTGTTCTCCCGGGCGGACGCCATCCTGCAGACCGTGTTCGTCGAGGTCGCGGGCACCGACAGCGACCACGACGGCGCACCTGACCGGGTCGCCGTGGACATCCTGCGACCCAAGGAGACCGAGCAGGGCCTGAAGGTCCCGGTCATCATGGAGTCCAGCCCGTACTACGCGGGCGGCAACGACGTCGCCAACCACCCCGTGGACGTCGACGAGAACGGCGTCCCGCTGCCGAGCCTCAGGGCGCTGGCGGCCAGCCCCGAGGCCGGCCCGTTCGACGGCTACTACGACAACTACTTCGTGCCCCGCGGCTACGCGATCGCCCTGGTGGAGAACATCGGCAGCGGCCGCGCCACCGGCTGCCCGACCTCCGGCGACGTCAACGAGACGGCAGGGCCCAAGGCCGCGATCGACTGGCTGAACGGCCGCGCCAAGGGCTTCGACGCCCAGGGCGAACCGGTCGAGGCCACCTGGTCCACCGGCAAGGTCGGCATGATCGGCGTCTCCTACAACGGCACGCTGCCCAACGCCGTCGCCGCGACCGGCGTCGAGGGCCTGGAGACGATCGTCCCGATCGCCGCGATCTCCAGCTGGTACGACTACTACCGCGCCAACGGCGGCGTCCTGGCCCCGGGCGGCTACCAGGGCGAGGACCTGGACGTGCTCGCCGAGTACGTGCTGACCAGGGAGAACGGCTACGAGGTCTGCGGCGAGCAGATCAAGCAGCTCGGGATCGACCAGGACCGGATCACCGGCGACTACAGCCCGCTCTGGGACGCCCGCAACTACCTCAACGACGTGGACAAGGTCAAGGCCAGCGTCTTCGTCGTGCACGGACTCAACGACTGGAACGTCAAGACCAAGCAGTTCGCCCAGTGGTGGTACGCCCTGGCCGAGCGCGACGTGCCGCGCAAGATCTGGCTGCACCAGGGCACCCACATGAGCCCGTTCAACCTGCGGACCGCCGAGTGGCTGCGCCAGCTGCACGGCTGGTTCGACCACTGGTTGCAGGGCGTCGACTCGGGCATCATGCGTGAGCCGCAGGCCGACGTGGAGGTCCAGGTCGGGCAGTGGGCGCGGGAGGCGTCCTGGCCGCCGCCCGGCACGAAGACCGCCAAGCTCTACCCGGGCTCCGGCTCGGTCCTCGGTCAGAAGAAGGACCCGCGGGCGCCCGAGGAGACGTTCACGGACCAGAAGACCAGGACGGCCGAGCAGCTCGTGGAGGCGACCGGCGCGGACCCGAACCGGCTGGCGTACACGACCGGGGCGCTGCCCGCCGACGTGCGGGTCTCGGGGACGCCCACGGTCTCGGTGCGGGCCTCGCTGAAGGACGGCGCCTCGCCGTACCTGACGGCGCTGCTGGTGGACTACGGCACCGATGTGCGCCCGACCGGCTCCCTGGTCTCGACGGGCCAGACCTACTGCTACGGCGAGAGCGTGCCCGGTGACAGCGGCTGCACGGCGCTGCGGACGCTCGGCACCGCCGGCACCGACTACAAGATCGTCACCAGGGGCTGGCTCGACGTGCGCAACCGGCACCGCGCCGACCGGACCGAGCCGCTGCGCCCGGGCAAGGAGTACACCTTCACCTGGGACTTCCAGCCGACGGACTACACCTTCAAGCAGGGCCACCGGCTGGGCCTGGTGATCATCTCGACCGACCACGACTACACCCTCCGCTACCCGGAGGGCACGAAGATCACGGTCTCGCCGGGGCACTCCGCCCTGAACCTGCCGGTCTCCACCGGCCGCCTGCGCTAGCGGGCGGGCCCGCCGCGTCCGCGCGGCGGGCCGTCAGGCCATCGCGGTGGTGACCGAGTCGAGCGGGCCGACCTCCCACAACGCGGTCAGCGCCGTGGTGGCCATGACCCGCACGCCCATCGCGATCGCCTTCTCGTCGACGTCGAACGTGCCCTGGTGGATGTCGTACGTCAGCCCGCCCGGCGAGCGCGTGCCGAGCCGGGCGAACGCGCCGGGGATCGACTCGAGATACCACGCGAAGTCCTCGCCGCCGAGCGACTGCTGGGTCGGGACCACCGCGCCCGCGCCCAGCGCACGCTCGGCGGCCTCGGCCAGCATCTCGACGCTGACCTCGTCGTTGACGACCGGCGGCACGCCGCGCTTGTAGTCCATCGTGGCCTCGACGCCGTACGCGCCGGCCACCGACTCCAGCAACGACTTGATCAGGTCGGGGGCGGCGTGCCAGGCCTCCTCGTCGAGGCAGCGGACGGTGCCCTCGGCCACGCCGTCGTCGGGGATCGCGTTGGCCGCGGAACCGGCCTCGACCTTGCCCCAGACCAGGCTGAGCGAGGAGCGCGGGTCGACGCGGCGCGACAGGGCGGCGGGCAGCTCGGTGAGGATCTTGGCCAGCGCGAAGACCAGGTC
>NZ_SMKQ01000240.1 GCF_004348995.1 Nonomuraea terrae
CTGCTGGCGGGGGTGGGGCTGGTGGCCGCCGGATGTGGGGCGGAGGCACCGGCCGCCGGGCCCGCCGTGGGATCCGGCACGAGCCCGAGACCGAATGTCGGCGGAGGCTCAGGTTCGAGCGCCGGTGCGAGTGCGCGGCAGAGTGCCGGTGCCACTCCCGCGGCCCGTGCCGGAAGCGAGAGCCCCGCGCCGGTCGTCGCCGAGGGGGGTGCAACGGGAGCAGGGTGCTCATCGGGGAGGGGTTTCCCGAGGTGCGGGGGACGTCGCGGGACGCCGAGCTCTGGGCGCTGCTGTTCGTCAAGGAGGCGCCCCTCTCCCGGGGCCAGGAAGTCAAGATCGTGTGGCGGATGACCGGTGAGGGCCCGCTCACGATCAAGGCCACCCTCCCGGACGGGACGACCGCCAAGCGGACCTGGGGTCCGGAGGAGCACGCGGGGTCGACCTGGGAGCGGCCCGGACAGGAGTGGGGCACCGGGTTCGTGTTCCCGAAGCGCGGTTGCTGGAAGATCGAGCTCACCCGCACCCAGGGCAAGGGCCACGTCTGGCTCGCCGTCGCCTGACCCCTGGTGAGGATGTCAGCGCAGGGTGCGGTCCACGAAGGTGGTGACGTCGTCCAGGACCTCGTCCTTGTTGGTCTCGTTGAAGACCTCGTGGCGGGCGGCGGGGTAGACGCGTTCGGTGAAGTCGGTGCCGCGGGCGGCTTCGATGCCGATGCGACTGCCCGCCAGAGGCACCAGCCGGTCCTCCTCGCCGTGGATCCACAGCGTGGGCAGGGCGCCCAGCGTGCCGCTCTTGCGGATCGTGCCGAGCATGGACGAGAGGGCCTCCAGGGTGCGGCGCTTGAACGGGCCGTGCCACACGAGCGGGTCCTCGCCGTACGCGGCCCCGACCGACAGGTCGCGTGACAGCGTGGCCGGGTCGATCGGGGTGTCCGGCGGCTCGGGGTACGCCAGCAGCTCGGTCAGCACCTGCCACTCCCCGATCACCGGCCCGGACAGCACGAGGGCGGTCAGGCCGGAGCCGTACCGCTGGGCGTAGCGGGCCGCGATCATGCCGCCCATCGAGTGGCCGATCAGCACCACGGGAACGCCCGGGTGGTCGGCCCTGGCGCGTTCCTCGACGGTGTGGACGTCGGTGACCACGTCCTCGTAGTCGTCGATGAGCACCCGCTCGCCCTGCGACCTGCCGTGGCCCATGTGGTCGGGCCCGTAGACGGCGGCGCCGTGGCGGACGAGCCGGTCGGCCACGTACTCGTAGCGGCCGATGTGCTCACCGTATCCGTGGCAGAGGAGCGCGACGTAGCGCGGATCGTCATGGGGCCATTCGCGGACCGTGACGCGGCCCCTGGTGCCGGTGAAGGTGTGCTCGCGGGACTCGGCCATGCTCTGCTCCTACCCTGCTTCGCTCCGGGGCTCGAAAGTACGCCGTCCGTCCTAGATCGTCCACCCGCGCTGGGAGACTGGAGAGGTGATTCCACTGCCGATCAGGGAGATCGCGCCGGGGGCGGTGCACCTGCCCGGGTGGCTGACGTTCGACGAGCGGCGGCGCCTCGTCGAGGCGTGCCGCGCGTGGGCGAAGGAGCCGGTGCCGATGCGGCACACCGTGCTGCCCCGGGGCGGGGTCATGTCGGTGCAGACGGTCTGCCTGGGCTGGCACTGGCAGCCGTACCGGTACACGCGGACCGCCGACGACGTGAACGGCCGGCCCGTGGCCCCGCTGCCGGAGTGGCTGGCCGACCTGGGCCGGCGCGCCGTCACCGACGCCTACGGCGAAGCAGGCGCGTACGACCCCGACACCGCGCTGATCAACTTCTACGACGGCCAGGCCAAGATGGGCATGCACCAGGACAAGGACGAGAAGTCAGACGCCCCCGTCGTGTCGCTGAGCATCGGCGACGCCTGCCTGTTCCGCTTCGGCAACACCGAGACGCGCGGCAGGCCGTACACCGACGTGCGGCTCGACTCGGGTGACGCGTTCGTGTTCGGCGGGCCGTCGCGCTTCGCCTACCACGGCGTGCCGAAGGTCTACGCCGGCACCGGCGATCCGGCGACCGGGCTGAGCTCCGGCCGGCTCAACCTCACGCTGCGCGTCACCGGCCTGCGGTGACGTAGCCGAACGCGTCGTCGGAGAGTGTGCGGCGCAGCGTCCGCAGCACCTTGGCCGGGTCGTCGCCGGGGAACTCCACGTAGTACGGCTTCCCGTCCCGGCCGAACGTGATCGCCGAGCCGCCCTCCCACTCGCCGAGCAGGTCGGCCCCGGGCTCGAAGGCTCCGTCGGGCTCGAACCCGAGCGTGCGGGCGTGGTCGACGGACCCGAGCACGAGGTGCTGGGCCAGCTCGAACGGCGCCTCCTGCCAGCCCCGGTAATCGCTGAAGAAGTATTCGCGGAACTGGCTCAGCATGCGGTCGTCGATCACGTCGGGACCGATGGCGTTCTTCACGCCCATGCAGTAGACGTCGGCGAGGTAGCCGCAGACGCGCAGCTTGTCGTAGCCGTGCCGCCGGGCGACGAGCACGCTGACCATGCCGCCGCCGCCCGATTCGGGCTCGTTGTCCACCCAGCCGCGCGCCGGGTCGACGCCGAGCCCCTCGCTCCAGCCGACGTTGATCCAGCACCCGGCCACCTCGGCCGCACCCGTGCCGGGCGTCTCGGCCGCGATGGCGCGCACGAGAGGCGCGACGACCGACGGCGCGACCTTGAGCGCGCGGGCGATCTCCTTGGGCGACTTGCCCTGCCGGCGCAGCTCACGTACCTGGTCCTTCAGTGTCATTGGGGCAGCGTAGCGCGGCCTTGCGCCAGGCGGCGGGCAAGCCAGGCCAGCGCGAGCGGGTAGCGGTATTCGATGCCGCCGTGACCGGCGTCGAACAGCTCGAAGAAGACCCGATCATCCGGTACGCCCGCCGCTTCCAGCGCCCGCCGGAAGGCGAGCGCGCCGAAGTCCAGGAAGTACTCGTCCCGTTTGCCGGCGTCCACCCAGATGGCCCGCATCGACCGCAGCGCCTCCGCGTACTGCGGCCGGCCGGCCATCGTGACGGGGTCGCGCTCCACCCAGCGCCGCCAGACCTCCGGCACGACCGCGCCCGTGTCGTCGAACGGCAGGCGTACGGTGCCGTCGTCGTCGGCGGAGTAGGCGGCCGCGTAGGCGTACGTCTCCAGCAGTTCGAGGTCGCCCTCCTTGGTGCCGGCGATCCTGCCGCGGAAGTCGTTCAGGAAGGTCTCGTACGAACCGTCGTACATGTCGCGCAGCCTGCGGGCCAGCACCGGGAAGGCGGAACGGTTGGAGACCTCGAACAGCGCGTCGCCGGCGTGCGTGGCCAGGGCGCCGAACACGTCGGGGGCCAGCATGGCGGTGACCATGGCGCCGTAGCCGCCGCTCGACTTGCCGGTGACCGCGCGGTGGTCGCGGTCGGCGATCGTCCGGTAGTGCTCGTCCACCCAGGGCACGATCTCGTCGCGCAGGTACGCGTGGTAGCGGCCGGTGCCGGGCGAGTCGAGGTACTGGCTGCCGCCGAGGGACGTCCAGGCGTCGACGTACACGACGATGACGGGCGGCACGTCGCCGGCCGCGAACACCGCGTCGGCCAACTCCGGGTACGGCTGCCGGAACGGCGTCCGGTTCAGCCACATGGCGACGTGACCGGTGTAGCCCTGCAACACGTAGACGGCCGGGTAGCGGCGGCCCGGCGCGTCGTCGTAGCCCGGCGGGACGTACACCATGAGCGGCCGCTCGTGCGGGTCGCCCAGCGGGTTGCCGCGCAGCAGGGCGCTGTCGACGACGTGGTGGTCGAGACGGCCGGCCAGTTCGGCGGACCAGGGCAGCATGCGTTCTCCTCAACTCAACCGGCGGACGAGGTCACGGTGTCGACGCCCGCCTGGCCGACGGACCGCCCCGACACCAGCACGAGCGTGACGTTGCGCAGGTCGGCCAGGCGTGCGAGCGGATCGCCCGCGACCGCTATGAGGTCGGCCCGCTTGCCGGGGTCGAGACTGCCGGCGACCTGCCCGACCCCGCAGGCGTCCGCGGCGCGTACGGTGGCCAGCTCGATGATCTCCGCGTTGCCGTGGCCCGCCATCGCGAACACCTCCAGGCCTCCGACGTACCCGTCGGTCTCGTTGGCGATGCCGCCGACGGCGAACCCGGCGTCGGTGCCGGCGATGAGCCGGACGCCGGCCTCGCGCATGGCGGTGACGCCGGCCAGCCAGGCGTCGAGCATCTCGGCGCCGTGGACCTTGCGGATCCGTTCGAACGCGCCGTGCACGGTGGGGCAGACGAACGTGCCGCTCGCCGCGACGAGGTCGGCGAGCGCGGGATCGTAGCGGTGGCCGGACGGGGTGAAGAACGAGCAGTGCTCGATGGTGGTGACGCCGGCCTCGACGGCGCTGCGGATCGCGGCGTGCGCGTGAGCGTGGGCGGCGACGCCCTTGCCGCGGGTGGCGGCCTCCTCGACGACGGCGCGGAGTTGCTCGGTGCCGTGCTGGGGAATCCAGCTGGGCGGCGCGCCCGGGGTCATCTGGCCGCCGGAGGCCATCACCTTGAGGCAGTCGGCGCCGGCGCGGAGATTCTCCCTGGCGACGCGGCGGATGGCGGGCTCGTCGTCGGCCTCGCCGCCCATGTACCAGCAGTGGCCGCCGGTGATCGTGATGGGCCGGGTGGCGGCCACGACGTGCGGGCCGACGGCCAGGCCCTCCTCGATCGCGTCGCGTAACGCGATGTCGAGGAAGCCGCGCGCGCCGAGGTCGCGCGCGGTGGTGACGCCGGCGGAGACGAGCTTGCGGGCGTTCTCGGCCATGCGCAGCAGCAGATGGTGGTCGCTCTCGGGGCTGCGCCGGGTCACCGGGTCGACGCGGTCGTCGAACCCCAGGTGGACGTGCGCGTCGACGAGCCCCGGCAGCACCGTGTGGCCCGGCAGGTCGAGCACGTCGCCCTCTCCCGCCACGGCGTGCTCCCCCGCGTGGCCTCTCGGGCCGACGGAGACGATCGTCGCCCCGTCGATGAGGACCTCGCCGTCTTCGAGCACTTCCCCGGGACGTCCCGTGAGCACCTTGGCGGCGCGGATGATCCTCATGCGTCCCAGCGTGCCACGCGCCTTAAGGAGGTGAGAAGGGCATCGTAAGCGCCGGCGGGCACCGTGGAGACGTCGCCCAGAGGAAGGACCGCCGCCATGACCCCGACCGCCGAGTACGTCATCGCCCGCCTGTTCGACGCCCCACGGAAGGCGGTGTGGGCCGCCTGGACCGAGCCGGAGCGGTTCTCGCGCTGGTTCGGACCGCCGCCGCTGACCACGCCGGTGGGCCGGATCACCCTGGACGCCTGGCCGGGCGGGGTCTGGCGGGCCACGCTCGTGGGCGAGGAGGGGTTCGAGGTGACGCTGGACGGAACGTACCGCGAGGTGGTGCCACCGGCGCGGCTGGTGTTCACCACCGGCGACCCCGACGCGCCCGGCGACGGCCCCGCGTCCGTGGTGACCGTCGAGCTGGCCGACGTGGAGGGCAAGACCGAGATGCGCTTCCACCAGTACGGCGTCAACACCGACGACCGGCACGCCGAGCAGGCCAGGGCGGGCTGGATCGAGTTCTTCGACCGCCTCGCCGCCGACCTCGAACGCGGGTCATAGCAGCTTCTCGACGTCGTCCAGCTTGCCGGCGGCACCCTGCGCGTACGCGGCCTCGAACGCCTCGTCGCCGAGAGCCGCGCGGGCCCGGGAGGCGGCGCGGTCGATGTCGTGACGCTCCGACAGGCCGACCGGCGTCTGGTTGTGCCGCCTGACCGCGTCCGCCAGCCCGAGGAGCCTGGCCGCCTGTTCGGGCCGCGCGGCGGCCGCCGCGCCCTCCACGGCGAACACCGTCGTCGCGGGGTCGCCGACCTTGCGCGCCAGGCCCAGCGCCTCCATGTGCAGCCGCATGGCCGCGTCGGCGTCGCCGCGCAGCTCCGTGAGGTAGCCGAGCTCGATCAGGGTGTCCGGCAGGTGCATCGCGAAGTCGCCGCCGGGGTCGCGCGACAGCCCTTCGAGCAGGTGGTTCAGGTGCTTTTCCGCCAGGTCGTACCGCCCGGCCCGGCGCGCGGCGAAGGCCAGGCCCATCTCGGCCATGCTCGTGTTCCGCGAATAGCCCTGGGCGGTGGCCAGCTTCAGCGCCCGCTCGCAGATCTCGATGGCGGTGTCGTAGTCGCCCTTGCCGAGCGCGACCCAGCCGAGCCAGGCGGTGTGCGAGGCGACCTCCGGCCACAGCCCCAGGTCCTCCGCCATCCGCAGGCCCTCGCCGAACAGCCGGGCGGCCTGCTCGGCGTCCTTCCTCATCTCGGCCAGCGAGGCCAGCCACTCGGTGGCGCGCAGCAGGCCCCACCGGTCCCCCAGCTCGATGAAGAGCCGGGCGCTCTCGGTGCCGATCCGTTCCAGGGCCTCGTGGTCGCGGCGGGTGAAGGCGTCCATGGCGTGCCGGACGAGCGCGACCGCAACGCCCCATTTGTCGCCGACCTCCCGGAACGTGGCCAGTGACCGCTCCGTCAGCTCCTGCCCGGTCGCGATGTCCTCGACGTGCATGCCGACGAACACCTCGACCCTGGCCCGTTCGCGCCGGTCGGGGACGGCCTCCAGCACCGGCCGCCAGTCGACGTGCTCGCCGGCCAGCAGCGCGAACGCGGCCTGCCAGGCGGCGGCCCGCGCGCGTACTGCGCCGGTGCCGGGCGCGGCCGGCGCAGAGACAGGCACGGACAGGGCCGTCTCCAGCGAGCGTCGGGCCTCGGCGAGCCTGCCGCGCAGGAACCAGTACCAGGCGAGCGCGTTCACCAGCCGGGCGGCGGCGCCGGCGTCGGCGTGGGCCACCGCCGTGTCGAGGGCGGCCCGCATGTTGGCGGCCTCGGCGTCCAGCCGCAGCAGCCAGTCGCGCTGGTCGTGCGCGTACAGCTCGGGCTCGGCGCGTTCGGCGAGCTCCAGGTAGTGGCGCAGGTGTGCGAGGCGTACGCGGTCGAGCTCGCCCGCGTCGGACATCCGGGCCCGGCAGTACTCGGACACCGACTCCAGCAGCCGGTAGCGCATACCGGTCGGCGCGTCGGCGACCACGACCAGCGACCGGTCGACCAGCCGGGCCAGCAGATCCAGCACGTCGAGCTCGGTCGTCACCGAGTCGCCGAACGCCGGTCCCGCCGCGTCACCGAGCCGTGGAGCAGCCGCGTCACCGACCGCCGGTCGCGCCGCGTCACCGGGTCCCGGAGCAGCCGCGTCACCGTGCGCGAGCATCGCCGCGTCACCGGGACGGCGGGCGGCGGGGATGTCGGCGAGGGCGCAGACGGCCTCGGCGGCCTCCAGCGTGCAGCCGTCGGCGTGCGCCGCGAGGCGGCGCAGGACCGTGCGTTCGTCGCCGGACAGCAGGTCCCAGCTCCAGTCGATCACGGCGGTGAGCGTCTGCTGCCGGGCCGGGGCCCCGCGCTGCCCGGAGGCCAGCAGCCGGAACCGGTCGTCCAGCCGGGCGACGACACCGTGCACGCCGAGCGCCCGCACCCGGGTCGCGGCCAGCTCCAGTGCCAGCGGGATGCCGTCGAGCCGCCGGCACAGCTGCGCCACGGCCTGCGCGTTGGACGCGTCCAGCGAGAACCCGCGGGCGGACGCGGCGGCCCTGGCCACGAAGAGCCGTACGGCGTCGGAGCGGGCCATGGTGGCCAGGTCGGCGGCGGCGGGCACGTCGAGCGGTGGCACGCTCCACAGCACCTCGCCGGACACGGCCAGCGGCTCGCGGCTGGTGGCCAGGACGCGCAGCTCGGGACAGGCCCGCAGCAGCGTCTCGGCCAGCTCGGCGACCTGCTCGACGACGTGCTCGCAGTTGTCCAGCACGAGCAGCGTCCGCCGGGGCTTGAGCGCGGCGACCAGGTGCCCGACCGGGGAGCCGCCGGAGGCGTCCTCCCTGATGTCCAGGGCCGCGATGACGGCCTCGGCCGGCGACCGGGACGCCTGGTCGAGCGCGACGAGCCAGGCTCCGTCCGGGTACGCGTCCAGCAGCCGGCTCGCCACCTCCACCGCCAGCCGGGTCTTGCCGACGCCGCCGCTGCCGGTGAGGGTGACCAGTCGGTCCTCGGTGACCAGCGCGCACACCTCGGCCAGAGCCTCTTCCCGGCCGATGAGCCTGCTGACGGAGGCGGGCAGGTTGGTCACCGGGCGTTCCACGGGCACGCTCAGCGCCGGGTCCTGGCCGAGGATCGCCTGGTGGAGCGCGACCAGCTCGGGCCCGGGGTCGAGGCCGAGCTCCTCGGACAACCGTTCGCGCAGCTCGCCGTAGCTGGCGAGGGCCTCGCTCTGGCGGCCGGCCCGGTAGAGGACGCGCATGTGGACGGCGCGCAGACGTTCCCTGAGAGGGTGGCGGGCCACCAGGTCGCCCAGCTCGCCGACGAGCAGGCCGTGCTCGCCGAGCTCCAGCCGCGCCTCCGCGTGCTGCTCCAGCGCCGACAACCGCTGCTCCTCCAGCCGCAGGATGGCCGAGCGGGTGTACTCCTCGTCGGCGAAGTCCGCGTACGCCGGGCCGCGCCACAGGGCCAGCGCGCCCGCCAGCAGCTCGGCCTTCGTGCGCGGGCTGGTCGCGGCCTCCGCCTCGGCGAGCAGACCGGCGAATCGGGCGGCGTCGAGCGCGCCGTCGTCGCAGCGCAGCAGGTAGCCGGGGGCGCGGGAGACGACGAGGTTCTTGCCGCCGGGCTCGGCGTCCTCGAACGCCTTGCGCAGCTGCGAGACCCGCACCTGCAGCGCGCCCGCCGGATTCGCCGGCGCGTCATCGCCCCACAGGTCGTCGACCAGCCGGTCCACGGACACCGGATGGCCCTCGTGCACGAGCAGGTCCACGAGCAGCGCGCGTACCTTGAGACCGGGGATGGTGACGGGCTCCCCCGCGTCGGTCCAGACCGCCAGCGGCCCCAGCACCCCAAATCGCATGCTCGCCACCTTATGCGGGCCTCTGCTGGTAATGCCGCCCTTTTCGCGGACCTTCAGCCGGGCAGCGTCGCGGTGACCGTCCGGCGGATCGCGTCCAGGTCGACGTCCTCGGCCAGGGTCGCCGGCTCGGGGACGTCCTTATCGCCTCCTCGACGTTGAGCAGCCTGCGCAGCAGCCGCGGCAGCACGGTGCGGCCGAGCAGGTCCTCCGCGAGCACCGCGCCGCCCGCGCCGTCCATCGCGAACCGTTCGGCGAGGTAGACGCCGAGCCGCTCGTACGTGCCGGCGAAGACGGCGTCGAAGTACGCGCGAGCTGCCGGGCAGCCGTTCGGCCTCGGCGATGCTCAGCCGGCAGGTCCGCACCTGCGGCTCCCACGCCATCAGCTGCAGGAACCGGCCGCAGAACAAGGTCACCGCCTCCATGGGCTCCTCGGCGTACGCGTCGGGGGTCTTCAGCCTGCCCAGGTACAGCCCCGTCGGTCAGGCGGTGGGCGGGGCCTTGCGGGCCGAGCCGCGGTAGCGGTCGGCGTCGTAGCGGCGGTCGTTGTCGTCGAGCTTGGCCCGCGCCGCCTCCACCAGGTCGACGCCCAGGACGTCGGCCAGGCGCACGAGATAGAGCGTCACGTCGCCCAGCTCCGTACGCATTCGGGTGAGCGACTCGGGGTCGGGGTGGCGGGACTCCTCGGCCGTCAGCCACTGGAACTCCGCCACCAGCTCCCCGACCTCGCCCGCCAGCGCCATCGCGAGATTCTTCGGCGTGTGGAACTGCTCCCACTCCCGCACCCGCGCGAACTCCCGCAGCCGCTCGGCCAGCCCTTCCAGCTCCGTCGTCACGCCACAGGACCCTACCGACTCCCGCCTGTATGTTTCTGAGCGTGAATGGGGTCGAACTGTTCCTGCTGGGCCGGACACTGATGAAGATCGGCGAGGAGGCGATGCCGACCGAGGGCATCGGCGAGCACTCCACGAGCCTGCGCACCGTGCTCATCGTCGTGAGCGACCTGCGCGGCCATCCCGACACCACCGTGGGCGAGATCGCCACCCGCACCGGCCTGCCACAGAGTGCCGTGTCCGCTGCCGTCGCGCGGCTGCGCGAGACGGAGGCGGTGATCACGGAGACCGACCCGAGAGACCGCCGGCGAACGATCATCCGCGAGGCGCCCGAGGTCTCCGACCGCGTGTCGCAGGTCCGCGACACCCCCATCGACAAGGCTCTGGCGGCCGCGCTGGGTACGGACGACCCCCAGCGCGTCAGCGAGACCGTCGCAGCCCTGGAAGCCCTCGCGGAACGGCTCGTCCCCGGGGCGCGATAATTCATCTTTTTTGATGTATCAAATCTGATGGACTAGGCTGGGCGGCATGACCTCGCACACCTTGCGCGTGCCCGGAGCGTCCCTCCACTACGCGATCCGCGGCACGGGCCCCCTCCTACTGATCTCCCAGAGCGGCGAGGGCGACGCCGACCGCACCACCGACCTGGTGGACCGGCTCGCGGACGAGTACACCGTGGTCACGTACGACCGGCGCGGGCTGAGCCGCAGCACCGTCGGCGACCCCGGCGCGGGCGTGACCGTCCAGCAGCACGCCGACGACGTGCACCGGCTGCTCGCCCACCTCACCGAGAAACCCGCGATCATGCTGGGTCAGAGTCTCGGCGCGACCATCGGCCTGCACCTCGCCGTCCGCCATCCCGAGCAGCTCAGCCTGCTCATCGCCCACGAACCGGTCGCCCCCTGGCTGCTCCCCCCGGCCGAGCAGGCCCGGCACCGCGCGGAGCTGACCGAGGTGCGCGACCGCTACCTCGACGGCGGCCTCGCCGCCGCCGTCGCGGAGATCCCGCGCGTCCTCGGCATCACCGCCGACGCAGAACCCGATCTGACCCCGCAGCCCATGACGCTCCGGCGGCAGGCGAACTTCGACTTCTTCCTCAGATACGACTTCCCCGCCGTGATCCAGGACGAGCTGGACCTGTCGGGCTGCCGGACCCCGATCGTGCCCGCTGCCGGCCGCGGCACACCGAGCACCGTCTTCGACCGCCGCTGCGCCGTCGAGCTGGCGAAGCGCCTCGGGACCGAGCTCGCGGAGCTGCCGGGCGGGCACAACGGCAACACCAGCCACCCGCGCGCGTACGCCGCCAGCCTCCGCGAGCTCCTCCGGGTTTCTACTGGGTGGCGTCCTTGAGCAGGCCGCGCAGACGTTCGACCGGCTCCGAGCCGCCGGAGAAGGACGGGGTCGTGCCGCCCTGGCGGCCCCAGAGCCACAGCAGGACGTCGTGCGGCGAGCCCGTCACCGAGGCGTCGGCCTCGGCGGTGGAGCCCTTCGCCACCTCGACCCCTGAGGCGGACGGGCGCACCAGCCAGCGGTGGTCGCCCGCCTGGATCGACACCGTACGGCCCTCCGCCGCCGCCAGGCCGTCGCCGAACTCCTCGGGCCACTTGGCCGCCGCGTAGGCGAGGAACGCCACCAGGATCTCGTCGATGCCGTCGAGCGCCAGGTCGTCGGGGATCGGGGCGAGCGGCTCACCGGCCGCCAGCTCGGCATCGACCCGGTGCACGACCGTCTCCAGGGCCATCCTGCGCACCCAGAAGCCGACCGTCTGGTCCGCGTCGTACCAGGTGAGGGCCGGCTCGCCGGGCTTGCGCGCGGCGAACTCGGCGCGCAGCACGGACAGGGCGCGGTCGAAGTATCCGGCGGGCTCGGCCGGCTCGGGCGGCAGCGGCCAGGGGTCGGGCCAGGCGCCCCGGCGCATCGCCTCGACCTTGTGCAGGTAGACCTCGCCGACGTGCAGCAACAGGTCGGCAGCCGTCCACCCGGGACAGGACGGCACCGGCGCGCCCACATCGCGCACGGCGACCTCCCGCAGACGCGCGGCGTCACGGTCGAACAGCTCCAGGTATCGGGGAGAATCCATACGCCAATTCAAACACATGATCGAGTGTCGTCGGTCACAATCGGATCGCCCATCAGCGAATTCACCGGCGTCAGCACGGCCAAGGGGCGCGGCATCGAGGCGGCGCCGACGAGTTCATGCTCGACACCATGTCCGTGCGCCTGGAGCTCCGCGCGCGGCGGCTGCACGTGGCGGTGCGCGCCCGAGCAGGTCAGCGGGAGAGGAAGTCGCGGACGCGGGGCAGCACGTCCGCCGGGCGGCGCAGGGCCGTGGCGTGGTCGGCGTCCGCCACCGAGAAGAACTCCGCGCCGTGGGAGCGGGCATAGTCGCGCATCGGCTCGTGCCAGTGGTCGGCCGTGCCGGCGTACATGAGGGTCGGCACCTCCGAGGCGGCCAGCCGGTCGGCCAGGCCGGGCTCGCGGGAGAACGCCTCGTAGTTCGCGCGGTGCGCCGCCGCGTCGCCCGCCTCGATCACGGCAACCTGGTACGCCGACTCCAGCGCCCCGCCCCTCACCAGCTCGTACGGGTCGTGGTCGGCGGGCAGCCCGAGCGCGGCCAGCACGGCGGGCACCCGCGCCATGAACCCGTACGGGTCGAAGGCCCCGGCCACCAGGCGGGTCAGCCGCTCCGGCGCGCAGGCGGCCACCGCGTAGCCGGTCAGAGCGCCCAGCGAATACCCCCAGAAGGCGGCCCGATCCAGCCCGAGGTCGTCGAGCACGGCGACGACGGACGCGGCCCGCCGCTCCAGCGTGTACGCCGCCGGAGTGCGGGGCGCGTCACTCGCGCCCAGCCCGAGCGGATCGATCGCGATCACCGTGTGGGCAGCGGCCAGGACCTCGGTGTAACCGAGGTAGGCCCAGTGGCCCCGTCCTCGAACATTCCGGGATGAAGCACCACGGGCGCCCCCGCTCCGGACACCGCGTACGAGATCTTGTAGCCGTCAGTATACGCAAAAGGCATGACATATCCCCTTACAACCAGGAACGTTACCTCTTGTAACGGGACTCATCCTCCGCCACCATCGAGACGCTGAAAAGGAGGCACTTTCTTGGCGCAACGGAACACCGCGGTAACGGACCAGGCCGACTGCCCGCTCCCCGAGGTGCTGCGGCTGATCGGCGACAAGTGGTGCATCCAGATCCTGGTCGAACTGGGCGAGGGCCCGCGCCGCTTCACCCAGCTGGAGCGCGCGATCGACGGCATCAGCCGCCGCATGCTCACCCTCAACCTGCGCAACCTCGAACGCAACGGTCTGGTCACCCGTACCGTCCACCCCGACGCGCCCCCCAGCGTCGAGTACGCCATCACGCCCCTGGCCGAGGACATCCGCGACCCCCTGGAGGC
>NZ_SMKQ01000241.1 GCF_004348995.1 Nonomuraea terrae
CCCCGAATCGCACCCCGGTCCCGTTCCCCCCTCCACCTCAGGGAGTGCTCGCCCGAGCTCCCGCGTACGACGCCGGACGTACGCGGGACGAGCTACGCCAGGCAGAACTCGTTGCCCTCGGGGTCGATCATGACGACCCAGTCGTCGAACGTGGTGATCAACCGGGCGCCCAGGCCGAGCAGGCGGTCGATCTCGGAGTCGAGGTCGTCGGCGCGCAGGTCGAGGTGGAGCCGGTTCTTGTGCACCTTGCGTTCCGGCACCCGCTGGAACCACAACCGCGGCAGCCCGCCGTCGACCAGCACCGTCGGGTCGTCCTCCGGGTCGAGGACGCCCTTCGCGCGCAGCCGCGTCAGCTCCTCCTCGTCGTACGGCGCCACGGCGTAGCCGTCCAGCGCCTGCGCCCAGAACCTGGCCAGCGAGGCCGGATGCCGGCAGTCGATCACCACGTCATGCAGTCTCGCCATCGGGTCTCCTCGCCTCGACCAGGAAACGGGAGGAGTGGGCCACGAACGGCCCCTCCGACTCGATCAGCTCGTGCAGCTCGCGCAGCCGCTCGGCGTAGCGCTCGACGGAGAACCCCGGCACGATCCAGATCACCTTGCGCAGGAAGTAGATCACCGCCCCGACGTCGCGGAACTCCATGCGCAATCGCTCGAACCGCAGGTCGACGACTTCGAGCCCGGCTGCCTGCGCGGCCTTCCTGGCCTCCTCGGGGTCGCGGGCGGTGCCGTCGTACGGGCCGATGAAGAACTCGGTCAGCTCGGCCACGCTGCGCGGCCCCACCTGCTGGGAGAAGTACGACCCGCCGGGCCGCAGCACGCGGGCGATCTCCTCCCACCACGTCTCGACCGGGTGACGGCTGGTCACCAGGTCGAAGGACGCGTCGCGGAACGGCAGGCGCGGCTCGTCGTCGTCGGCCACCACCCAGGCGCCGCGCGGCCGCAGCCGGGCGGCGGCCAGCGCCAGGTTGGGCGGCCACGACTCGGTGGCCACGGTGACCGGCGGCAGCGCGGGCACGCCGGCCAGGATCTCGCCGCCGCCGGTCTGCACGTCGAGCGCCGCCCGCGCCCCGACCATCCGCTCGCCGAGCAGCCGGGCGTAACCCCACGAAGGCCGTTCCTCGCCGGCCCGGCCGTCGAGCCAGGAGAAGTCCCAGCCCGCCACGGACACCGTGTTGGCCTCCTGGACGAGGTCGTCATACGAGCGCCGCATGTTATGACCTTGGCAGTGGACGACCTCCGCAGACAACCAAATTTCCTCATCAGATGCGGCTGCGTACCGTCGTCCGGTCGATGCCGAGCTGGTCGACGAGCTGCGCGACGGGGTCGGGCGGGGGCTGCTCCAGGAGGATCAGCGCCAGGTGGCGCGGCACCTCGTGTCTGGTCTTCATGGTCGTGGCCTTGACGGCCTGGTTGAGCACCGCGCGGGCGCTCGACGTGAGAGCCGTGTCGGGCACCCGTGGGTGCTTGCGGGGGGTGCCGGGCAGGTCGCCGACCTCCAGGCCCAGCATGCGCAGCGCCGCGCGGTCGAGGTCTTCGAGCGCCGCGCGGGCGGCGGCCAGGTCGACGCCGAGCGCCTGCGCGGACTCGGCGTGGTGGAGCAGGCCGAGCAGCATGTGCTCGGTGCCCATGCGGCGGTCGCCGCGCAGCCGGGCCTCCTCGAAGGCGGCTTTGATCACG
The DNA here is from genome assembly GCF_004348995.1 of Nonomuraea terrae. Lineage (GTDB taxonomy): Bacteria > Actinomycetota > Actinomycetes > Streptosporangiales > Streptosporangiaceae > Nonomuraea > Nonomuraea terrae. The sequence continues at coordinate 1,680 of NZ_SMKQ01000241.1, forward strand.
ACTGCCAGCGGGTTCTTTTCCTTGCCGAACATCGCCTCGCCCTCATTTCCCGTATTTGGCGTGTACCGACTGCCGTGACATGCCGAGCGCGTCGCCGATCTGCTCCCAGGTCCAGCCCTGCTCCCTGGCCAGCGCCACGGACAGCGCCTCGACCTGCTCGGCCAGCCGGTGCAGCGCGCCGACCGCCCGCAGCCCCATGGCCGGGTCGTTCGCGCGGATCCGCTCGGACAGCTCTGTTACGTCCACGGTGTCAGGCTAGATTGACAACGGCAGATTTGTCAATCTAGCCTGACAGGCATGGAGGATGTGCTGATCGTGGGGGCGGGACCGGTCGGGCTGATGCTCGCGTGCGAGCTGAGCCTGGCCGGAGCCCGCCCGGTCGTGCTGGACAAGAGACCCGAGCCGAGCGAGCTGCCCAAGGCCAACGGGCTGGCCGGGCAGATCGTCGACTTACTGGATCACAGAGGGCTGCTGGAGCGGTTCGCCGAGGCCGGCCCGTTCGTCGGCCGGGCGCCAGGGTTCCCGTTCGGGTCGGTGCCGCTGTGGCTCGGCGGGATCGAGGACAGCCCGCTGCGGCTGCTGCTGATCCAGCAGCCGCGGCTGGAGCGGCTGCTGGCCGAGCGGGCGCGGGAGCTCGGGGTCGAGGTCAGACGAGGCTGCGAGGTCCGCTCGCTCTCCCAGGACGAGGAAGGAGTGACGCTCGACGTCGGCGACGGGCGGATACGGGCCCGGTACGCGGTCGGCTGCGACGGCGCCGGCAGTCTCGTACGTGAGCAGGCAGGGATCGCCTTCCTCGGCACCACCGACGAGGAGAGGATGCTGATCGGCCACTTCAAGGCCGACATGAAGGTGTTCGAGTCCCTGGAGGAGGCGGGCGTCGAGCCGGGCTGGACCCGGCGGCGGAACGGCCGTGTGCTGTTCAACTCGCTGCACGAGGGCGTGCTCGTCGCCGCCGTGCGGGAGCGGGGCGGCGTCACCGGCGACACCGTGACGCCGGAGGACTTCCGCGCCGCCGTCCGCCGCGTGCTCGGCGCGGACATGCCGCTCGACGAGCCGATCTGGTTGTCGAGCACGGCCGCGCAGGCCAGACTCGCCGAGCGGTACCGGGCCGGGCGGGTGTTCCTCGCGGGTGACGCCGCCCACCTGTTCCCGGCGGGCGGGTCGGCGCTCAACGTCGGCATGACGGACGCGGTCAACCTGGGCTGGAAACTGGCCGCCAGGCTGCGCGGGCGGGTGCCGGACGCGCTGCTCGACACGTACGAGTCCGAACGCCGGCCGGTCGGCGAGCGCACGCTCATGCAGACCCGCGCACAGGCGGCCATCGACGGCGCGGAGGGCGAGGACGGCGCGGCGCTGCGCGACCTGCTCGCCGAGGTGTTCGCCTTCGAGCAGCCCGCCCGCCACCTGGCCACACTGCTGCACGACTCCGGCATCCGGTATGACACCGGCACGGAGCCTGCCGGCCAATTCCTCACCGATCCGGGCCTGGCGGAACTGGCGCGCGGGGCGCTGTGTGAGGCCCGGCCCGTGCTGCTCGACCTCACCGGCGGCACTCTGGGGGAGCGCTGGGCGGGGGACGGCTGGATGGAGGTGATCCGGGCCCGCCGCGACGACCCGCCCGCGGACGCGCTCCTGATCCGCCCCGACGGCTACGTGGCCTGGTGGGGCGCGGACGGCATCGAGGAGGCGGCCGAACGCTGGTTCGGCGCGACGGTCACAGCCAGCCCGGCTTGACCAGGCCCGACTCGTAGGCGATGACGACCAGCTGGGCGCGGTCGCGGGCGTGCAGCTTCATCATGGCCCGGCTCACGTGGGTCTTGGCGGTGGCGGGCGACATGAACAGCTTCGCGGCGATCTCGTCGTTCGTCATGCCGGTGCCGACGAGGGAGAGCACCTCGCGTTCGCGCTCGGTGAGCTGGTCGAGGCCGTCGGCGGCGACCGGCTCCTTGGCGCGGGAGGCGTACTCGGCGATGAGGCGGCGGGTCACGCTCGGCGACAGCAGCGCCTCCCCCGCCGCCACCACCCGCACGGCCTGGATCAGCTCGGCCGGCTCGGTGTCCTTGACCAGGAAGCCGCTGGCGCCGCCGCGCAGCGCCTCGAAGACGTACTCGTCCAGCTCGAACGTCGTCAGGATGATGATGTGCGGCCCCGGCGGCATCTGCCGGGTGGCGGTCAGGCCGTCGGTGCCGGGCATGCGGATGTCCATCAGCACGACGTCGGGCTGATGCTCGGCCGCCAGCCGCACGGCCTGTGCGCCGTCGGACGCCTCGGCGACCACGGTCATGTCGGGCTGGGCGTCGAGCAGCGCCTTGAAGCCCGCCCGTACCAGCGCCTGGTCGTCGGCCAGCAGCACCTTGATCATGAGGTCTCCTCGGGTAGGGGGAACCGGGCCTCGACCTGGAAGCCGGGCCCTGACGGGCCGGCGACCAGCGTTCCGCCGAGCGCGGCGGCGCGTTCACGCATGCCGGGGATGCCGTTGCCGCTGCCCGACTCCGACAACGACTCCGACGGCGCGGGTGGCGTCGTGGCGCCGGTGTCGGTGACCCGTACGACCAGCTCCTTCTCGGCGTATTCCAGGCGCACGCCCACATCGGCGCCGGGCGCGTGCCGGGCGGCGTTGGTGAGCGACTCCTGCACGATCCGGTACGCCGCCCGCTCCACCTGCGGCGGCAGCGGCCGGGAGCCGACCCGTTTGAGCGTCACCGTGAGCCCCGAGCGCTCGACCAGCTCGTCGAGCCGGTCGAGCCCGGCGGTGGGGGAGCGCGGGGCGCCTTCGCGCAGGACGTTCAGCACCGAGCGCATCTCGCCGAGCACCTCCTTGGAGGCCGTCTTGATGGTGGCCAGCGCGGTCCTGGCCTGCTCGGGGTTGGCGTCGATGAGGTGCAGCCCGGTGGACGCCTGCACGTGGATGAGGGAGATGTTGTGCGCCAGCACGTCGTGCAGCTCCTGCGCCATGGTCAGCCGTTCCTCGCTGGCCTGCCGCCTGGCCTCCTCCTCGGCGGTGCGCTCGCGCTCGGCCCGGCGCTCCTTGACGATCCTGACCAGCTCGGCCAGGACCATCAGCAGCATGATGAAGGTGAGGATCCACACGTTGTGGAAGAAGTCGAGCTGACCGACGAGCCAGGCGTAGCTCAGGAACGACACCAGCGTCATCCCCGCCATGACCCACGCCATCAGCCTGTGGCCCCGCGTGACCAGCAGGAACAGCAGCACGGCCGGGCTGATGAACGACGGCCCGTAGGCGTAGCCGCCGATCAGGTACAGGTCGCAGGCGGCCAGCGCGGCGGCCGTGGTGAGCAGCGGGAAGCGGCGGCTCAGCAGCACCGCGACCGGCCCGGTCCACAGCAGCGCGTAGGCGTAGGCGTCGAGGGCCTCCCTGGTGTCCTGCTGGCCCCACGACGCGCCCCTGGCGACCACCATCGTGACCGCCGCCACGATGAGGGCGAGATATGGGTCGAACGTCCTGCGCACGAGCACCAACGTAGGCCAGCACCGTGCCCCGCGCATCATCCCAGCGTGTGACGGAGCACTACCGCGATGGGCGTATCTGCGTCATTGTGGACAACATGCGCCGTGTGATCTTTCCCGCAGCAGCAGCAGTCCTCGCCGTCTCTCTCCTGCACGCGCCACCCGCGTCGGCCGACCCGCCGCGGAAGGCACCGGTCGCCGAGGGGTACGGCGGCGCCGTCGCCACCGTCGACCTGGAGGCCAGCAAGGCGGCCATCGCCGTGCTCAAGAGAGGCGGCAACGCCGTGGACGCGGCCGTCGCGGCGGGCGCGGTGCTCGGCGTCACCGAGCCGTACTCGGCGGGCCTGGCCGGCGGCGGCTTCATGGTCTACTACGACGCGCGCAAGCGTAAAGTCTTCACCATCGACGGCCGCGAGACCGCGCCCAAGGCGATGGGGCCGACCGCGTTCGAGGGCATCCCGTTCGAGGAGGGCGTCACCAGCGGGCTGTCGGCGGGCGTGCCCGGCACGGTCGCCAACTGGGACGTGGCCCTGAGCAGGTTCGGCACGCTCTCGCTCAGGCAGGCGCTCCAGCCGGCCATCGAGGTGGCCTCCAGGGGCTTCGTCGTGGACCAGACGTTCCACGACCAGACGGCCGCCAACGCCGACCGTTTCAAGGACTTCACCTCCACGGCCAAGCTCTACCTGCCGAACGGCGCCCCGCCGCGGGTCGGCTCGGTGTTCAGGAACCCCGAGCTCGCGGCCACGTACCGGGAGCTGGGCAGGCGCGGCCCCGAATGGTTGTACGGCGGGCAGCTCGGCAAGGAGGTCGTGGCCACGGTCAAGCGGCCGCCGCTCACCGCCGGCAGCACCCGCAACGTGCGGCCGGGCCTGATGGAGCTGTCCGACCTGCGCGACTACCGCGCCCTGCTGCGCGAGCCCACGAAGGTGTCGTACAAGAACCTCGACGTGTACGGCATGGCGCCGCCCTCGTCCGGCGGCTCCACGGTCAGCGAGGCGCTCAACATCATGGAGGCCCTGCCCGAGGTGGGCCTGCACGAATACCTGGAGGCGTCCAGGCTGGCCTACGCCGACCGCGGCCAGTACGTCGGCGACATCCCCGGCGTGCCGCTGGACGAGCTGCTGTCCGACGGCTTCGCCAAGGAACGCGCCTGCCTGATCGGCGACCGCGCCATGCCCCACCCGGCCGCTCCCGGCAGCCCCGACGGCTCGTACAGGCCGTGCGCCGAGCCCGGCGGCACCGCGACGCCGGTCGCGAAGGAGGGCCCGGAGACCACGCACCTCGTCGTCGCCGACCGCTGGGGCAACGTGATCGCCTACAACCTGACGATCGAGTCCACCGGCGGCAACGGCATCGTGGTGCCCGGCCGCGGCGTGCTGCTCAACAACGAGCTGACCGACTTCACGTTCGGCCCGGCCCCCGGTGACCCGAACCTGCCCGGGCCCGGCAAGCGCCCGCGCTCGTCGATGGCGCCGACGCTGGTGTTCGAGAAGGGGCGTCCTGTGCTGGCGGTCGGCTCGCCCGGCGGCTCGACCATCATCACGACCGTGCTGCAGATCCTGCTCAACCGGTACGAGTGGGGCATGAGCCTGCCCGAGGCCCTGGCCGCGCCGCGCGCCACCCAGCGCAACACCGCGCAGACGCAGGCCGAGCCGGGGTTCCTGGACAAGTACCAGGCCGAGCTGGAGGCCAAGGGGCACAGCTTCGCCTCGAACCCGGAGATCGGCGCCGCCACGGCCCTGGAATTCCTGAGCCGCGACCGCGTCCAGGCCGTCGCCGAACCCACCCGCCGCGGCGGCGGCAGCGCGATGGTCGTCTCCTCCCGCGGATGACCCCGTGTCGCCCTGCCCGGCGGGCCGCCCCGCCGAGCAGGGCGCTCACTCATCCGGCTTCGGCACCTCGACGGCGAGGCCACGGCGTTCCCCCGGTGTTTCCGGGAACGACGGAAACCCGCCACGGCCCCCGCGGCGGGTGACTTCAGTCGGAGGCGTCTACTGCAGCAGCAGGAAGGCGACGACGCCGACGATCGCGATGCCGAGGACGACCGCGAGGATGGGCAGGAGGGGCGACTTCTTGGGCTTGGCCGCGGCGGACTCCTGCTCGCGCGCGTTCGCGAACGCGCGGAAAGCCTGGGTGTTGCCCGCCGGGTCGATGTGCTGGTCAGACATGGCCAGCAGCCTAGCGTGATCGCTTGCGAAGTTTGCACTGTTTGGCGGGATCCGCAGGGTACAACCTTTGCCGTACCGCGGAGCCCCGGCATGGGTTGATGACGGGACCACGCCCCCCGCCGGATAGTTTTGAGACATGCTGAGGACCCTGCTCTCACCCCGGCTGCTGGGGCTGCACCTGCTGACCATCGGGGTCCTCATCGCATTCATCCTGCTCGGGCGCTGGCAGCTCGGCGTCTTCCAGGATTCTGGCAAGCCGCACGCCGCCACCGACCCGGCGCCCGTCCCGGTCGCGTCGCTGGCCCCGGTGGGCGCCCAGATGACCGGCCCGGTCGTGGGCCGCAAGGTCACCGCCGAGGGCGTGTACGAAGCCGGCCGCCAGCTGCTGGTCGCCGACCGGCGGGCCGACGTCGACGCGCCGGGCGGCAACGTCTCACGCGACCACGGCTACTGGGTGCTCACGCCGATCCGGCTCGACGACGGCACGCTCATACCGGTCGTACGCGGCTGGACGGCCACGGCCGACGACCCCGCCGTGGCCGACGTGCCGCAGGGCAGGGTCACGGTGGCCGGTCGGCTGCGGCCGCAGCAGGGCACCGACAGCGTTCAGCGGCGCGCGGAGGGCCTGCCCGCCGGCCAGGTGCAGACGGTCTCGACCGGCGAGCTGGTCAACCTGTGGGTCGGGCAGAAGGTGCGCACCGGATTCGTGGTCGCGCAGCCGCCCTCCGGCTCGCTCACGCAGGTGAAGGCTGCCCCGCCGGTGGTCGGAGGCACGCTGACCTGGCGTAACCTGGCTTACGCCGCCAATTGGTGGATTTTCGCGGGATTCGCCGTCTTCATGTGGTTCCACTTCGTACGCGACGCCGTGCGAGCGGATCGGGAGCGCGGCAAGTCCTCCCCCGAGATGGTTCTGGAAGGTTGAACGGTGGAATCGGCTCTCAAGCCCTTCCGGGTGCTCGCGTATGTGGTCGGCTGCATGCTGCTCGTGCTCTGCGTGGGCATGGTGCTGCGTTACGGCTTCGGCGAGCCCTCGTTGTCGAAGGTGGTCGCGCCCATCCACGGCGGCCTCTACATGCTCTACCTGGTCGCCGTCATGAACCTGGGCATGAAGGCGCGCTGGGCGTGGCCGTACATGCTGGGCGTGATGCTGGGCGGCACGGTGCCGTTCCTGTCGTTCTACGTCGAGCGGCGGGTGACCCGGCGGGTGGGGACGGCCACGGCGGGACAGGCCGCGGCGGAGGCCTGACGTTCAGGCCCCCGCCACCCGGGTTCAGTGGCCGATCAGCGGCCGATTCCGCGCTTACGGGCCCGCTTGAGCCGCTCGCGCTGCGACGGGTCGAGCATCAGGTAACCGACCACCGGCGCGCCCACGACGCCGAGGACGACCAGCAGGGTGATCCATCCGGTGCCGAAGAAGATCAGCGAGAGCAGGACCGCGGCGCCTGCGCCGATGGCGTACTTCTGGACTGGCGACATCCTCTAACTTCCTCCGAACGCGGAGCGCACGCCCCGCCTCTCTCACATTCTGCGTCTCAAGTCCAACGTGTGAACCCACCCCCAGGGTTCCTTTTCGCGATGTATCTCAATCGTGTCGGACGGGCTCGCCGGCGATCGCGCGCAACTCCCGGCGCAGCTCGGCCGCCGTCGGACGCCGTGACGGGTCCACCGACAGCAGCCGCAGCAACACGGGGCCCAGCGCGTCCGCCCTGGTGAGCGTCGCGCCGGGGGCGGGCGGCGCGCCCTCCACGGCGGTGTGGAGAGTGGCCCCCAGCGACCACAGGTCGGCGGCCGGGGTCGGGGCGGCCTCCGGAGCGGTGTACGCCGGGAACGTTCCCGTGTGAAGCAGCGGCAGCAGCCGCGCCCGGCCGTCCGCGTCGAGGAAGACGTTGCCCGGCTGCACCCCGCCGTGGAACCCGGCCGCCGCCAGCCCGTCGAGCACGCCCAGCCCGATCGCCGCGACGTGGGCGGGCGGCAGCGGGCCCGAGGCCGCGACGACCGCGTCCAGCGGCCGGTCCACGGCCAGCCGGTCGAGCGTCTGGCGCACCACCTCCAGCGGCGGCGGCCCCGCCGGGTGCAGCATCGCCCTGATCAGCGACCTGAGCGGGTCGGCGCCCGCGGCTGGCACCTGGCCGGGCGGACGGCCCTCGACCGCGAAGTGCAGCGTGGCGGCCAGCGACCACAGGTCGGCGGAGGGCAGCACGCTCAGGCTTGGCGAGCCGAACCCGGTGAGCAGCGCCCGCCCTGTCGGCGTGAGCAGCACCTTGCCCGGATCCACCCGTCCGTGCACGATGCCCGCCTCGTGCGCGGCCGTCAGCGCGGCCAGCACGCACACGCCGGCCCTGGCCGCCTGCGCGACGGGCAGCGGGCGCCGCGCGCGTACGGCCTGCTCCAGGGACACCCCTGAGGCGAACTCCATGATCAGCCACGGCGTGCCCTCATCGACCAGCACGTCGAGCACCGGCACCGCGAAGGGGTGCCGCAGCGCGGCGGCGCGGCGTGCCTCGTCCACCGCGGCCTCGCGCAGTTCGGGGAGCACCCGCAGCTCCCTGACCGCGACGTCGCGGTGCTCCGCCTCGTCGAAGGCCAGGCGGACGGACGCGCCGAGGGGGTTCAGCAGCCGGTAACGACCCTGCAGCTTCCTGGTCTCAGCCATGTCGAGGCGACGATAGCGCTACGAACGCGGGCGAATCCATCAGGGGGAGCCCGCGGCGAGCCAGCCCTCGTGGGCCTCGCAGACCTTGCGCCACAGTTTGTCCTTCTCGCCGGGCGTCACGTCGTCCAGCGGGAGCAGGAAGATGTCGGCCAGGGCCGCGTAATAGTCGCGCGCGGAGCTGAGCGTGACGGACTGCTTGCCGTTGCCGACGCGGGTCAGCAGGAGCCCGCGCAGGATGTCCACGCCGTACGCGTCGCGCCGCTGGGTCGTGGCGATCCGGACGAACCCCGACGTCGGTGCCGTGGTCAGGTGCCGGTGCATCTCCGCGAACGCCGACATCCCCGTTGGCTCCATGCCGAAGTCCATGCCTTCGAACGAACCGCTCGGATCATGATCGAACCGCCAGCCGCCCGGCGTCACCTCCGACGGCCGCAGCCCGTAGGTGAAGGGCCCCTGCCGGTACGTCCCCGGCACCAGGGGGAGCGGCTCGTGCACTGCGTCGCCGAGCCCGACGTCGACCAGCCACCCCCCGCCAGGGTTGGCGTCGGACGGCAGGCCGCGCGCGGTGAGCACCAGGTGGTTGCCGCTGATGCCGGGCTCGCCGCCGCGTAACTGGACGCCCGCCACGTGCCGGGTCACGTCGTAGCCGAGGGTCGTGAGCAGCTCGGAGAAGGCACCGTTGAGGTGGTAGCAGTAGCCGCCGCGGCCCCGGACGATGCGCCCGGCCGACTCGACAGGATCGACCGTGGTCGGGCGGCCCAGCCAGATCTCCAGGACCTCGTACGCGACCTTCTCGACGTGTGCGGAGTGGAGAGCCCGCAGGGACTCCGCGGTGACGGGGGCGTGAAGCAGCTCGGGCAGACCGAGGCGGCGAAGGTACGCGGCGGTGTCCACCACCACAGTCTGCACGGATTGTGCACAAATTTAGGAGTGTCGTCTGCACAGCACGCTTCTAGGCTTTCGTTCGTGCTTGAGCAGCGACGCATCCTCGTGGTCGAGGACGACGAGACCATAGCGCTGGCCGTGCGGAACCGGCTGGCCGCCGAGGGCTTCGACGTCAGAGTGGCGGGCGACGGGCAGGACGCCCTCGTTCAGTACGCCAGGGCGGAGCCGGACCTGGTGATCCTCGACCGGCTGCTGCCCGGGCTCGACGGACTGGAGGTCTGCCGCCGGATGCAGGCGGCCCGGCCGGTGCCCGTGCTCATGCTGACCGCGCTCGGCGACGAGACCGACGTGCTCGTGGGCCTCGGCGTCGGGGCCGACGACTACCTGGCCAAGCCGTTCAGCATGCGGGAGCTGGTGGCCAGGATCCACGCGCTGCTGCGCCGGGTGGAGCGGGCGGTCCAGCTCGCCGCCGAGGACACCGTGATCAGGGTCGGCGAGGTCGAGATCGACACCGCGGCCCGTCGGGTGTTCGTGCGGGGCGCGGAGGCGCAGCTCACCCGTACCGAGTTCGACCTGCTGCGCCGCCTGGCCGAGCGTCCCGGGCAGGTCTTCGAGCGCGGCCGGCTGCTGTCGGATGTCTGGGGCTTCTCCGAGGCGGCGGCGACCAGGACCGTCGACAGCCACGTCAGGGCGCTGCGCCGCAAGCTCGGCCCCGACGTGGTGCGGACGGTGCACGGCGTCGGCTACGCGCTGGTGCGGCGATGAGACCCCTCGACTTCCTCGGCCGGATCAAGGTCAAGCTCGGCATCGTCATCGTGCTCGCCGTGGCGACCGCGTTCGTGGTGAACGAGGTCGGCATCAACTCCGGCCTGTCGCGGGAGGTGCGCATCGCGGTCGCCGTGGTGCTGGCGCTGATCATGGTGCAGGTGCTGGCCATGGGCATGACCAAGCCGCTGCGGGAGATGGCCCGCGCCGCCCAGACCATCGCCAAGGGCAGCTACACCCTGCGCGTTCTGGCCACGTCCAGGGACGAGGTGGGGGAGCTGGCCAGAGCGTTCAACGCGATGGCGGCCGACCTCGGCGAGGTGGACCGGCAGCGGCGCGAGCTGGTCGCGAACGTCAGCCACGAGCTGCGCACGCCCATCACCGGGTTGCGCGCCATCCTGGAGAACGTCGTGGACGGCGTCTCCGCCGCAGACCCGGTCACCATGCGCACCGCGCTCGCCCAGACCGAGCGCCTCGGCCGGCTCGTCGCCCAGCTGCTCGACCTGTCGCGGCTGGACTCGGGGACGCGGCTGATCGAGGCCGAGGACGTCGAGCCGGCGGCACTGGTGGAGCAGGCGGTGCTGGAGGCGTCGCTGGCGCGCGAGGACGTCGTCATCCAGGCGGCGGTCCCGGACGACCTCGTGGTGCGCGCCGACCCCGACCTGCTCGCGCAGGTCCTGTCCAACCTGCTCGACAACGCCGTACGTCACAGCCCGCCCGGCGGCTCGGTGACCGTGGGCGGCTCCGCCGAGGGGGACGGGATCCGTCTCGTCGTCGCCGACTCGGGTCCGGGGATCCCGGCCGAGTCGCGGGCACGGGTGTTCGAACGCTTCTCCCGGCTGGACGCCGGACGGGCGGCCGACGCCGGGGGCGCCGGGCTGGGGCTGGCGATCGTGAAGGAGATCGTCGAACTGCACGGGGGATCCATCCGCATCGACGACTGTGCGGGGTGCCGCATGGTCGTGGACTTACCAGGGAGGATGACTGTGGCCGACGTGCCATTGCTACCGAACACGGGGGACGAGACGGAAGGCGTGCCCATGCCGTCCGGGGTCGTCACGGGCGACGAGACGGGAGGCGTGCTCTCGCCGTCCGGGGTCGGCATGGGGGACGAGACGGGAGGCGTGCTCTCGCCGTCCGGGGTCGGCATGGGGGCGCAGGAGTCGCGTACTGCCGTAGCCCGCGAGGGCGCCGGCGCCGCGAAGCCCGACGCCGGCCCGTCCACCACCGGCCCGTCCACCCCCGAGCCGTTCGCCACCGAGCCCGAGCCGTTCGCCACCGCGCCTGCCTTGGCCATCGCGACCGGTGGAGAGGCGGATGCCGGAGGCCGCCTCGTCACCAGCGCGGCCGTCGATCCGTCCACCCCCGACCACCCCAGGGACAGCAACCACTCCGATGGGGGGCGTGTCGGTCGGCGGGCCGGTGGTGAGACCAGTGGCGACACGGCCCTCACC
>NZ_SMKQ01000242.1 GCF_004348995.1 Nonomuraea terrae
GCTTGGGGAGGAGTGGGACGGGCTGGTGGGGGGCGCGCCGGTGAGCGTGCTGGCGGCGCTGGTCACGCTCGGGCGGCCGTCGAGCCTGTTCATCAACCGGGTCGCGGTCGAGTTGCTCGACCGCGAGCCGCCCGACCCGCGCCCGCTGGTCCTGGCCTACGGCGCCTTCCCCGAGGCGTTCCAGCAGCTGCTCGCCGAGCACCCGCGCGAGACGGACCTGTTGCTGACCGCCGCCGGCGGCGACGAGGCGCTCGCCACCGCGCTGCACGGGGCGCTGCGTCCGTACGCGGGCGCCGACGGCCTGCGGGAGCGGGCCTGGCTGAACGTGGTGCGCGCCGTCGGCGCCCACGACGACGCCCCCGGCGCGGCCGTCCGCCTGGTGCTGGCCGAGGACGTGACGCCGTACCTCGGCCGGCTGGCCCAGGCCCGGGACGGCGCCCAGCCCTCACCCCCGTGGGACCGGTTGGACGCCGAAACGGCGGCCCGCTTCCTCGGCGCGCTCCGGCTCCGGAGCCACTGACCGTGCGCGAGAAACAACAGCTGCTGCGCGAGGCGGCCGACAAGGAATCACTCGCCACCGCCTTGACCCGCTACGCCAAGGGATTGTCCGACGCGTTCGAGGGCGTCCCGTCGCGCCCGGAGGAGTACGACCCCTTCTGGACGGGCCCGTCCGCCGGCCGCCACCTCGCGCGGACCCAGCGGGTGCGGCGCGAGATGGCCGACCTGGTGGACGCGTGCCTCATCACCGCCGAGAACCTGCGCCGCCGCGCCCAGCGGCTCCGCGAAACCGCAGCACGGCTCCCCGACCCCACGTAGACGCCAGGCTGAGGCCCGACCCCACGTGAGATGCCTGGCCGAGGCCCGCGCCCCCGCGAGACGTCACGCAGATCCTCGACCCCCGTGCGACGCCACGCCGACCCCCAGCTCCGCATAAGACGCCACGCAGCCCACCGGCTCCGCCTTGGACGCGCGCAGACCACCAGCTCCGCGGGAAGTCCTCGCGGAGCCGGATCCGGCGGGAAGCGTCAGGTGGGTAGGCCGCGGACGACCGGGGTCGCCAGGGTGCCGATCTCTGAGATGCCGATCGTGACCGTGTCACCGTCCTCCAGGGTGAAGGGCAGGTCGGGGACCAGGCAGGTGCCGGTGGCCAGGACCGTGCCGTCGGGGAAGAGGTCGGCGCGGAACAGGTAGCCGGCGAGCTCGTCGAGGCGGCGGTGGAGCTGGGAGGTGCTGGCCTTGCCGTCCCAGACGGTCTCCCCCGCCCTGGTGATGGTCAGCGTGATGTCCAGCGCGTACGGGTCGGCGACCTCCCACGCCGGCCTGATCGCCGGACCGACCGCGCAGCCGCCGAGGTAGATCTTGGCCTGCGGCAGGTAGAGCGGATTGACGCCTTCGATGGTGCGCGAGCTGACGTCGTTGACCACCGTGTAGCCGACGATCTCGCCGGACGCGTTGAGCACCAGGCCGAGCTCCGGCTCCGGCACGTCGATCTCGGAGTCGGCGCGCACCGAGATGCGCCCGCCGTCACCGGTCACCTTCCAGGCCACCGACTTGAAGAACAGCTCGGGCCGCTCGGCGTCGTAGACGAGCTCGTACACGTCGGCGGCCCGCTCGCTCTCCAGCACGCGGGCCTCGCGCGAGCGGCGGTAGGTCACGCCGGCCGCCCACACCTCCATCCGCGCGTCCACCGGGGCCAGCCGCGCGACGGTCGCCGACGGGTGCGCCGGGCCGTCGGCGGCCGCGCAGCGCTCGCGCAGCTCGGCGGCGGGCAGCCGGAGCAGCTCGCCGACGGTGGTGATGCCGGACAGCTCGGTCACGTGCTCGCCGTCGTCGACGCCGACCGCGTCGGCACCGGTCAGAGGGCTGGTGAACCTGACGATGTGCATGCTGCTCCGTTCGGACAGGGGGTGCGTCATCCGATGAAAGTCTCCCCCATTTCGCCAGGGAACGCCTCAACCGACGGCGAAAAGCTGGATGTCCTCCGATGACCTAGACGACCTCGAAGTCGGCCATCATCGCCATGTCCTCGTGTTCGAGGTTGTGGCAGTGCAGCATGTAGCGGCCGCGGTAGCCCTCGAAGCGGGCCAGCACGTCCACCACCTCGTACGGGCGCACGTCGACGGTGTCCTTCCAGCCCGCGTCGGTGGCGGCGGGCGGGCGGCCGTTGCGCGCCAGCACCAGGAAGTGGGCCAGGTGCAGGTGCACGGGGTGGTGGAAGTCGCTGGTCAGCCGCCAGACCTCGGCGGTGCCGAGGCGCGGCCGGGCCAGCAGGTCGCCGGGGCGGTAGACGCGGCCGTTGATCGTCCAGCTCTGGCCCGTGCGGCGGAAGTCGAACGACCGGGTCGTCACGGGCACCGGCCGCTCCGGCGGGCGCGACAGCGTCGTGGGCACGGCGCTGTCGTCCTTGGCCCGGCGGGCGACCACGAACCGCATGACCTTGCCCGCGGGCCCGTCGGCCAGGGTGTTGACCAGCGTGACCGTGCTGCCGACCGGGTAGGCGGAGAAGTCGACGACCACGTCGTACCGCTCGCCAGGGGCCATGGGGAGCGTGTCGTGCCGCACGGGCGCGGCCAGCAGCCCGGAGTCGCTGCCGATCTGGGTGAACCGGCCGCCGGGAGCCAGGCGCAGCCGGAGCCTGCGGGCGTTGGAGGCGTTCAGCAGCCGCAGCCGGTAGCGGGTGGCCGTCACCTCGTGCACCGGCCAGGGGGCGCCGTTGACCAGGATCACGTCGCCCTCGACGCCCTCCATGTAGTCGCTGTCGTGGCCCTCGTGGGTGCGCGGGTAGCGGAAGGAGCCGTCCTCGGCGAACGAGCGGTCGCAGATCAGCAGCGGCAGCTCGCGCTCGCCCGCGGGGAGCGACAGCGCGTCCTCCTCCTCGTCGCGCACCAGCGCGAACCCGGCCAGCCCCTGCCACACCGAAGGCGCGGTGTAGTCCATCCGGTGGTCGTGGTACCACAGCGTGGCGGCCCGCTGGCCGACCGGGTAGCGGTAGTCCTTCGTGCCCTCGTGATGGACCTCACCGGGGTGTGTCATGTGAGCGGAATGCCCGGAGTGGCCGCCGGCGGGGATCACGAGGTCGGTCGGGTAGCCGTCGGAGTCGGGCGGGGTGACTCCGCCGTGCAGGTGGGTCGAGGTCGGCACGGGCAGCTCGTTGCGCACCCGGACCGTGGCCGGCTCGCCGCGCCGCAGCTCGAACGTGGGACCGGGGAACGTGCCGTCGTACCCCCAGACCTCGGTGCGCAGGCCGGGCAGGATCTCCACCCGGGTCACCCGCTGCGTCACCTCGTACAGACCTGGGGAGACCGGACGGGCGACCTGCGGGATCGGCAGCGGCACGGTGAACGGCGCGGGCATGGGCGCGCTGCCGGTGAGCAGCTCGCCCGCGACCTCACCGCACCCGGTGGCGGCCAGCGCCGTGCCGCCGAGCAGGCCGAGGAAGCCGCGCCGCGACAGGCCCGCCTGCCGCGCGCTCATGCCGCACTCCTGGTACGCAGACCGCGCCACGCCCACATGGTGAAGACCGCCGACATCCCGAAGATCAGCATGCCGAGCGGGATGTGCGCCGCGACCAGGCGCGCGTTGCCCAGCGCCACCTGCGCCGTCTCCACGAGCACCATCGCGAGACTGATCAGCGCCGGCCGGCTGGAGAGCCGGGCGGGCCGCCACAGCAGCACGGCGGAGACGAGCTGCAGGTAGAGCATGGCGTGGGTGACGCCGCCGTTGTTCTGGTGCCAGGTCAGCAGGTCGACGTCGCCGGTGACGAACAGCCCGGCCAGCGCGGCCTGCGCGAGCACCCCGATCAGATGGGCGGTGGCCGTGACACGCAGCGCCCACACGATCCAGCTCGGCGCCGACGCGGAGACCGTCACGCCGCCGGGGAGGGGGGTTGAGGAGGTCATGCCGGCAATGCTGCACGTCAGCGGACTTGCGCCGCATCGGACGGCGGACGGCATCTCGGCGTACTCCCCCGGGCGTACACGGCGCCTTCCAGGGCGGCAACGTACGACCAGGGGAGGACGCCGCGCGTCACCCTGCTCCCCTACCGTGTGACCATGAACAGCCGGAAGACGGACGCGCTCGTCGCGGTGGGCGCGCTCTGCGCGATCATCGGGGGCACGCACGCGAACCTCTCGTGGACGGGCCCGCTGGAGCGCCCGCTCGACCCGGCGGGCACGCTGCTGATCACGGTCGCGGCGCTGTCGCTGGCCTATCGGCGCACCGCCCCGCTGGCCGCCGGAGCCGTCGCCGTGGCCGCCGCCGTCGTCTACTACGCGGCCCACTACCCGGGCGTGTTCGCCGCCGCGCCGGCGCTCGCCTCGGTCTACACCCTCGCCATGCTGGGCCGCCGCCGGGCGGCGATCTGGCTGTCGGTGGCGATGTCCCTGCCGGTGTACGCGCTGATGGCGCTGGCGTCCGAGGACCCGGCGGCGGGCAACTGGATGACCCTGCTGTCCGGCTGGCTCGTGGCCATGGTCGTGGTCGGCGAGGTGACCAGGAGCCGGCGCGCGTACCTGCGGGCGGTCGAGCAGCGCGCGGAGGAGGCCGAGCGCACCCGCGAGGAGGCCGCGCTGCGCCGGGCCGGCGAGGAGCGGCTGTGGATCGCGCAGGAGCTGCACGACTCGCTCACCCACAGCATCTCCGTGGTCAACGTGCAGGTGGCGCTGGCCCTGGAGCTGCTCGACCGCAGGCCGGAGCGGGTCAGGCCGGCGCTGGAGGCGATCAAGGAGTCGGGGCACGAGGCGATGCGCGAGCTGCGCGCCACCCTCGGCGTGCTGCGCACGGGTGAGGCCGACGGGGCCGATGGGGCCGAGGCGGGGCTGGCCGGGCTGCCGCGGCTGGTGTCGCGGGCCGAGGGCGCCGGGCTGCGGGTGGCCCACACGGTCTCCGGGGAGCCGTACGCGCTGCCGCCCGAGGTGGGCCGGGCCGCGTACCGGATCGCGCAGGAGGCGCTCACCAACGTGCTGCGGCACGCGGGCGCGGGTGCGGTCACGGTCGCCGTCGAATACGATCCCCGGAAAATCATCTTGAAAGTGGACAATGACGGCGAGCCGGGCACAGCGCCGCCGGGAATGGGGTTGATCGGGATGCGCGAACGCGCGGTCGCGCTCGGCGGCTCGTTCACCGCGGGGCCCGGCCCGCACGGCGGGTTCACCGTCCGGGCCGAGCTTCCCGTGCGGGCGGCCGCGTGAGCGACGCCGCCGTGGTCCGGGTCCTGCTGGCCGACGACCAGCCGCTGATCCGGGCCGGCTTTCGGGCGCTGCTGGAGCTCACCGACGACATCGAGGTGGTCGGCGAGGCCGGCGACGGCGCCGAGGCGGTCGAGCTGGCCGGGCGGCTGCGGCCGGACGTCGCGCTGCTCGACGTCCGCATGCCGCGGCTCGACGGCATCCAGGCCACCAGGAAGATCGGCGCCTCCCCCGAGCTCGACGGCGTGCGCGTGGTGATCCTCACCAACTACGCGCTCGACGAGTACGTCTTCGCCGCGCTCAGGGCCGGCGCCAGCGGTTTCCTGCTGAAGGACATCGAGCCGGCCGACCTGCTGCAGTCGGTCAGGGTGGCCGCGCGCGGCGACGCGCTGCTGTCGCCGTCGGTGACCCGCCGCCTGATCGAGGAGTACGTCAGCACCCCGCCCCGCCCCGCCGCCGTCCCCGGCCTGGAACGCCTGACCGGCCGCGAACGCGAGATCGTCGCCCTGGTCGCCCGCGGCATGTCCAACGAGGAGATCGCCGCACACCTGGTGATCAGCGCGGCCACCGCCAAGACCCACGTGAGCAGGTCGATGGGGAAGCTGGGCGTGCGCGACAGGGCGCAGCTGGTGGTGTTCGCGTACGAGTCGGGCCTGGTGGTCCCGGGAGCGGCCGGCTAGAACGCCAGCAGGAACTCGTAGGCGTGCAGCAGGCAGACCAGCAGCCAGAGGGCGACGGCCGCGGGCTGACCACGGCCGGTTCCGTCAGCGATCACGTGCACAACGCCTTCCTCTACGGCGATGTCACTCCCAGTGTGCGCCCCAGTGCCCGGCCTCGTGCAAGGCTCCTGCGCAGACCGTGACCATGCCGGTAGCGACCGGCGCGACGATCGCCACGCGGCTTACCCGTTGACGGGTTTGCCGAGGGCGCTGCCGGCCAGCCAGTCCTCCCACGACTTGGCCCACGGCGTCGGGCCGTTGCCGAAGCGCAGCTTCCTGGAGGTGCCGGTAACCTCGATGATGTCGCCGCGCTGGGTGAACTCGTAGAACCAGCGGGCGTTCTCCGTGCTGGCGTTCACGCAGCCGTGGGTGACGTTGGTGCTGCCCTGCGAGGAGGTCGACCAGGGGGCGGCGTGGAAGAAGGTGCCGCTGTAGGTCATCCGGACGTTCCACTTGGTGGGGATGCGGTATTCGCCCGGCCTGCCGATCGTGGCCGAGTCCATGACCATCTTGGACGCCTTCTCCTGGGCGATCATGATGCCGGAGTAGCTGTCGTCACCCGGCTTGCCCATGCTGACCGGGATGGTCTTGACGACCTCGCCGTTCTTCCTGACGACCGCCTTGTGGGTCTCGCCGCTGATCTTGGTGATGTGCTCGTCGCCGACGGTGAAGGTCATCTTGCGGTCCTTCGTGCCCCACAACCCTTCCCCGGCGCGTACGCCGGCCAGGTGCGCGACGACGGTCACCTGCTGCCCCACCGGCCAGTACTCGCGCGGCCTGAACTGCACCTCACGGTCGCTCACCCAGCTCCACGCGCCTTCGACCGGCTTCGACATCCTCACTTCCAGCGAGCGTTCGACCCGGGCGCGGTCCTCCTGGACGGTCACCGGTTTCGACAGCAGGAGCTGGACGGGCATCCCGACGCCGACCTTCTCGCCGTCGAGGGGCGCCATGCCGCTCTCCAGCACGCGCTCCGGCTTGAGCGTGGTGAACGTGGACCGCTGCGTGACCTGCTTGCCGTCCGTCCCGGTGGCCTGCGCGCTGACCGTGTACGTCGTGGAGGGCCGCAGCCCCCAGCGGGGCCGCCACGTCCCGTCACCGGCCACGGAGCCCTTCACCTGGCGGCCCTTGGCGTCGGCCACGGTGATCTTGGTGACCTGCCCGCCGCCGACCTTGACGGCGATCCCGGCGTCGGGGGCGACCTTCTCTGCGCCGTTGGCCGGCGTGATCGACACCTTGGCCACCGGGGACGGCTCCTGGGCCCCCGGGGCGGAGGAACCGCCGCCCGAAGAATCGCATCCCGTGGTCACGAACAGCGCCGCCGCGAGAACGCTCGCCAGCACGGCGCCGGTCCGGCCATTCCGCATCAATGCCTCCAGCGCCTGATATATGAGGAATAGGCCACTTTATACCTTTTTATGGTGATCAGGCGGACTTCTGCCCGTAATGCGGGCGGCCATGCGGAAGGCGTGCCCCATCTGGACATCCGTACTCCCGCGAAGCCCGCGCACGGCGGCGGCGCGGGCGGATGATCTTGATCCGGCACCGGAGGCCCACAATCATGGGCCGGTGGATTACTACCTGATCTCCGCGAGGGCGGGCGACCGGTCGCCCGCGGGCCTCCTGGTGGAGGAATTCGTCCTCTGTGAGGACTACACGGCGGCGGGCATCGACGGGGCCGAGTGGAGACCGGAGAACAGGGCCTGGTCCTCCTCCGCGGAGCTGAGCCGTGCCATCCGCGCCGACAGAGCATTGCGCGGCCGGGTCACGCCGGTGAGCAGGCAGGAGGCGTACGACGCCTTCGCCCGCCTCGGCGGCGGCCGGCTGCCGGAGGAGGCCGGGCTGCGCACCCTGTTCCAGGAGCGCCGGCCGCTGCCCACGTCGTCCCCGCTCAACCTGGGCGGCGGCTCCGGGGCGCGGCGCTACCGGATCCTGTTCGCCGGGGAGCTCGGCGCGGACGGCCTGGCCCGGGCGCGCAAGGCGCTGCGGCTGCAGCCGACCGGCGACCCGCGCGTGGTCGGCGCGGCCTCCGCCGACTCCGGCGGGCACGGCTTCACCTGGGAGCTGCGCCGCATCGGCGCCGGCATCGCCTGGTGCGTCGACGTCACCGCGCGGCTCGGCTCCGGCCCGGTCACCGCGCTCGGCGCCCTGTTGCACCACCACCGCCAGGCCATCCGAGACCAGGGCCTGATCCCCGTGACCATCGAACGCTTCGCCTGATCCCCGCCCTTCTGGCCGGGCGGACGTCACATTCGCCCGGCCTGTCCCGTCGTGGTTATGAGACGCAACCAAGGCGGAGGCGAGATGAAGATCGGCTCAATGGCCGCGGCCCTCGACGACCGGATCGGCGGGGCCGGATTCCTGAAAAAGGCGATGCGGAAGGTCTTCCCCGACCACTGGACCTTCCTGCTCGGAGAGATCGCGCTCTACTCCTTCGTGGTCGTCCTCCTCACCGGGGTCTTCCTGACGTTCTTCTTCAAACCGTCGATGGCGGAGGTCGTCTACGACGGCTCGTACGTGCCGCTGCGCGGCGTCGCGATGAGCCAGGCGTACGCGTCCACGCTGGAGATCACGTTCGAGGTGCGCGGCGGGCTGCTCATGCGGCAGATGCACCACTGGGGCACGCTGGTCTTCCTCGCCGCGATCGTGGCGCACCTGCTGCGCAACTTCTTCACCGGGGCCTTCCGCAGGCCGCGCGAGCTCAACTGGCTGATCGGCGTGGCGCTGTTCGGGCTGGTGCTGCTCAACGGGTTGTTCGGCTACTCGCTGCCCGACGACCTGCTGTCGGGGGCCGGGCTGCGCATCCTGCACGGGGTGACGCTGTCGGTGCCGCTGGTGGGGACGTACGCGGCGGCGTTCCTGTTCGGCGGCGAGTTCCCCGGCGACGACATCATCGCCCGGCTCTACAGCCTGCACGTGCTGCTGATCCCCGCGCTGCTGCTCGTCCTCATCCCGCTGCACGCGATCGTGCTCACCTGGCGGCAGACGCACACGCAGTTCCGCGCCAAGGGGCTGAACGACCGGGTGGTGCGCGGGGCGCCGTTCTTCCCGTCGTTCCTGGCGAAGACGACGGTGTTCTTCCTGTGGGTGCTGGGCGTGATCGCGCTGCTGGCCACGTTCTTCCAGATCAACCCGGTCTGGCTGTACGGGCCGTACCTGCCGAGCACGGTCAGCGCCGGCTCCCAGCCCGACTGGTACATGGGCTTCCTGGAAGGCGCGCTGCGGATCATGCCGCCGTGGGAGTTCACCGTCCTCGGCCACACGGTGGCGATGAGCGTGCTCATTCCGGCGCTCGGCGCGCCCGGGCTGCTGTTCACCGGCCTGGCGCTCTACCCGTTCCTGGAGAAGTGGGTCACCGGCGACCGCGCCGTGCACCACCTGCTCGACCGGCCCCGCGAGGTGCCGACGCGGACGGGCCTCGGCGTCGCCGGGATGGCGTACTTCGGGGTGTTGTGGATGGCGGGCGGCAACGACCTGATCGCCTCGACGTTCCACATCTCGCTCAACGCGACGACCTGGATCTTCCGCGTCCTCATCGTCGTGGCGCCGGTGCTGGGATTCGTCGTCACCCGGCGGATCTGCCTGGGGCTGCTCGCGCGCGACCGGCACACCGCCGGGCACGGCGTGGAGACCGGCGTGATCGTACGCGGCCCCGAGGGCGGGTTCACCGAGGTCGAGCGGCCCGCGACGGACGAGGAGACGGCGGTGCTGGTGCCGCCCGCCCGTCCCGCGCTGCCCCGGGCGGAGAACGGCGACGTGCCGCCCCCGGTCAAGCATCGCGTCCGCGAGGCGCTGCACCGCTCCTGGAGCCGGTGACCGGCGTCAGGGGACGGTGACGGCGGGGACGGCGACCGGACCCGCGAGCGGGTTCAGCACGTCGGCCTGCGAGCGTTCCGCCGGGAGGATCACGTCGATCGCGGCCGTTGCCGTTGACGTTCGCGTCGAGCCGTACGTACAGGTGCAGGCCGGCGGGCTGACGACCACGGCGTCGCGGGCCGGGTCGGTGACGTAGGTCGTCGTCAGCCGGTAGCGGCCGGACCGGCCGGCGGAGGTGACGGTGCAGGTCATGCCGGAGCGGTCGGTGCGGACCTCGTAGGTGGTGTCGCGGGCCTGCAGCTCGGTGAACGTGCGGCCGTCGGTGACGGCGAACTGCATGGTCTCGACGTTGGTGTTGTCGATCGTCGGCTCGTACACGTCGGACAGGACGCCGCCCGCGACCGTGTACCAGACCTTGGAGGCGCGGCCGGCGGACGTACCGACACAGTCCTTACGGGCGAGCCCGAAGTGCGACGCCGCGCCCGGGGCGCCCGGCGCGGGCTCCCGCTCCGCAGGGACCACCATGACGGCGGCCGAGGTGATCAGGGCGAGCACGGACCGCCGGACCAGCCGCATACCAGGCTCCCCTCCCGACCCCGCTGTGGTCGAGACGAGACGAGCCTCGGGGCGCTGTCAAGGAGTCATCGGAAAAATGACGATCTCCCGCGAACCATGTGCGCACACCGGTTGTCGAAGGCCATGGAACGGTTTCGGCCCGCCGCCGGAGCCGGCGGCATGCGGGACGCACCGGGGGGCGGTGCGTGAGGGGGATCGATGTACAGCGGCAGAAGTGCGCGCCGGCCTGCCCTGGCGGCCGCGCGCCGGGGGATGACGGCTCTCGCCACCGCGGCGCTGTCCACGTACCTGGCGGCGACACCCGCCAACCCGCCCGAGTCATCCCCGGCGGCCCACGCCGCCACGACACCTGGGCACCTCACGCCCGTAGCACCGGCCGGAGCCACCCCCACCCTTGCCAAGACCGCCACCACCACACAGACCCGAGCCGCCACCGCATCTCCCGAGACCGCCGGCGACGCCCGGGCCACCGCACCCGCACCGCCCGGGGCGGCCACCAGCGCGCAGCCCCGAACCGGCGGCGTCGGGCGGGCAGTGGCGGGCGCTGTGGGAGCCGGTCAGCGGCTTGTGCGGCTCGACGGTCAGGACGACAGGCTGTTCGGGGCGTCCGGGCTCCTGTCGGCGGTGGTGCGGAAGGCGTGGGCCGAGGCGTCCGAGGCGATCCCCCTGGAGCCGGTGCCCGCCGGGGTCGGTGCACCGCGGGCGGCCGAGCGGGTCGACTGCCGCAGGGTCAAATGCGTGGCGCTGACCTTCGACGACGGTCCCGGCCCGTACACCGACGCCCTCCTGCACCACCTGAAGGCCCACCGGGCGCGGGCCACCTTCTTCGTCGTCGGCCGGAACGTCGCCGCGAACCCGGCACCCGTCCGCGAGGCGTACGCGGCCGGGCACGAGATCGGCAGCCACACCTGGTCGCACCCCGACCTGACGAAGATCGCCGCCACGAGGATCCGGCTGGAACTGTCCCGTACCGACGAGGTGATCAAGGCGGCCATCGGGGTCACGCCGAAGCTCGTCCGGCCACCGTACGGGGCGGTCAACAGCGCCGTGCGGCTGCAGACGACGCGGCCGATGGTGCTGTGGAGCGTCGACACCCTGGACTGGCGGCTGCGCGACAGCGCCAAGGTCGCCCGGAGAACGCTCGCGTCGGTGCGGCCGGGCAGCGTCATCCTGTTCCACGACATCCACGCGTCGACGGTGCGGGCGATGCCACACATCCTGAAGAGCCTGTCGAAGCGCGGCTACCGCTTCGTCACGGTCACCCGGCTCTTCGACGGCAAGCCACCCGGCACCGTCTACGGCCTCGCCCCCACCGACCACCTCTGACCACCTCTGACCGCGGCCCTCACGGCCGGGCCGGCGGGTCAGCGGGTGGGGGCCCACACGCGGGCGCTCTGGTCGCGGCCGGCGCTGATGACGATCGGCCGGCCGTCCAGCAGGCCGGTCGACACCGACCAGACGGCGTCGGTGTGCCCCGTGTACGGCGCCCCCAGTTCCTTCCGCGTCCGCAGGTCCCAGACGCGGGCCGTGGCGTCCTCGCCGCCCGTGACCGCCACGGGGACCCCGCCCAGGTTGGTGACCGCCACCGACCACACCCAGTTCGTGTGCCCGGCGAGCGGCGGGCCGAGCTCCTTCCGCGTGCGCAGGTCCCAGACGCGGGCGGTCATGTCCTCGCCGCCGGTGATCGCCACCGGAACGCCGTCCAGGTTGCCCAGCGCGACCGAACGCACCCAGCCGCGATGCCCGGTCATCGGCCGGCCGATCTCCTCGCCGGCGGTCAGGTCCCACTCGCGTACGGTGCCGTCGTCGCCGGTCGTGACCGCGATGGCCGTACCGCCGACCTGGCCGACCGCCACCGCCCACACGGCGCCGTCATGGCCGGTGAGCGGCTCGCCGACCTGTTCGCCGGTACGCAGGTCCCAGACGCGGGCGGTGCCGTCGGCGGCGGCGGTGACGGCGACGTGCCGGCCGCCGATCCGGCCGGTCGCCACGGACTTGACGTCGCCGGTGTGGCCGGTGAGCGTGCGGGATCGTCCCGTACGCAGGTCCCAGACACGGGCGGTGTCGTCGTCGCCGGCGGTGACGGCGATCGGCGCGCCGTCGAGCTGGTCGAGGACGACCGAGCGGATCCATTCCGTGTGGCCGATGAGCGGGGCGCCGATCTGCCGGGACGTGCGCAGGTTCCACAGCCGGGCGGTCTCGTCGTCCGACCCGGTCAGGGCCACGGGGACGCCGTCGAGCGTGCCCACCACCGCCGACCTGACGTCGTTGGTGTGCCCGACCAGGGGAGCGGCGAGATCACCCTTGGCCGGCGCCGCGGTGGCCGGCGCTCCGGAGGCGACCGTGATGGACGTCCCGGTGGCCCGTACGGGCTCCGCCGCGCGCGGCCACACCGCCGTCACCACCGCAGCCGCCGCCACTACGGCCACCCCTCCCGCCACCAGCGCCCGACGCGGCGCCCTGCGCCGTCCCGGAGAAGACGTCTCCGAGCCCGGCCCCGTACGCTCAGCCCAGGCACGCGCCTCCGGCTCGACCCGCCGGGTCACAGCCCCGTCCGCCGCGGCGCCGGAAGCCTGCCCAGGACGTTCGCCGGACGCAGTCGGCCCAGCTTCCAGGTGGCCGGCGCCTTCGGGTGCGGCCGCCGGCTCACGATGGTGAGGCGTCGGTTCGGGG
>NZ_SMKQ01000243.1 GCF_004348995.1 Nonomuraea terrae
GCCCATGAGCCCGCCCATGAGACCGCCGTGAAGCCCGCCGGCGGGCGCGCCGCGCCGGTCGACCTCGACGCGCTGTTCGTCGGCGCCCATCCCGACGACGAGGCGTCCACGCTGTCCACGCTCGGCCAGTGGAACGAGGAGCACGGCGTGCGTACCGGCGTGATCACCGTCACGCGCGGCGAGGGCGGCGGCAACGCGGTCGGCCCGGAGGAGGGCCCGGCGCTCGGCCTGCTGCGCGAGGCCGAGGAGCGCGAGGCCGTCGGCAAGGCCGGCGTGACCGAGGTGTTCAACCTGGACGACGTCGACTTCTACTACACGGTGAGCGCGCCGCTCACCGACCAGGTGTGGGGCGGCGACACGCTGGAGAAGGTCGTCAGGGTCGTCCGCCAGACCAGGCCCGAGATCCTGCTGACCATGGACCCGGCGCCTACGCCGGGCAACCACGGCAACCACCAGGAGGCGGCCCGGCTCGCCGTCGCGGCGTTCTACGCGGCGGCCGACCCGAAGGCGTTCCCCGAGCAGATCAGCGGGGAGGGGCTGAAGCCGTTCGCGCCGGCCCGGGTGCTGACCGGCGGGGCGCGCGGCACCTCGCAGACCGGGCCCGACTGCGCTGCCACCTTCCGGCCGGCCAACCCGGCGCAGAACGTGTTCGGCGTGTGGAGCGGGCGCGCGTCGGCGAGCCGGGGCACGACGTGGGCGGCCGTGGAGCGTGCGGCGCAGCGTACGTACGCCTCGCAGGGCTGGGCGTCCTTCCCGGACGTGCCGGCCGACCCGGCGCGGCTCGGCTGTGACTTCTTCACGCAGGTGGACGCGCGGGTGCCGTTCCCCGAGCCGGGCACCCCCGCGGCCGCCGCGCCGACGGCGATCCTCGACGGCTCGCTGACCAGGCCCGGCGGTACGACGCCGCTCGGCACCCTGCTCACCCTGGAGACCGGCGCGTTCGACGTGCGGCCCGGCACGCCGTTCGAGGTGGAGGTGAGCGTGACGGCGCCGCCGCGCGAGCCGCTCGGCCGGTCGTCGGTCGCGCTGCGCCTGCCGGAGGGCTGGCGCGTCGAGCAGGACTCCCGTGACCTGGGGCGGCTCGCCGCCGGGCGTACCCGGTCGGCCACGTTCACAGTGACGCCGCCGAAGGGGGCCACCGGGCGGGCCAGGATCGCGGCGG
This sequence comes from Nonomuraea terrae, assembly GCF_004348995.1. Taxonomy (GTDB): domain Bacteria; phylum Actinomycetota; class Actinomycetes; order Streptosporangiales; family Streptosporangiaceae; genus Nonomuraea; species Nonomuraea terrae. The sequence continues at coordinate 1,163 of NZ_SMKQ01000243.1, forward strand.
CGCTCACCACCGAGCGGGGACACGGCCACACCGACCGGCAGGTCGAGGTCAGCCCCGCCGTGCGGGCCGCGCAGCAGCCGCTCCCCCAGGTCGCCCAGTACGAGGAGTGGACCGCCGACGTGGGCGTCCCGCAGCTGCGGGGGCTGGTCACGCCGGTGCTCACGCTGCCCTCGGGCGGCAGCCGCGAGATCGGCGTCGTGGTCGCGAACGTCAGCGACGCCGCGCAGTCCGGCGCCGTCCGGCTGGAGCTGCCCGCCGGGTTCACCGCCGACCGCGCCGAGGCCCCGTACCGCGACCTCGCCCCCGGGGCGGAGACGACGGTGCCGTTCACGGTGACGAACTCCGATCCGTCGCTGAAGACGTCCAACGAGGGCGGCGACTACGCCTACACGATCACCGTCACCAGTGGGGACGGCGCCAGCAGCAGCAGGCCGGCCCTGGAGCTGGTGCCCGCGGCGACCGTGCCCGAGGCCGCCGCCGCGCCCGCCGTGGACGGCAGGGAGGGCGAGGGCGAGTACGCCGGGCCCGCCCTGGACGTCTCCCGCCTGTGGGAGGGCAGCGCGTGCTCGTCGGCCGCCGACTGCTCCGGCACGGCCAAGGCCGCCTGGCACGACGACACGCTGTTCCTCGTCGTCCACGTCAGGGACGACGTGCTCGGCACGCGCCTGGACGCCTCCGACTGCAAGCGCCACTGGCGCACCGACTCCGTGGAGGTGGCCGTCGACCCGCGCGGCGTCTCCGAGAACACCTCCACGACGTTCAAGGCGGCGGTGCTGCCGGTGACCGCCGAGGGGCCGCCGTGCCACCTGCGCGACGCCGACAACCGGCAGGGGCCGGGTGAGGAGACCGCTCCGGGGATGCGGGTGGCCTCGACGGTGTCCGAGGGCTCGTACGTGGTGGAGATGGCGATCCCGATGGAGGTCCTGCCCGGGGCCGTCGACCCTGACCGGCTCGGGCTGAACATCCTCGTGTACGACTCCGACACCCAGGACAAGACCGGTCAGACCCGGATCGGGTGGTCGACGTGGGGCGGGGTGCAGGGTGACCCGTACCGGTGGGGTGCGGCCGCGCTGACCGGCTACCGTCCGCCGGCCGACCGGCCTGAGACGCCGCCGGAGCCGGTGATCCCCGACACCGCGCTGTCCAGCCTGGACTCGCCGCAGTCGCTGGAGCAGGCGGTACGGGTCCACGTGCCGCCGACCGGCCCCGCGGCCGGGCCCGCGCGGACGGGTGAGGCCGTCTCGGCCACGGCGGCCGAGGGCGCGGTGCAGGTCAGGGTGCGCGCCGCCGCGCCCGGGCGGGCGCATCTGTTCGTCCGCGACGCCCAGGGCACGGCGGGCAGCCGCGTCGTCACGGTGTCCCGCCGTGGGACGACGACCGTGGAGGTGCCGCTGACCCGCGCCGTGGGCGATCGGGCGACGGTGGTGGCCGGCTGGCAGGCACGCGACGGCGGCGGCACGGCCGCCTCCCAGGTGCCCGTCCGCTGACCGCGGCGGCGCCCGGGCCGGTGCGGTGATTCGCGCCGGCCCGGGCCACGGGATGGGGCCCGGGCCGGCGCGACGGTTACGGGCGGTCGTCGCCGGGGCGGCGGTGCGGGAAGGGCCACGGGTTCGGGCGGCAGCGGCCCAGCGACTTCGACTGCTGCGTCATGACCGGGGCCAGTCGGCCGGGGCCCGGGCACGGGCGGTGACGGTGGCCGAGGCCGTGGCCGACCTCGTGGCTGATCACGTAGTGGCGGTAGGCGTCGAGGTCGTCGCCGTACTGCCGGACGCCCTTCGCCCAGCGCAGGGCGTTGATGATCGAGCGGCGGCCGTTCCAGCAGGACAGCTCGCCGCCGGTGCGCAGCGGCTTGCACTCGCGGTCGGTCAGGCGAGGGCTGGACAGGGCGACGCGCAGCCGCACCGGCGGGCGGTCCACGCGGCGGAAGCGGCCCCAGCCGCGGATGTCGTTGAGCGTCCGGTGCACCTCGTCGGCGAACGAACGCGGGTCGAACGGCAGCCCGTCCTCCACCTCGACCAGGTATCGGATCACCTTGCCCCGGCCCGGCCTGGCGGGGGCCTCGCCGCGCACGACGGTGTAGCGGCCGGAGGCGGAGTGCGGTACCCGGAGCTTCTCGTGGTCACGTTTCCCGGGCGCGAGCGGCGGGGGCGGCGGAGGCAGGGTCGGCGGCGGCTTCGGCGGCGGGACGTAAGCCGGCGGCCCTGAAGGTCCTGAAGTCTCCGACGACCCGGGCGGCCCGGGCGGCGCGGTGCCGCACGCGGCGGCGGCCAGGATCAGGACCAGCAGTGCGAGCAGCGGCATATGCGTCCTCCCCACGGTGTCACGGTGGGGAGGGATCCGATGTTACGTGCCCCTGTTGTCGCACTTCGCGGACAGGGTGGCCATTTTTCAGGGAATTGGCGGTGCGTAGGGCGTTATATCGATCGGTGGCGTTTCGCCGAGGGCCAGGTCAGCGGCGATGGCGCCGGTGAAGGGCCCGGCCGTCAGCCCGTACGCGCTCAGGCCCGTCGCCACCACCACGCGGCCGGTCACGGGGCCGATGAGGGCGGGACCGGGGGCGTACACCGGGCGCAGGCCCACCCGCGTCTCGACGACCGTCGCGTTGTACAGCCCCGGCGCCGTCCGCAGCCCCGCCTCGATCACCTCGTCGAGGCCGCCCATGGTGACGCGGGGCGCGAAGCCGACGTCCTCGACGGTCGCGCCGATGACGATGCGGGAGTCGGTGAAGCCGAGCAGGTAGGGGCCGTTCCTGGGCAGGATGATGGGCCACCAGGCGGTGTCGACGCCCTCCATGCAGACGTGCAGGATCTGGCCGCGCCGGGGGAAGACCGGCAGCGCGACGCCGAGCGGCCGGCACACCTCGCCCGTCCACGCTCCGGCGGCCACGATCACCGCGTCGGCCTCGACCGGGACGCCCTCGCCGGTGAGCCGCCGGGCGGCCGTGACCGCGGGCGGCTGCGGGGCGGCCGGGTCGAGTGGCCGGCTCTGCCGCCACGACCCCGCTTCCTCGCGGGTCTCCGCCTCCGGCAGGGGGCACGCCTCCGCGTCCTCGGCCGCCGTCGCGTGCACGATCACCTCGCCGGCGGGGGTGAGGCGGGCGGCGCCCGTACGGATCCGGGCTCCCCCCTCCAGGGCGGCGCGCAGGAGGGCGGCGCGCACCGCGTGGCCGTCGACCCGGGCCGCGCCGGGCACCAGCAGCGCGCTCAGCGTGTCGGACAGCGGCGGGAACAGCTCGGTCGGCGTCGTGACGTCGGTGACCTCACCCATCTCCGGCGCCTCGTCGTAGCGGCGGCGCAGCAGGCCCCGCACCGGCTCCAGGTCGACCGGCTCCTCGGCGACGAGCAGGGCGCCGACCTTGGCGTACCCGATGTCCTCGCCCAACTCCCCCACCAGGCCCGGGTAGCGGCGGGCGCCCTCGCGGGTCAGGCGGTACCAGGCGTCGTCCTCGGCGTGGTCGACCCACGGGCAGACGATGCCCGCGCTCGCCGGCGTCGCCGCGCCCGGGTACCCGCCGTCGACCACGGTCACCTCCGCGCCGCGGCGGCTCAGGTAGTAGGCCGCGGCCGCCCCCACGATGCCGCTTCCGATCACCACTACACGCATGGCCTCATGCTCTCAGCTCGGGTGAACCGACCCGATGACCGGGATCCCGCACTTTGCCCGCCGAACACCCTTTGCCGCCGAACACCCCTTTGCCCCGAACACCCATGGCCGCCGGACACCCGGTCACGCCGCCCCCGGGTTCCTCCCGGCGAACCGCCCGACATGTCGGTCATGTCCGGCTTACGGGTTTATGGTCAGCGCATGGACATCGCCGTCACCAGGATCGGTCTGCCCTGCCCGGTCCGCGTGGCCGCATCGGACGGGACCACCGTCTGGTGCGCGGTGCCCGGCGGGCTGCGCGCGTACACCGCCTCGGGCACCTTCCTCAGGGACATCTCGCTCCGCGACGACCTCCCCGTCCGGCAGCCCCTGCCGGACGGGCTGCCGGACGGGCTGCCGGACGACCTGCCGGAGGACGGCCCCGCCCAGGAGCTCCATGGAGGCGGGCCGCGGGTCTCCCTGAAGAGCGGCGACGCCCGGGAAGGCTTCCTGACGACCGGCGACACCCTGGAGAGCGGCGTCTTCCCAGCCGGGCCGGAGTTGCGGTCGCTGGCAGCCGTGCCCGGGACGGTGAGCGGCACGGCCGGCGTTCCCGGCACGCTGGCCGAGACCGTGGTGGTGCCCCGGTCGTTCGCCGGGCAGGCGCCCGCGAGCCCGTTGTCGGCGGCGAACCCGCTGTCCAGGGGGACGCTGGCGGCCACGACCGGCGACCGCGTCCTGTGGTTCGGAGCCGGCCCGCCGGCGGAGGCGCCGTTCGACGGGCGGGTGGTGGCGGGCGGCGGCGAGATCTGGGCGGTCGGCGACGGGCTGGCCCGCAGGCTGATCGGTCCCGGCCGGCTCGGGGAGCCGGTGGAGCTGCCCGGCCTGGACCGCTGCGCCGTCGAGGGGGAACGCCTGTGGTGGACCTCCCGGCACGACACCCTGCTCCGCGGCGGCCCGGACGAGGTGGACCTCGGTGAGGGGGAGCGCGGTGAGGGGGAGCGCGGGGCCATGGCCGTGTGCGCCGGCTCGGTGTGGATCAGCGCGCGCGGGGGGCTGCGGCGGGTGTCGGCCTGGTCGGGCGAGCCGCGCCGGTTCGTCGGGACTCCTGAGGGGCCGGTGCCGTTCCTGGTGTGCGCGAACGGCGTCCTGGTGGGCGGCGGCCGTGATCTGTTCGCCCTCTCCCCCGCCACCGGCGTCCTGCGGGTGATCGAGTTAGGGTTGGACGCGCCTCTCGGGCTCCTCATCGCGGCCGGCAAACACGTCTGGGCGTTCCCCGCAGGCCGCCCGGAAGCCCTCGTCGTCACCTGACTCACGCATAGTCGTCCTCGTCGTAGCGCTCCAGGTGGAGGAGGGCGCGGATCTTCGCCGCCGGGGCCTTGCCGTCGTGGCGGACCGCGTTCAGCACCTGCTGGACGAGCGCGTCGCGGCTCTGGGCGCGTGCGGCCAGGAGCCAGTGGCGTTGCGCTCTGCCGGATTCGGCGGTGAGCCTGCGCATCGGCCCGCGCACCGCCGCGGGCCACGGGGTGCCGGTCAGCCGCCGGATGTGCGCCTCGTTCGCGGTGGCGACCTGCGCGGCCCGGCGGCGCAGCTCGGCGACCGGCCGGCCGCCGTTGATCGCCTGCTCCAGCCGTTCCAGTGCGACGTTGTACGGCCGCACGATGCCCAGATAGCGCCGGGCCGCCTGCTCGACGGTCAGCGCGGTCCGCGACACGCGCGGCGACGGGGTGGGGGAAACGGGGGTCGCGGCCGTGGGCGAGACGCGGACGGAATCGCCCGGCGGCGACACGCCGGCGGGGGCGTCCGAACACCCGGCGACCAGGGCGGCGACCACCAGGGTCGCGAGAATCATGCGCACAGGTCCGCAATTGATTCACTGAGCCATCATGGTGTCAAGGTCGCCGCGCATGAGCGTTTCGCCGGGGGTTGCCGGGCGGCGCCGGCCCGGCGACCGATAGGTTCGTCGGGCCGGAGAAGGTCGCCGCCCTGGTGACGTGGCTGGCATCCCCGTATGCCGCGAGCGTCGGCGGCGCGGCGATCACCACGGCCTGACCTATCGGGAATCCCGCAGGGCGGGAAGGAGACCTCTCAGGGAGTGTGGGCGATGGCAGGAATGCGGACCGCGTGGCGGATCGTCGCGGGCGGCGCTGCTCTGGCCGCGGCCGGCTGGGCGATGCGCGAGGTGCCGGCCGAGCTGGGCGTGCGGCCTCTGACGACGGGGCCGGACCGGGCGGCGCGGATACGGCGCTCGCCGCAGTTCGTGAACGGCGCTTTCGTCAACCCCATGCCCGACCCGCCCAGACCGGCCACGAGCGTCCTGGACGAGCTGTCCGGCAGCAGGCGACGCCGTCCTCACGGATTCGTCCCCCTGCGGGTGCCGCCGTCCGACGAGCCGCCCGCCGACGGCCTGCGCGCCGTCTGGTACGGCCACGCCTCGACGCTGGTGGAGATCGAGGGCAAGCGGGTGCTGTTCGACCCGGTCTGGAGCAACCGGGTCTCCCCCTCGCAGTTCGTCGGCCCGAAGCGGCACCACCCGGTGCCCGTGGAGCTCGGCCGGCTGCCGCCGATCGACGCCGTCGCGATCTCCCATGACCACTACGACCATCTCGACATGGCGACCGTGCGCCATCTGACGTACACGCAGAAGTCGCCGTTCGTGGTGCCGCTGGGTGTGGGGGCGCACCTGGAGCGGTGGGGCGTGCCGGCGTACCGGATCGTCGAGCTCGACTGGGGCGAGGAGGCGCAGGTGGCGGGGTTGCGGTTCGTCGCCACGGCGGCCCGGCACTTCTCCGGGCGGGCCTCCTTCGCGGCGAACGACACCCTGTGGGGATCGTGGGTGGTCGCCGGGGCGGCCAAGCGGGTGTTCTACGCGGGCGACTCCGGCTACTTCGAGGGCTACAAGGGCATCGGCGCGGCGCACGGGCCGTTCGACCTGACGCTGATGCCGATCGGCGCGTACGGCCCCGCGTGGCCCGACACCCACATGACGCCGGAGGAGGCGGTCACCGCCCACCTCGACCTGGGCGGCAGGCTGCTGCTGCCGGTGCACTGGGCGACGTTCACGCTGGCCCTGCACCCCTGGGCCGAGCCGGTGGAGCGGTTGTGGCGCGAGGCCAAGGCGCGCGACGTCTCGATCGTGGTGCCTCGTCCGGGCGAGGCGGTCGACACGGCCGCCGTGCCGCCGGTGGAGGACTGGTGGGAGATCTCCGCCTGAGCGGGGTCGCGTACAGTCCTACCGTGAGCAATCTGGAACGCGACCCGCGGGAGATCCACTGCGCCGCCGAGGCGGGCGCGGGCAGTGAGGTGCTGGCGGGGCGTGAGGTGCCGCTGGGTGGTCCGCGCGCGATACTGGTGAGCCGGACGCTGCCGCACGTGCACCGGCGCATGATCGGCGCGTGGTGCTTCGTGGACGCGTACGGGCCGCAGCGGGCCGCCATGCGGGTGCCGCCGCACCCGCACACGGGCCTGCAGACGGTGAGCTGGCTGTTGGCGGGCGAGGTGCTGCACCGCGACAGCGTCGGCACCCTGCAGGAGATCCGCCCCGGGCAGCTGAACCTCATGACCGCCGGGCGCGGCATCGCGCACTCGGAGGAGTCGCCGGAGGCCGTGCTGCACGGGGTGCAGCTGTGGGTGGCGCTGCCCGGCGAGCACCGCCATGTCGGGCCGGGCTTCGAGCACCATCCGGCGCTGCCGATGGTGTCCGGCACGGGTTTCGAGGCGACCGTCGTCATGGGATCGCTGGCCGGGGTCACCTCGCCCGCGACCGCCTACAGCCCGCTCGTGGGCGCCCAGATCGCGGTCGGCGGGGTGTGCGAGGTGCCGGTGGACCCGGGGTTCGAGCACGGGCTGCTGCTGCTCGACGGCGAGGTGGCCGAGCTGGAGCCGGGGGCGCTGACGTACCTGCCGCCCGGGCGGTCTCGGGTGCGGCTGTCGGGGCGCGGGCGGGTGCTGCTCATCGGCGGGGAGCCGTTCGAGGAGGAGATCGTCATGTGGTGGAACTTCGTGGGCCGCTCACACGACGAGATCGCCGCCTTCCGCAAGGAGTGGATGGAGGGCGAGGGCTTCGGCGCCGTCGAGGGGTACGACGGCGAGCCGCTGCCCGCGCCCGTCCTGCCCGGCACGCCGCTCAAGCCCCGCGGCCGGGTCCGCTAGTCATCTCACCGGGTTCCGTCGCAGGGCGGGTTCGTGGTGGTCAGGGCTTCGTGGGCGGCGCGGAGGCGGGCGGCGTCGGGTTTGGTGACCGCCCGGTCGTACGTCATCAGGCCGTTGATCTCGGTCTCGACGTCGGTGGTCTGGGTGTAGACGGCGGCGCTGAGCTGCTCGCACGACTGCAGCCGCCGGATCTCCTCGATCATGGACACGTACCGGGCGGTGAGAGCCTCGGGGTCGGGCTCGGCCGCGTACCCCCAGCCGCCGCCGGACCAGGTGTGGCCGACCACCGGCAGGCTGAGGCCGCCGTACTCGCCGAGGACGTTCGCCCGGCCGCCCGACGGCTTGCCGGGGTTGCCGGGGCCCGGGTAGATGTGGAAGTCCTTGATGTCGCCGTTGCCGCCGTCCACGGCGCCGCAGCAGTTGACCCCGCTCATGTTGTTCACCAGCCGTGACGGGTCCCAGCTCTTGACCAGGTCGGCGATGCGGGCCTGGTCGTACTGGCCCCAGCCCTCGTTGAACGGCACCCACATGACGATCGACGGGCTGCTGCGATGCTGGTCGACCATCTCCTTCAGCTCGGCCTCGAACTGCGCCCGGCCGGTGGTGCGGAAGGCCGACGGCATGTCCTGCCACACCAGCAGGCCGAGCTTGTCGGCGTGGTGGTACCAGCGGTCGGGTTCGACCTTGACGTGTTTGCGCACGGCGTTGAAGCCGAGGGCCTTGGTCTGCTCCAGGTCGTACCGCAGGGCCTCGTCGGTGGGGGCCGTGTAGCTGCCGTCGGGCCAGAATCCCTGGTCGAGGGGGCCGATCTGGAAGACCGGCCGGCCGTTGAGCAGGATGCGTTCGCCGGAGACCGCGATGGATCTCATCCCGAAGTACGACTCCACCCGGTCGTTCCTGAGCCTGACCTCCAGGTCGTACAGATGGGGGTCGTCGGGTGACCACAGCCGGGGGTCGGGCACGGGGAGGCGGAGCTCCTCGCCGACCGGGCCGCGTACGGTGCCGACCACGCGCCGGCCGTCCCTGGCGATCACGGTGACCGTGCCCGGTGAGCCGTGGACGGTGACGTGCAGCGCCTCGCCGCGCAGGTCGGGCACGGTGTCCACGCGGTCGATCCGCTGGGCCGGGACCGGCTCCATCCAGACGCTCTGCCAGATGCCGGAGACGGCGGTGTACCAGATGCCGCTCGGGCTGAGCCGCTGCTTGCCGATCGGCTGGGCGCCTTCGTCGGTCGGGTCGTACACGCCGACGACCAGCTCCTGCGGGCCGCCGCCCCGGAGCGCGTCGGTCACGTCGGCGGTGATGCGGTCGTAGCCGCCCTTGTGCTCGGCCACCCGCTCGCCGTTGACGTAGACGGTGGCGTGCCAGTCGACGGCGTCGAGGTGCAGCAGCAGCCGCTCGCCGCGCCAGGTGCGAGGCACCTCGAACGTCCTGCGGTACCACATGCGTTCCTCGTGCCGCCCGACGCCGGACAGCTGCGACTCCACCGGGAACGGCACCACGATCCGCTCGGGCAGCTCCCGGCCGACGGGCGCGGCCTCTCCCTCCTCGGCGGGGGCGAACTGCCAGGTGCCGTTGAGGCTGCGCCAGCGGTCCCTGACGAGCTGCGGCCTCGGGTACTCGGGCAGCGGGCCGTCCGGATCGACCTCCGCGGCCCATCGGGTGCGCAGGACGTAGGTGGAGGCGTTGACCACGGGGACGTAGGTGTAGGCGGGCAGCGGCGTGCCGTCCGCGTACGTGATGCCGCCGCCGTCGTACGCGGTGCGGACGGTGTTGCCCGCCTTCGCGGGAACCGGATGCCGCAGCTTCAGCTCCACGGTCTCCGGCGTCCGCAGGACGGCGGAGGTCACGGGCCAGGCGGCGCCGCCGACGGTGAGCGCCAGCCGCTCGGCCGCGTCTTCGGGCAGCGGCGCGAGCGGCGCGTCGAACGTCAGCGTGGCGACGTCCCCGGCCTCGTCGAGCCGGGCGTCGCGGGGGCCGGGGGGCTGGAAGTCCTCGGGCACGGTGAACGCCTCCATCGGGACGACGGCCTTCGGCACGCTCGGGCTCTGCCAGCGCAACCGCAGGTGGGCGCCGCCGTGGTGCTCGAAGTACTCGACCTTGACGTCGTACTTCCTGCCCGCCTCCAGGGCGATGGGCTCGCCGGTCTGCTCGACGTCCCAGTCGTCCACCCAGTGGTCGATGATCAGCCGCCCGTCCACCCAGAGACGGAACCCGTTGTCGCCGATCATCGAGAAGGTGTACGTCTCGGAGCGCGGGACTTCGATCTCGCCGGTCCACCGGACGGTGACGTCGTCCTCCCTGCCGGTCAGCTCCCGGAACACCGGGTTCAGGTCGGCCAGGTCGAGGTCGGGGTCGACCACGCTCGCCTTGAGCTCGGCGAAGTCGAACCTGCCCGCCGCCGAGGCGAGGTAGTAGTCGCCGCGCAACCCGTTCCGCTCGGCGGCGGGGGCGGCGGAGGCGGAGGCGGAGGCGGACGGTGTCTGTCCCACCAGGGACGACAGGGAGAGAAGCACGGCCAGCAGTAACGCGAGGCGCTCACGCGACACCGGAGGGGTCCTTTCGGGGAGGCTCCGATCAAGGGTGCTTTGCGACCTTCAGTAAGCACCCGTTGAGCCAACCGGTCAATAGACCGAAATGTGCGGATGGTCGTAGTGGTTGGCCGTGGTGCCGCCGCGGTCGGACATCGTGCGCCAGGAGCCCGTTCCGACGTGCCAGATGCGCTGGCGGTAGATCACGTACATGATGCCGAGCCGTTTGGCGTTCTTGACGGCCCAGGCGGCGATCTGGTCGCCGCGCTGCAACTCGGCCGCGGACGGCATCGCGCCGCCCCGGCTCAGCATGAAGTCGCACGCCCGGCCGAGCGGATGCTCGCCGCCGTCCTGGATCGGCCGGTAGCACCCGATTCCGTACGGCACCTCGAACCGGTCCCCGATGAGGTTCCTGACCAGGCGCATCCTGGGGGTGATGTTGTCGGGGCCGTCGGGGAGCTGCGGCACCCACGTCCCGTCGGGGCGCCGGATCCCGGGCGCGGTGTAGAGCAGGTCGATCCTGTCCTTGACCTTCTCGATCTGTTTCTCGGCCTTCTCCCTGCGTTCGCCCAGGTCCTCGACGGTCCGCCGCAGGTCCTTCGCGCGGGCCTCGGCCTCTGCGCTCGCCTGCCGGTGCGCGTTCCTGACCTCGGCGTAGCCGCGCACCCTGGCGTCCTGGACGTCGATGAGGTGCTGGGCGAGCGCCATCCGGTCGAGCAGCGCCGACGGGTCGCGGTTGCCGGTCAGCATGGCCGGCTGACTCGGCTCGCCGCCGACATACTGGGCGACGGCCATGGCTCTGAGGCTGGTGGAGTGACTGTCGTAGACCTCCTGGGCGGCGGCCAGCTTCTCACGCGCCGCCTTCTCCGCCTTCTCGGCCTTCTGGTGGGCGATGCGACCGGCGTAGTAGTCCGTGATGAGCTTGTCGGCGTCCTTCTGGAGGGCGGACAGCTCCTTCTTGAGCCGTTTCACCGTCGGTTTCGGTTCGGCCTGCGCCGGCACCGCCGTAACCAGGAGCACGGCGGCGAGCGTGGTCACGGCCCGCCATACCGCCACTCTTCTCCTCACCCCGAACGCGCAGGGCAGGTTCCGGCCATGAGCTTTTCAGGCCAGAGGGCGCCCTCTATCGGACGCACGATAGTAGGAGATCGGCCGCCTTTGCCTGCATTTCACGACTTTTCGGCGTCGCGGCCCTTTCGTACCCTGCGGACGACGATCTGGCGGGCGAGCAGCATGGATCCGGGCACCACCGCGAACCCCAGGAGGCTGGAGCCGAGGCCCAAGCCGATGCCGGCGTCCACCAGTCCGCCGCCCCCACCGCCTTCGCCGCCCTGACCGCCTTCGCCGCCGTCACCGCCCTCGCCGCCGAGCACCGGCAGGCCGAGCGAGACGCTGACCGAGACCGACAGCAGCGGCTCGCGGGCCGGTGCGGCGGGCTCGGGCGGCGGGGGCGGCGC
>NZ_SMKQ01000244.1 GCF_004348995.1 Nonomuraea terrae
GGGGAGGACAGGTTCGACCACGCGCCGGGGGAGGGCGTCGGCGGCTGCGCCCACGCGGGCACCGGATCCGGTACGGGGGGCTGCTCGGGCCGCGCCGCACCCGCCTGGTCCTGCGACGCGACCTCCGGCCACGATGTGGGCACGCCCGGCCGCGTCCCTTGCGGTGACGCCTGCGCCGGTCCTTGGTGCGACCCGGGCGCCCTACCGTGCGGTGACCCCAGTGGTGATTCCTGTCCCTGGGGCGCCCATGGGGGGCCGTCCGTGCGCGAGCCGTCGAGGCGGGCGCCGTGGGGAGGGGTGGCGTCGAGAGGGCCGGACCCGTTCTGGCGGGCGGCGGTGCGCGGCGGGTCGGGCCAGGAGGGAGCCTGCGGCGGGGCCTCCGGCCAGGACGGGCCGCCGGGCGCGCCCGAGGTGGCGCCGGGCATGCCGGAGGCGGCATCGGGATTGACGGGCGCGGCATGGGATCCGTGCCGCGGGCGCGCCGGAGCCGGCGGCTCAGGCCACGACGGCCCGGTGCGCGGCGGCTCGGGCCAGGACGGCTCCGGTTGGGCGGGACGGGCGTCGTTCAGGGGAACCTCCGGCCATGACGTCGGCACCGGGGCCGCGGCCCCGGCCTCCGCCGCGTCGGGCCGCGCGTCCCGGTGGGGCGCCTCCGGCCAGGACGCCGGCACGTGAGGTCCGGAATTCTCCGTCGCCATTACTGCCGGCCCTCCCGAGGATCTGTCCGGATTGCCCGTTATATCCGGATTCGACGTATCAGGCATGATCTCATGGGATTTTCCAGGAGATGCAGGTGGTCCCGCAGCGAAACGAGGGAAGCCATGCGGATCGGTCGGCGGATCCTGCAGGGGCAGGTCGGCCTCCGGTCGATGGGGCTCAGCTGGGTGTACCACGGCGCCAAGGCTATTCTCGGGGGACGAATGAGGTCACAACGGATACATCACCATCAGGTCTCACCGGACCTGAAGAGTCCATTGTGCCCGCGGGCCTGCTCGGAGTATCAGCGTTCAGCGGAAGACGTGCGCTAGGCTTGACACATGCGTTCGGCGACCCTGCTTCTTAGCGGGCCGCGACGGCCCTGAGATCTCGCCGTCGCGGCTCGACCCCTCGTTGTCCACGGGGGGTTTTCTTGTGACTCCAGGACGGCGGCGGCGCACCCTCAGGCGGAGGCGCCGCCCGTTTCGAACAAATGAACAGTCGTCGGGGAAGCGATGCCCCCGCCGGGTAAACTCGGCGTTGCTCGCCCGAACCGATGGGCCCGAGTCAAGCCAGAAGGACAGTAGCCGTGAGTGAGTACGACCCGCAGGCGCTGCAGGCCAAGTGGCAGCAGCGATGGGAGGAGCAGGAGCCCTACCGGGCGAGCGAGGACGACGCCGACCCCCGCGAGCGGCGCTACATGCTCGACATGTTCCCCTACCCGTCGGGCGACCTCCACATGGGCCACGGCGAGGTGTTCGCCATCGGCGACGTCGTCGCCCGCTACTGGATGCAGCAGGGCTACAACGTCCTGCACCCGATCGGCTGGGACTCCTTCGGCCTGCCCGCGGAGAACGCCGCGATCAAGCGCAACGCCCACCCCGCGGAGTGGACGTACGCCAACATCGAGACCCAGGCCCATTCGTTCCGGCGCTACGGCATCGCCTTCGACTGGTCGCGCCGCCTGCACACCAGCGACCCCGACTACTACCACTGGAACCAGTGGCTGTTCATCCGCTTCTTCGAGCGTGGCCTGGCCTACCGCAAGGGCGGCCTGGTCAACTGGTGCCCCAACGACCAGACCGTGCTGGCCAACGAGCAGGTCGTGGCCGGCAAGTGCGAGCGCTGCGGCGCCGACGTCGTCCGCCGCGAGCTGACGCAGTGGTACTTCAAGATCACTGACTACGCCCAGCGCCTGCTGGACGACATGGAACAGCTCAACGGCTGGCCCGAGCGGCTGCTGACCATGCAGCGCAACTGGATCGGCCGCTCCGAGGGCGCCGACGTGCTGTTCGAGATCGAGGGCCGCGACGAGCCGGTCACCGTCTACACCACGCGCCCCGACACCCTGTACGGCGCCACGTTCTTCGTCGTGGCCGCCGACGCGGCGCTGGCCGACGAGATCGTCACCGACGAGCAGCGGCCCGCGTTCGAGGCCTACCGCGCCGAGGTCGCCCGGCTGAGCGACATCGAACGCCTGTCCACCGACAAGGAGAAGACCGGCGTCTTCCTGGGCCGCTACGCGATCAACCCGGTCAACGGCGAGCGCATCCCGGTCTGGGCGGCCGACTACGTGCTGTCCGACTACGGCCACGGCGCCATCATGGCCGTGCCCGCCCACGACCAGCGCGACCTCGACTTCGCCCGCAAGTTCGAGCTGCCGGTGCGGGTGGTCGTGCACACCGGCCTGGCCGACCCCGGTGAGACCGGCGAGGCCACTCCCGGCGAGGGCATGCTGGTCAACTCCGGCGCCCTCGACGGCCTGAGCAAGGCCGAGGCGATCCGGACGATCATCGAGCATCTGGAGCGCGAGGGCAGGGGCCGCGGCACGGTCAACTACCGGCTGCGCGACTGGCTGCTGTCGCGCCAGCGCTACTGGGGCACGCCGATCCCGATCATCCACTGCCCCGACTGCGGCGAGGTGCCCGTCCCCGACGAGCAGCTGCCCGTCACGCTGCCCGACCTGCGCGGCGAGGCGCTGGCGCCGAAGGGCGTCTCCCCGCTGGCCAGCGCCACCGAGTGGGTCAACGTCGAGTGCCCCAAGTGCTCAGGGCCGGCCAAGCGCGACACCGACACGATGGACACCTTCGTCGACTCGTCGTGGTACTTCCTGCGCTACTGCTCGCCGGGCTACACCGACGGCCCGTTCGACCCCGCGCAGGTGCGCAAGTGGGGCCCGGTCGACCAGTACGTCGGCGGCATCGAGCACGCCGTGCTGCACCTGCTGTACTCCCGGTTCTTCACCAAGGTGCTGCACGACATGGGCATGCTCGACTTCACCGAGCCGTTCGTGCGCATGCTCAACCAGGGCCAGGTCATCAACGGCGGCAAGGCGATGTCCAAGTCCCTGGGCAACGGCGTCGACCTGGGCCAGCAGATCGACGCGTACGGCGTCGACGCCGTACGCCTGACCATGGTCTTCGCCGGGCCGCCCGAGGACGACATCGACTGGGCCGACGTCTCGCCGGCCGCCTCGCAGAAGTTCCTGGCCCGGGCGCTGCGCGTGATGTCCGAGGTGACCAGCGAGCCGGGCGTGCCGTTCGAGAGCGGCGACGCCAAGCTGCGCAAGGTCACCCACCACACGATCGACGAGGTCACCAAGCTGGTCGACTCCTACCGCTTCAACGTGGCGGTGGCGCGGATGATGGAGCTGACCTCGGCCGCGCGCAAGGCCATCGACTCGGGCCCCGGCCCGGCCGACCCGGCGGTGCGCGAGGCCGCCGAGACGCTGGCGATCATGCTGTCGCTGGTGGCCCCGTACACCGCCGAGGAGGGCTGGGAGCGGCTGGGCCGCACCGGGCCCGTCTCGTTCGCCGGCTGGCCGGTGGCCGACCCCGCGCTGCTGGTGCAGGAGTCGGTCATCTGCGTGGTGCAGGTGGCAGGGAAGGTGCGCGACCGCCTGGAGGTGCCGCCCGGCATCTCCGAGGACGAGCTGCGCGAGCTGGCGCTGTCGTCGGAGAAGGTCGCCCCCTACCTGCAGGGCATGCCGCGCAAGGTGATCGTCCGGGCGCCCAAGCTGGTCAACATCGTCCCCTAGCTAGAGGTTGCGCAGGGCCGGCAGCAGGTCCTTCTCCGCCCAGTCGAAGAAGGACTGCTGCTGGTCGTGCCCGATCTGCACGAGCGCCACGTGGGTGTAGCCGGCGTCGGCGAACTGCTTGACGGCCTGCACGACGGCGTCCACGTCGGCGCCGCACGGCACGCTCTGCGCCACGTCGTCGGGGCGTACGGTGCCGGTGGCGGCGGCGAAGTTCACCGGGCCGGGCAGCTCGGCCATGACCTTCCAGCCGCCCGCGCTCGACCAGCGCCACAGCCGGTGCGCGCGTTCCTTGGCGGCCTCGGCGTCGGTGTCGTAGGAGAGGGCGAGCTGGCCGTAGACCGGCTTGCCCTCGCCGCCGGCCGCGTTGAACTGCCGCACGACCTCCGGCATCGGCTCGTTGACCACGAGCAGGTCGCCGTACTCCGCGGCCAGCTCCGCCGACTGGCCGCCGGAGGCGGCGATGCCGATGGGCACCTGCCGCTCGGGCAGGTCGTAGAGCTTGGCGGAGTCGACGTCGTAGAACTCGCCCTGGTGGGTGACGTACTCGCCGCTGAACAGCTTCCTGATGATCTGGACGGCCTCGGCGAACATCCGGTGCCGGGTGTCCACGGGCGGCCAGCCCTCGCCGATGACGTGCTCGTTGAGGTTCTCGCCCGCGCCGAGGCCCAGCGTGAACCGGCCGTTGCTGAGCACGCCCATGGTGGCCGCCTTCTGCGCCACCACGGCCGGGTGGTAGCGCATGATGGGGCAGGTCACATACGTCATGAGCGGCAGCCGCTCGGTGACCTGGGCCGCGGCGCCGAGCACCGACCAGCAGTAGGGCGAATGGCCCATCTCCTCGAGCCACGGGAAATAGTGGTCGGAGATGACGGCGTAGTCGAAGCCGATACGTTCGGCCGCGGCGGCGTAGTCCACCAGCTCGCGGGCGGGGGTCTGCTCGGACATCAAGGTGTAGCCGATTTGTACCATCTGCCCCGTCTACCCTGGTTTGTCAGGATTAGTGTCCAGGGCGCGGAGATCAATCGCGGCGGCAGGCCCGCCATTCCTCGATGACCAGTCCCAGGCCGATGGCCAGCAGCCAGACGTCCTTGGCGATGCCGAGGCCCTGCTCCGACGGGCGCACACTGTGCGGCCGACGCAGCGCGGGAAGGCGGAGGTAGAGGCCGACCAGGCCCCCCGCGAAGCCCGTCAGCGCGGCCCCGGCCACCAGTGACGGCACGGCCGGTGTGAGCAGGGCGGCGCCCAGGGCCATCTCGGTCTTCGACAACATGCGGGTGAAGGCGACCGGGTCCACGCCCCGCAGGAACGGATAGGCGCTCACCGCCGTGCCGTGCGTGGACTTGGCGGCCTCCTCGTCGGCGCCCGCCTTGGTGAAGCCGGAGTTCAGGATGAAGGCGCCGGCGGCCAGGCGGGGCGGCAGCTGGTGCATCCGAGCGAAGATCCTCATATCCCCTCACAGATTGCGATCGCGGGCGCTCTTCCCCTTCCCTGATATTTCGCGACATGTCCGGCTTGGCGGTTCCTGGGGCGATGCCCGTACGCTGCGAGGGGAATGCGGGGGTAAATCGTGAGCCGCCCTTGGCCTGGCGCATTAGTGTCTAGCTGTGACAAATGGCGCATACCTGAGATACCCGCACCTGCACGATGACCTGGTCACCTTCGTCGCCGACGACGACGTCTGGCTGGCACCGATCACCGGCGGCAGGGCCTGGCGGTTCACCGCCGACCGCGTGCCGGTGTCGAACCCGAGATTCTCCCCCGACGGCAGCCGGATCGCGTGGGCCGGGACCCGAGAGGGCGTTCCCGAGGTGTTCGCCGCCGAGATCGACGGCCCTGAGGGCGACCGGCTGACGCACTGGGGCAGCGCCACGACGGGCGCGTTCGGCTGGACGGCCGACGGCGACGTGCTCGCGATCAGCTCGGCCGGGGAGAGCTCGCGCACCAGGCGCTGGGCGTACGCGGTGCCGCTCGACGGTGGACCGGCGACGCGGCTGCCGTACGGATGGGTGAGCGACGTGGCCGTCAGCGGCGTCAGGGTCGCCACCGTCTCCTCGCTGTGGCGCGAGCCGTCGCAGTGGAAACGCTACCGGGGCGGCACCGCGGGCAAGATCTGGGTGGACGCCGAGGGCAACGGCGAGTTCACCAGGCTGTTCGCCGACAGCACGGCGCAGTACTGGTCGGTGAGCTGGGCCGGCGACCGCATCGTGTTCCTGTCGGACGCCGACGGCACCGGCAACGTCTACTCCGCCCTGCCCGACGGCTCCGACCTGCGCAAGCACACCTCCCACGAGCAGTTCTACGCCCGCCACGCGACCAGCGACGGCGAGCGGGTGATCTACAGCCACGCCGGCGACCTGTGGCTGCTGGAGAGCCTGGACGCCGAGCCGCGCCGGCTGGAGATCAGCCTCGGCGGGCCGCGTCCGGGACGGGCCAGGCGGCCGGCGCCCCTGCGGGCCGGCGACTTCTCCCCGGACGCCACCGGGCGGGCCAGCGCGGTGGAGATCCGCGGCACCGCCCACTGGGTCACCCACCGCGACGGGCCCGCGGGCGTGCTCCGCGCCGAGCCCGGCGTCCGCGTACGGCTGCCGCGCGTCCTCGACGCCTCAGGCCGCGCCGTGTGGGTCTCCGACGCCTCCGGCGAGGACGGCCTGGAGGTCGGCACCCCCGGCGGCGAGATCCGCACGCTCGCCACCGGGCAGCTCGGGCGGGTGCTGGAGCTGATCGCCGCGCCCGACGCCAAGCACGTGGCCGTCGCCTCGCACGACGGGCGGCTGCTGGTCGTCGGCCTGGAGAGCGGCGACGTCCGCGAGCTCGACCGCACGAGCGACGGCGACGTGAGCGGGCTGACGTTCTCGCCCGACTCCGCGTGGCTGGCCTGGACGCACCCGCACGACGAGTCGCTGTCGCAGATCCGGATGGGCCGGGTCGACGGCACCTCCGTGATCGACGTGACGCCGGTGCGGTTCGCCGACTCCGACCCGGTGTTCACCCGTGACGGCAAGCACCTGGCGTTCCTGTCGGTGCGGACGTTCGACCCGGTCTACGACGTCCACGTCTTCGACATGTCGTTCCCGAACGGCTGCAAGCCGTACATCGTGCCGCTGCAGGCCACGACGCCCTCGCCGTTCGACCCCTCTCTGCGGGGGCGCGGGTTCAACGGCGAGGACGACAAGCCCGCCAAGGACGCCCCTAAGGACGACGACGCGCCGCCGCGCACGGAGGTCGACACCGAGGGGCTGGCCTCGCGCGTGGTGCCGGTGCCGGTGCCCGCCGGGCGCTACGCCAACCTGCGTACCGCCAAGGACGCGCTGCTGTGGCTGAAGCACCCGCTCACCGGGCAGCTCGGCGACGGCACCGAGCAGAACGCCGAGATCGTGCTCGAACGGTACGACCTCAAGAAGCGCGCCAAGGCCGAGCTGGGCAAGGAGGTGCGGGCGTTCGAGGTCAGCGGCGACGGCACCCGGCTCGTCCTCAACGGCAAGAACGGCCTGCAGACCCGCGCCGCGACCGAGGGCGACGAGGTGGTCACCGTCGACCTCGACCGGATCTCCGTCCAGATCGACCCCGTGGCCGAGTGGCGGCAGGGCTTCCGCGAGGCGGGCCGGCTCATGCGCGACCACTTCTGGCGCGAGGACATGAACGGCGTCGACTGGCAGGGCGTGCTCGACCGCTACGCACCACTGGTCGAGCGCATCGGCTCCCACTCCGAGCTGATCGACCTGCTCTGGGAGACGCAGGGCGAGCTCGGCACCTCGCACGCCTACGCCATCGGCAACGGCGCCGGCGTCGACCCCCGGCGCCGCCAGGGCCTGCTCGGCGCCGACCTGGCCAGGGACGAGGACGGGGTGTGGCGGGTCACGCGCGTCCTGCCCGGCGAGACGTCCGACCACGCCGCCCGCTCGCCGCTGCTCGCGCCCGGCGTCGCGATCCGTCCCGGCGACGCCATCCTCGCCGTGGGCGGCCGCCCGGTCGATCCGGTACGCGGCCCGCTCGCCCTGCTGGCCGGCACCGCCGACCGGCCCGTCGAGCTGACCGTGCGGCCCGCCTCCGGCGGAGACGTGCGCCGGGTCGTGGTCAGCCCGATCGCCGACGAGACGCCGCTGCGCTACCACGATTGGGTGGACAGCCGCCGCGCCTACGTCAGAGAGGCTTCGGGCGGCCGGCTCGGCTACCTGCACATGCCGGACATGGTGGCCTCCGGGTGGGCGCAGTTCCACCGCGACCTGCGTACCGAGATGGCCTTCGACGGGCTGATCATGGACGTGCGCGAGAACGGCGGCGGGCACCTGTCCGAGCTGGTGCTGGAGAAGCTGTCGCGCAAGGTCGTCGGCTGGGACCTGGCCCGCGGCAAGAAGCCGAAGCGCTACCCGACCGACTCGCCCCGCGGGCCGGTGGTCGCGGTCACCGACGAGTTCGCCGGCTCCGACGGCGACATCGTGAGCGCGGGCATCAAGAACCGCGAGATCGGTCCGCTGGTCGGCACCCGCACGTGGGGCGGCGTGATCGGGATCGACTCGCGCTACTCGCTCGTGGACGGCACCCGCGTGACCCAGCCGCGGTACTCGTTCTGGCTGGCAGGACAGGGCTGGGGCGTGGAGAACCACGGCGTCGACCCCGACATCGAGGTCGTGATCACGCCCCAGGAGCGCGTCGCCGGGCGGGACCCGCAGCTCGACAGGGCGATCGAGCTCGCGCTCGCCGCCCTGGAAGAGCACCCGCCCGCCACGCCGCCGGAGCTGCCGCCCCTGGCGTGAGTCACCAGGCGCGGCCCAGGCGGTCGAGGATCTCGGCGAGGATGGCCTCGGTGGTGGCGAAGTTCAGCCGGACGCAGTGCTCGCCGCCGGGGCCGAACGCCGCGCCGTCGTTGAGCCGGACGCGGGCCTCGCGCTCCAGCACCTCCGCCAGCCCCGGCCGCCCCACCTCCAGCCAGGCCAGGTACGTCGCCTCCGGGATCCGGTACCCCACTCCCGCCGGCAGGCGGGCGGCGATCATGTGCCGGTTGCGGTTGAGCAGCGCCACGGTGTCGGCCAGCCAGGCGTCCCCGTGGCGCCAGGCCGCCACCGTGGCCTCGACGCCGAAGACGTTCGCGGAGCCGTACAGGAAGGGGGGTTCCGCCTCCAGCGCCGCGCGGACGCCCGGGTGACCGAGGTGGGCGACCGAGCAGCGGATGCCGCCCAGGTTGAACGCCTTCGTCGCCGACGTGAGCGTGACCGTGCGCTCGGGGAGGATCGTGGCGAACGGGATGTGCCGGTGCGGCTCGTAGACCAGGTCGGCGTGGATCTCGTCGGAAATCACCAGCAGGTCGTGGCGTTCGGCGTGCTCGGCCAGTTCCTCCAGCTCGGCGCGGGTGAAGGCGCGGCCGGTCGGGTTGTGCGGGTTCACCAGCAGGAGCACCCGGCAGCCGGACAGGTCGGGCACCTCGAAGCGCCACGTGCCGCCGTCCGGGACCATCTGGATGGGGCGCAGGGGGCGCTTCATGAGGTCGAGCGTGCCGAGGAACGGGTGGTAGGCCGGGGTGTGCAGGGCGACGCCGTCGCCCGGGGCCGTCCAGAGGTGGAGGAGCACCTGGAGGGCCTGGTTGATGTCGGTGAACGACCGCACGTGCTCGGGGCCGGCCGCCCAGCCGTACCGCGCGGTCATGCGCTCGGCGAACGCCTCGGCCAGCGGACCGGCGCCGGGCTTGTCCAGCCACGTCGGGTAGCCGAGGTCTCCGCCGGCCCGCCGCCGCAGAGCCTCGACGACGTCGGGCGCGGTCGGCAGGTCCATGTCGGCCACCCAGGCGGGGATGACGCCCGGCTCGACCGCCGCCCACTTGAGGCCGTCGTGCGTGGACTTGAGGTCTACGGGGGGATATGCGTGGTTCACCCGACCATTCTAGAATCGGCGATTGTGATGAGGCGGCGGCGGCGACTGTGGCAGGCTGTGCGGCCATGACGCCCCACCCGAAGGTCGACGCGATCGTCGACACGTACCTCTCCCTGGCCGACGCGGAGGCTCCCGGGCTGGTGGAGGCGCTCTACCTGGAGGGTTCCGCCGCCCTGGGCGACTACCGGCCGACGGCGAGCGACGTCGACTTCGTGGCCGTGACGACCGAGCCGCCGCCGGTCGAGGTGATCGAACGCATCCACGCCAGGCTCGGTGTCCACCCGTTCGACGGCGTCTATCTCACCTGGGACGACCTCCGCCGCGACCCCGCCTCACTCGGGCAGCGTCCGCAGGCGCACGCGGGGCGGCTCAACCGGCGCGGCGACCTCAACCCGGTCACCTGGCACACCCTGGCCCGTCACGGGGTCACCTGCCGCGGCCCCAAGCCCAAGGATCTCGACATCTGGAACGATCCCGAGGCCCTGGCCGCCTGGATGGACGCGAACCTCGACCACTACTGGCGCCGCCTCGTCACCCGCGCCGCCCGCGTCGTCTCGCCGTGGGGGCTGGCCTGTTTCGGCGGGTACGCCACCGTGTGGCTGGTCACGGGCGTCTCCCGGCTGCACTACACGCTGGCGACCGGCGAGCTCACCTCCAAGACGGGCGCGGCCCTGCACGCCCTGCGGACGTTCCCGTCGCGCTGGCACCGCGTGCTCAACGAAGCGCTGCGTCTGCGCGAAGAGGACACTGCCCTTCCGACCGCGTCGAGCCATCTGTCGGGCCTCGCCGACCACTTCGGCGCCCCCCGCCGATCCCTGTACGCCTCCCCCTTCGAGCGCCGCCAGGACGTCCTCGCCTTCGCCACCCACGCGATCACCACCGCCCACACGCTCTACACGACCCGCTGACGACGCACCGCGTGACGTCGATCGGCCCCCTGCATGCGCTGCCGGACGGGTGGAGGCGTACGACTCCGCCAGGCGTACGGCCGGTCCGGGGCAGCGGTGGCACGTTCCGCGGCGCGGCCGGCCCGGTGGCCATGCCACAAGCGCAGCCCGATCACCATCGAGGTGAGCGCGACCGCGGCCCAGATCAGCACTGTGGCGGATTCGTCGGAGGGCCAGGCGATCACGGCGAGCAGCAGGAGCGCGTGACCGGTGCACTTGGCTGCCGAGGGCAGGCGATCAGCCCCGGGCAAGGTGAGGAAGGCCGGCCGCACGAGCACGTAGGTCATCGCGGAGAGCGGCGCCGATCCCAGTCGCGGCCACGGTGGACGCCGCGGGCGGAACCGGAATATGAGGAGCTCGGCCACCATGGTGGCGGTCAGCAACGCCCACAGGGCAATGCTGCGCATCGCGATCGACGTAGTGGTTTCCCCGTACTCGTCCCAGATCCGCGTCGTGATCCTTCTGGCGTAACGGATGTGGTGCCCAGAATCACAACAAGGCCGGCATGGAATGCCCGCCCGGCGGGCTGCCGGCGCAGTTCGCTGACGTGGTCGGGGTGACGTCCAGGTCCTAGGGATCTCGGTCCTTCGCGGTGCCGGATCACCCGGTCGTGGGTGAGGGCGTGCTTCACGAGCTTTGAGGTATTGGCTTCCTCGTCGGTCGCCGTTCGGGATGGATGACCTGGTCGACGTGGATCAGGTCGGGCCGATCGGGTGCGGACGGAGACGTGCGTGACGGCCGAGTGAGTGCGAATCGAGACCGAGCTTGACGAGGTAGCGGGTGACTTCGGGTGGGGCGTCCGACGATCGGGAGAGTGCGAATCGGGACCGGCATTCGATCTCCGGACCGGCTCCTTGGCCGGCTCAGGGCAGGCGGTCTGGGGCCCGCGTTCCAGAGGCCGAGTCTGCGCATCGAGACCTGAGAGCGAGTCGGCAGGCGGGGCGTACCGGAGATGCCCGGGGTGGCGGTGCAGCGGGTGGCAGAGCCGTGGGGTGAGAGGCGTCGCGTGCCGTGGTGGGACGGGCGCCCGGGGCCCTCTGGTGGGCGCCCGGGCCTTCGTCGCGACTAGAGGCGGCGCAGCACCGCCACGACCTTGCCCAGGACGCTGGCCTCGTCGCCCGGGATCGGCTCGTAGTTGGCGTTGTGGGGGACGAGCCAGACGTGCCCGTCCTTGCGCTTGAAGGTCTTGACCGTGGCCTCGCCGTCGATCATGGCGGCGACGATGTCACCGCTCTCGGCCACCGGCTGCTGGCGGACGACCACCCAGTCGCCGTCGGCGATGGCGGCCTCGATCATCGAGTCACCGGTGACCTGCAGCAGGAACAGCGTGCCCTCGCCGACGAGCTGCTTGGGCAGCGCGAAGACGTCTTCGACGCTCTCCTCGGCGAGGATCGGCCCACCGGCGGCGATGCGGCCCACGAGCGGGACGTAGGCGGCCGTCGGGCGGCTGACCGTGGGCTCCTCGGAGCCGGCGTCGGGGTCGACCCACATCACGGGCTCGCCGGGGAGGCGGACCTCCAGCGCGCGCGGCCGGTGGGGGTCGCGGCGCAGGTAGCCCTTGCGCTGCAGCGCCGTGAGCTGGTGTGACACGCTGGACGTGCTGGTCAGCTGCACCGCCTCGCCGATCTCGCGCATGGACGGCGGATATCCGCGTTGTTGCACCGAGTCGCGGATCACTTCCAGGATCTTGCGCTGCCTGGGGGTGAGCCCCAGGGAGTCTCGTCGGCGCACCGCGAGGTCGCTGACCCCGCTTGTGTCATCCCGCTCGGTCATGCTGCTCCTCCTCGCCTGGCGGCCCGCCTCACCGGCGGACCTCCCGGTCCGTGGTCTCGATGTCGCACACAGCGACGTTATCGCTGTTGAAGATCATTCTCAAACAATTGTTCGAGTCTTCCTCGAAATCATCGCCGGTGTGGTGTACAACATCGTACGGGAGTTCGATCGACACCGTGTTCGATTTGCTGATCTTTATTTGGCCTTTTCCTCAGGCCGCACGGCAGGAGGTCATCCATGCGAACGCCCTCACATACGGATACGACCAGCGAAAACACCAATCAGCTCACCTTGCTCGCCGATGCCACCCGGAGTACGGATCGACGGGGAGACAATACGCGCGCGCAGGCCACGCTCCGCCGGAATTCCGGGAAGAGGTCAGGGTCCCGTTCGAGTGGTGGGGTAAGGGCTCATTTGCGCCTTGTCCCGCCGCCGCGTACGGGTGGTGACGACGACATGACGGTGGCGAGCCGGCGCTCCGACCCGCGAGACGGCCCGCGAGAGCGGCCGGTCGGGGAACGGCGGGCCGGAGAGGCTGGCTCTTATACACATCTTACGCT